>JASGFB010000088.1:0-20882 GCA_047605765.1 Rhodocyclaceae bacterium
GCGACGTCGGCGACCAGTTGCGACTGGTGGGCACCGGCGCGACGCTGGTCGGCACAGTCAACGGGCACAACGCTTATAACGTGACGGGCTCGCAGATCCAGTTGCTGGTGGCGGGCGACGTGACAGTGGTGCAACCGAGTTTCGTCACGGTGGCCTTTACGAGCAACGCCGGCGGCGATGCCAGCTACGATCGCAACGAAGTGGTGACCTGGAGCACCACCTTTGCCCAGCCGGTGATCGTCGACACCAGCGGCGGCACGCCGACCATGCTGCTGGATGTGGGTGGCGTGCCGCGTGCCGCGCAGTACGTGAGCGGCTCGGGCACCTCGACGCTGGTGTTCAGTTATACGGTCGGCCCCAACGACATGGATCCCAATGGCATCAGTGTGCCGGCGGGCCGTCTGCTGCTCAATGGCGGCACCATCACCACGGTGGGCGGGGGGGCGGTGGATCTGGACGTCACGCCACTGGCGGACAACGCCGCACAGCAGGTCAACACCACCAATGCCGTCAATCTGTCGGCCCTGGCGGCGGGCTCGCCGCGCGGCTTCGTCATCAACGGGCAGACGACCTCCGACACCAGCGGCTGGTCAGTGTCGAGCGCGGGCGACGTCAATGGCGATGGCTACGCCGACGTGATCGTCGGTGCGCCGTCGGCCGATCCCACCGGGGGCAACGACGCCGGCCGCAGCTACGTGATCTTTGGCGGTTCGGCCATGGTGTCGATCGACCTGTCGTCGCTCACCGCCGGCACCAGCACGCAGGGCTTCGTCATCAACGGCCAGACGACCACCGACAACAGCGGCATTTCGGTGTCCAACGCCGGCGACGTCAACGGTGATGGCCTGGCCGACCTCATCGTCGGCGCCAGCCAGTCCGATCCGCCGGGGGCGTCCAACGGCGGGCGCAGCTACGTGGTGTTTGGCAAGACCGACGGGGGCGTGTTGAACCTGTCCTCGCTCACGGCCGGCAGCAGCACGCAAGGCTTCGCCATCAACGGACAGACCAATGGCGATCTGTCCGGCCGTTCGGTGTCGGGCGCCGGGGATGTGAACGGCGATGGCCTGGCCGATCTGATTGTCGGTGCGTATTCGGCCGACGCGGCACCGAGCGGCATGACCGATTCCGGCCGCAGTTACGTGGTGTTCGGCAAGACCAGCGGGGCGGTGGTGAACCTGTCCTCGCTCACCTCGGGGGTCAGCAGCGAAGGTTTCATCATCAACGGACAGGCCGCCAGCGACCTCAGCGGCTGGTCGGTGTCGGGCGCCGGGGATGTGAACGGCGATGGCCTGGCCGATGTGATCGTCAGCGGTCACCAGAGCGACACCGCCACCGGCGTCGACGCCGGCCGTGCCTACGTGGTGTTCGGCAAGACCGGCACGGCGGTGGTGGATCTGTCGGCCATCGCCGCCGGCGGCAACACACAGGGCTTTGTCATCAATGGCTACTCGGTGAGCGACTACAGCGGCTGGTCGGTGTCCAACGCCGGGGACGTCAACGGTGACGGCCTGGCCGATGTCGTCATCGGCGCCTATCAGGCGGATCCGCCGGGGGCATTCAACGCCGGCCGCAGTTTCGTGGTGTTCGGCAAGACCGGTACAGATGTCGTCGATCTGTCGTCCTTCACCAACGGGGCCAGCACCCAGGGCTTCCTCATCAACGGGCAGTCGGGCGGCGACCGCAGCGGCAATTCGGTGTCTTATGCGGGCGACATCAATGGCGATGGCCTGGCCGACATGATCGTCGGCGCCTACCTGAGCGATCCGGCCGCCGGAACCGATGCTGGCCGCGCCTACGTGGTCTATGGCAAGACCGGCAGCGGCATCGTCGAGCTGTCCACGCTGGCGGCGTCCAACAACAGCCAGGGCTTTGTCATCAATGGGCAGGCCGGCAGCGACAACGCCGGCTATTCGGTATCGGGTGCGGGCGATATCAATGGCGACGGTTTCGACGATCTGATCGTCGGCGCCATGCAAAGCGACCTGCCCGGTGCCGTCGACGCCGGCCGCAGCTACGTGATCTACGGTGGCGCGCAATACGTCAGCAGCGCCGTGGCGGCGCAGGTCGGCATCGTTGGCGTGGCCAATACGCTCACCGGCACGGCCGCCGCCGACACCCTGATCGGCCGGGCCCTGGCCGACACCCTGGTGGGCGGCGGCGGGGCGGATGCCTTCTACGGCGGCGCCGGTGCCGACACGCTGGTGCTCAACGCCAGCAACGTCGCCAGCCTCAACCTGGCGGGCGCCCACGTCGACGGCGGCAGCGGCATCGATACGCTGAGCCTGGCCAATACGGGCGGCGTGGGCATCACGCTCGATCTGACCGCCATCGGCAATACCAAGCTCGTCGGCATCGAACGCTTCGACATCACCGGCACCGCCAACAACACGCTGACGCTGAATGTGGCGGAGCTGCTCGCCTTGCCGGACAGCGAAGGGCAGAGCGGCTTCAACGCTTTCAGCAGTTGGGGCGGCGTGGCGGCCAACACCGGCCGCATCCAGGTGGTCGTCGATGGTGACGCCGGCGACAACGTGGTGTTGACCGACCTGCCCAACTGGAGCGTCGCCGGCACCGTTACGAACGAGGGTGTCACCTATACCGCGTACAACCACCTTACCTCGCATACCCAGATCCTGATCGACCAGGCCGTGACCACGGCCGTCATTTAAAGGAGCACGCCCCATGAACGAAGTCGAACTGAACGACACAGTGCTGGCGCAACGTGAAGGCCGTTGGGAAGAAGCCGAAGCCCGCTATCGGCAGGCGCTCGAAGGCGGCGGCGAAGCCGACCCTGCGGTGCTCAACAACCTCGGTCAGATCCTGCGTCAGCGCGGCCAGCACGACGAGGCCATCGAGTGCTACAGGCGGGCTACGGCACAGCCCGATGCGCCCGGCGCGACCTGGTTCAACCTGGGCAACGCGCAGTTCGAGGCCGGCAAATGGGCCGATGCGCAGGGCAGCCTGCAGCGCGCGCTGGAACTCGATCCCTCGCTCGAAGCGGCGGCGCTGCTGCTGGCGCGCTGCGCCGTCCAGCAGGGCCAGTGGCGCCATGCGCGCGAATGCTTCGCCGAAGTGCTCAAGGGCAACCCCAACAACTTCAGCGCCTGGCTCGAATGCGGCCACCTGTGCCGCCGCCTGGGCGTGCCGGCGCAGGCGCTGATCTGCTACCGCAAGGCGGTGGACACCGCCCCGGGGCGCTGGGTCGGTCATGCCTACCTGGCGCGCGCGCATGAAGAAGCTGGCGAGTGGGACCCGGCCACGGTGCACGGTTACCGGGCCTTGCTCTGCGACGACAGCGACCGGGGGCTGCAGCCGCTGCGGGTGCTGGGTCGCGCGCGCGTCGAGCGCGGCGACGCCCACGGTGCCGCGCAATTGTTCGCGCATGCGCTGAGCATTGCGCCGGAAGATCACGAACTGATGATCGACATGGCCGACGTGCTGATGCGCGCCGGCGACACCGACAGCGCGCTGGCGCTGTTCGAAAAGGCCGGCCAGTCGCGTGATGCGGACGTGCTGACGCAACTGGCCACCGTGCTGTTCCGCTACAACTTCTGGGAGCAGGCCGAGGCGGTGCTGCGTGCCATGGTGAGCCAGTCGCCCGACGATTGGACGGCGCACTTCAAGCTGGGCAAGCTGCTCATCGAGAGCTGGCGCATGGAAGAAGGGCTGGCCTGCCTCGATGAAGCCGAACGCCTGGCGCCGGCCATGCCGGCCGAAGGCAAGGCCCTGCGTGCCAGCGCGGCGGCCAAGATCGGCGACGCCGACGGCAGCCTGGGCCTGTTCCGCCAGCTCGGCGAAGCCGAAGGCCCGCAATCGCCGCTGCTCAGTTCCGCCGCCATGGCCTCGCTCTACAGCGACACGCTGGCGCCCGAAGAAGTCGCACGCCTGCATCGCGAACTGTTCGCGCCGCTGGGCGAAGGGGCCCGCACGCGCTTCGAGCGCGATCGCACGCCCACGCGCCGCCTGCGCATCGGCTACGTCACCGCCGACATGCACCATCAGCATCCGGTGAACATCTTCATGCAGCCGATCCTGGAGCGGCACGACGCGGCGGAAGTGGACGTCACCGTGTACTTCGTCGGCATCACGCTGGACGATCAAAGCCGGCTGGCCAAGTCGCGCGTCGATCGCTGGCGCGAAGTGCAGGCGCTGGACGACGTCAAGCTGGCGCGCATGATCGATGAAGATGAAATCGACATCCTCGTCGACCTCATCGGCCACACCAGCTACAACCGCCGCCAATTGTTCGCCCGGCGTGCCGCGCCGGTGCAGGCGTGCTTCCTTGGCTACCCGTGCTCGACCGGCCTGCCCAACATGGATTGGATCCTGGCCGACCCCGAGGTGGCGCCCGAGGAAGAAGAATCGCTCTACAGCGAGCGCGTGGCGCGCCTGCCGCACTGCGTGTTCTGCTACGCCCCGACGGTGGATTACCCGTTCCCGGAGTTCGCGCCCGAACGAGCCGAGCGCCCGCTCGTGCTGGGCTCTTTCAACAACATCAGCAAGCTCACGCCGAAGACCATCGCGCTGTGGGGCAAGGTGCTCGAAGCCGTGCCCGATGCGCGGCTGGTCCTGAAGGCGCCGAGCTTCCTGGATACCGGCGCGGTGGCGCGTTTTTCGCAACTGTTCCGGGACGTCGGCGTGACGCCCGACCGGCTGTCCTTCCGCGGGCCGACCGGGCTGTCGGAAATGATGAGCGAGTACGGCGAGATCGACATTGCCCTGGATACCGCGCCGTACACCGGCGGCACCACCACCTACCAGGCACTGTGGATGGGCGCGCCCGTTGTCACGCTGCGCGGCCACGGCTTCTGTCAGCGCATGGGGAGCAGCATCGTCAAGGCCATCGGGCACCCGGAGTGGATTGCCGACGACGAGGCCCAGTACGTCGACGTCGTGCGGCGGCTGGCCGCCGACCGCGCCGGCTTGCTCGACGCCAAGCGCACGCTGCGTGAGCGCATGCAGGCCAGCCCGGCGCTGGACATCGACCGCTACGTGCGCGACATGGAGGGCATCTACCGCAAACTGTGGACCGACTGGTGTGCGCAGGCCGACGCCGACGAGGGCGATGCGGCCAGCGGCGGTGACCCGCAATCGGCCACGCCGGCGCGCAGGAACCGCGCAAAGAGGGGGAACTGAGCGGCACGCCTCGGAGCGGGGCGGGGGGAGCAGGGCAGGATAGGATTGGTCGGGCGGACCAATGGGCCGTTGCGTGTCGGCGCATCCTCATGGATAAATGACGCCGGCACCGCGGCCCCCGCATCGGCCAGACCTATCCGCGCCCACAAGGCGCCAGAGAGGAATCCGCCTTGAGCCGTTTTCTTCTGGTGGACAGTTACCCCATTCTGCGCAGCGCCCTGCGCGAACTGGTCAGTTCGCTCGGGCACGAGGTGGTGGCCGAATGCGGCGACGGGCGCGAGGCGCTGCAATCGGCCCGCACGCATCGGCCCGAATTTGTCATCCTCGATCTGGCGGTGCCTCACAGCGGCGGGCTGGAGCTGGTGCAGCGCCTGCACGCCCACATGCCCGAACTGAAAGTGCTGGTGTACACCGGCCAGAGCCCGCGCCACTTTGCCCTGCGTAGCGCGCGTGCCGGGGCGCGTGGCTTTGTCAGCAAGTTCACCGAAGCCGACGTTTTGAAGGACGCCATCGCCACGGTGGTCAACGGGCGGCGTTCGTTTCCGGATGTCGAAAGCGGCGCAACGCCTGCCGCCGCCGGCACGTCGAACGAACTGGACGCTTTGTCGTCGCGCGAGCTGACCGTGCTGCAGATGCTCGTCAGCGGCCTGTCGAACAACGAGATCGCCGAGCAGCTTGCGCTCAGTTGGAAGACCGTCAGCACCTATAAAACGCGGCTGCAGGAAAAGCTCAACGCCAGCTCGCTGGCCGAGCTGATCGAGATCGTTCGCCACCACCAACTGAATGGGTTCGACAGCGTTGCGTCGCCCGACGAGCGCGCACCCGACGAAGACCGTTTCGCGCCCCTCATCGGCATCCTGCACAGCCTGCTCGACCCCCTGCCAGCCGTTTTCGCGCTGCGCGACCGCGCGGGGCGGCTGCGTTATTGCAACCCGCGTTTCGTCGAGTATTACGGCGTGGCCGGCATGGATGTGACCGGCACGAGCATCGCCGAGGCCACCTGGTTCGAACCGGCATTCCGCGCGCGCGCCGAGGCGCGCTTTCAGGCATTGCTGGATGCGCCCTCGCACTGCGAGGTGGAAGGCGTCCATCGCATCAACGGCGAGCCGCGGACGCTGAAGATGTGGGCCTCGCCTTATCGCGACAAGGATGGCCGCAGCATCGGGCTGATCATCTGTGTGCAGGACGAGACGCGCCGCGACGACCTCATCGCCCGCTTGCGCGACGCCCGCAAGCGCGCCGATCTGTTGCTGAACGAATACCGCCTGCGCTGGGAGCAGGCCAATGCCGCCCTGCGCGGCCCTGTCGAAGCGATGGACAAGAAGGCCACCCGCGCCGAGGCCGTGCATGACGAACGCGCCTTGCCCGATTTCGTACACCGTTCGAGCCACACTGTGCTGTGCACGCTGGCCGATCTGGACGAACTGATCCACGTGGAATCCGGCGCCATGCCCCTGCACCGCGAAGTGGCCTCGCTCAAGCAGTTGTTGCAGGATTGGCAGGCGACGGCGCCCGATTCTGTCACGATTGATGACGCCGGCATCATGCAGGACGAAGTCTGGGTGGATGGCCATCGCTTTCTGACCGTGGTCGACCGCCTGGCGACGCGCTGGGGGCGGCCGGTGTCGATTCGCATCAGCAGCGAACTGCGGCCCTTGGGCATGGCCGGCATCGACATCGACGCGCGCCGGTCGGGCCCCCTCGACGAGGACGATGGTGATGTCGGCATCGCGCTGGCCCTGTGCGAAGCCATCGTCAGACTGTCAGGCGGGCACTTCGCCGTGGAGGGCGATGCGCACATTCATGTAAGCATCGATTTGCCGCTCACCGCCCACCCATGAGCCCGCGCGCGCGTTGAGAACGCCTCGCATTGCGTGTAGGAGTAATCCGAACCGCACCCCCGATAAAGTCCGTATCAACCCCTGAAAAGCCCTACTGCAAGGCTCCTGAAGCCTTTGTGGTATTCGGAGTTTTCTGTAGTCCACAACGTAATTAGCCTACATCGACCGCATCCCCTGGTCGGGCATCGTCCTCTCCATCGCAAACCGAAGGAGAAGACCATGCGTTCCCCCTGTCATCACCACCCCGTCGCCCGCACACACAAGCGCAAGCTGCCGCAATTGCTGAGCGTGCTGTTTTCAACGGCCTTTGCCGGCGCCGCAGTGGGCGCGGACAACATCGCGTTCGAAGACGAGGCTGCCTCGAACGCGCCGCGTCGCGTTCTGGTGTCGGCCACCCTGCTGGCGGCCAAGAAGAGCGAGATCCGCGTCAACGACGCCAGCCAGAGCGCCATCAGCGACGTGCACGACGCCAATACCTCGATCGTCGTCGAAGGCAAGAACGCCAATCAGGATCCGTTCACGATCTCCAATTCGGATGTCAGTCGTATCAGCCTCGAAGGCCGCAACCTTCAGGTCACCCTGACCGATAGCTCGATGACCGACGGCGACGGCGCCGGCACGCTGATCATCGACGCCACCCGGGACGATCCTCTCCGCAATACCGTCAACGCCGGCAATATCGAAGTGACCCGCACCATCGGCGGGCCGGCGGTACTCGTGTCGGGCACGGTGGATTTCTCGCTGCAAGGCAGCACGGTCACCGGCCAGGACATCGGCATTCAAACGACGACAACCGGCAACGAGGGGCCGCATCAGCAGAACGTGACACTCGATGGCGTTCGCATCAGCGCCGAAGGCAGTACCGGGCAGGGCATTCAGACTACGTCAGGCGTGGCGAATTTCAGGTTGCGCAATGACACCTCCGTCATCGGCGGTCAGCACGGTTTCGTCGCCCAGGGGCGTGAGCTCGACGCGAACAATGTGCCGACGCAGACACGCGCCATGCTCATCGTTAACCACAGTGCGCTCGCCGGCGGGACTGGCGACGCCATCAATGCATCCGACTTCGCGGCACTGGATATCAACGTGCGCAATGGCGCCACGCTCGACGCCGGCAGCGGCACGATCCTGCGCGTGAGCGATCAGGCCGACGTTGCATTGACCGTCGATGGCAGCACGCTCACCGGCGACATCATCAGCGACGGGGCCAGCGGACAACGCGTGACCGGCTACGACAGCAAGAAGAAGCAATTCGTCTATGCCGATTTCACGACACAGGCGCGCGTCGCACTGCAAAACGGCGCGACGCTCACGGGGGCGACCCAGGGCGTCGATGACATGTCGGTGGATGGTGCCAGTGCCTGGTACATCACCGCCGATTCGGGCGTGGGCAAACTCGACCATAGCGGCACGGTGGCGTTCCAGTCGGGCGGCGCCTTCAAGGTCCTGACCATCAAGGGCGATCTGAACGGCGGAGGCCTGTTCCACATGAACACCGATCTGGCCCATGAGAGGGGCGATTTGATTGACGTGCAAGGCGTCGTCAGCGGCGACCACGCCCTGTTCGTCGCCGACAGCGGCCGCGAGCCGTCGCAGGCAGGAGGCAAGCTGGTGCTGGTGCAGTCCGAAGGCGGCGAGGGCGGATTCGCGCTGGTGGGCGGGCACGTCGACGCGGGGGCCTTCCGCTACACCCTGGCAAAGAACGACGCGCACGACTGGTACCTGCACACCATAGGCCAGCCCGATCCGGGCACTGATCCGGGCACTGATCCGGGCACCGATCCGGGCACCGATCCGGGCACCGATCCGGCCGTGGAAGAGCCGGATACCCAGGAGCCGAACGACGAGGGGGAAGGGCGCCAGCAGCCGCAGGAAGCAGGGCAATCCGACACCGGCATCCCGAGCAACCCGCCGCCGGAAAGCCTGTCGTCAGGCGCCAACGCGGCGCTGGGCAATCAGGTGGCCATGGCAAACCTGTGGATGGCCGGCAGCGACACCCTGCTCAAACGCCTGGGCGAACTGCGCATGGGCAAGGACGAGGGGGGCGTGTGGGTACGCGGGCAGGCACGGCATCTGGATGTCGACAACGGCCACTCACGCGACTTCGGGCAAGACATCTCTCTCGTCGACGTCGGTACCGACAAAGCCATCGTAACGGGCAAATCCATATGGTATGTCGGAGGCATGGTCGGAGTGGGGCGCTCGAAGCAGGATTTCGAGAGCAATGCCAGCGGCCGCATCGACAGTCAGGAAGTCGGCGCCTATGTGACCTACGTGCATGCCGACGGCGCTTATGTCGATACCGTGGCGCGCTATGCCCGCATGAAGAGCAAGGTCGACGTCACGCCCAACACCGGTGTGCGCGACGAAGGCAGCGATTCGACCAACGCCTACGGCCTGAGCGTGGAAGCGGGCAAGCGCTTCACGCTACCCGCGCAATGGTTCGTCGAGCCGCAGGCGCAAGTGGCCTGGACACGCTTCGGCAGCCTCGGCTACACGGCCACCAATGGCCTGGTGGTGGACAGCGAATCGGCCAACTCGCTGCACGCTCGCGTCGGCGTCCTGGTGGGCAAGTCCGTCACCCTCGCCAACGGCCTGCAATGGCAGCCCTACGCCCGGGCCGCCTACGTGCATGAGTTCGACGGCGACACGACGGTGAGCGTCAACGCCCATCGCATCGACAACCAGATACTGGGTTCGCGCGCCGAAATCGGCGCCGGCGCGGTCGTGATGGTCTCGCCGCGCACCAAGATCTCACTGGATGTCGAAGCCGCCCACGGCGAACAGATCCGCCAACCCTGGAGCGTGAACGTCGGCTTGCGCTATCTCTGGTAAGTGTTGCGACTGGCGCCCCATTCGTGGGGCGCCTTTTTATTTGGCCGGGTCGGGGAATGGCGTGCAGGTGTTGATCGATCAATCGCGCAGCCCGTGGCAGGAACACCGCTTGCTCAACCGATGCATTTCGTGGCTCGGCTGCGCAGGCGGCGCGAACCGACATTCCGTCCATCCCGGTACCCATCATGATGAAAATCCGTCGCCTGATCTTTTCCGCACTTATCGGCGCAGTGGCCAGCGCACGCTCGATGACGCCCATGGCCGCTATCGCGGCGGCCAGGCTCGCGGGCCGTCATACAGCCGGCAAACTCGTCCTGCTGAATCGTCCGCTGGTCAGAGCCGGCGCCTTGGCAATGGGTGTCGGAGAGCTGTTGGGCGACAAGATGAAGACAGCACCTGATCGCACCGTTTTTCTTGGGCTATTGGCGCGCGTCATGAGTGCGGGGATCGCCGGGTCGGCATTGGCGCCCCCTGGACGCGAGCGCGCCGGCGCCACCGTTGCAGTCGCCACGGCTGTACCGCTGGCGTACCTGACGCTGTCGGCCCGCAAGCGGGCCATGGCGCAGATCGGCCAAACCCGCAGCGGACTCATCGAAGACGCGTTGATTGTCGCTGCGGCGTCGGTAATCGTGGCGGCGGCATTGAAGTCCAAGGGTTAGTGACTGCGAGCGCGTTGATTCAGGTGGTGGGTGGTGGGTGCCTGAAATTGCTTCTTGCTAACTTTACATAATAAACATTATGCGCAGTCTAAGGCGATTCAAAAGGGGAAGCCGCCTTGCCGTTGCCAAGCTTCGAGCCGCCCTAACGCGACCTGGCTTTTTGGGCTGCTGAGAACCCGGCACACAAGATGGATCTCCAAATAAGAAACGCCTGCAGCATGCAGGCGTTTTTTTTCGTCCCTAATACGTCTGTACCACGTTCGCGCCGTAGGTCGGGATCCAGCACGAACCGTCCTCAACGACCAATACAGGTTACGCAATTCGCTCGACCACTCAGGCAGCATCCACTACACCAAAGCAAAAAACTGCCCTTAGGTCTGTGTCTGCAACGCAACACAGAACCCTAAAAAGCTCAACTAACGTGCTTCACGTATCCCATGGCACGGCCAGTCTCGATACTCAGTCCGGCCTGCAATCTGACAACGATAGATTCGTCCGTCCCGATCTGCCGGTGCTACGACGACGATATCGCTACGCTCTACAGGGCGCGTCACCACCGGTACCGCAGCAGGCCGCAAATCCTGAACAAATTTAGGCATAGGACCAAGACGCCCCAGGTAATCCCACGCCAACAACGCGCCACAGACCGCAATTACCGCTAATGCCGCAGAAGTCAATCTCATCACAACCCCCAAAAGAGGTTGTCGATTGTGCCAGTTATATCAAATATATTGATACACCCTCTCAGGCACGACGCCGGCCCCATTTGCAGTCCGGATCCCTCGCAAGAGATCTGGCCACGTGCAGCCGGACGGGCGCCCGTCCGGCCACATGATGCAGCGGGGAAACCGCTGGACGCGGTTTGCCGGTCCGGGCTACGCCCTGCGGCCTCAAATCGCCCCGCTTCCACTTCACCAGGAACCTTATTTGGTCTGCAGAGCCAATCCATTGTTGCCCTGCCCGGGCAATCCACGGTCGTAGCGCCCTGGCCCAGCGATCAACCAATCCTGACCAGACGCGGCACCATCCCCCGAACGCTCGACAGGAGCAACAGCAACCCGCGCCGGCTCAGCGGGGGGCTTATCAATCGCCCTATCCTGCCCCCAATCCACGAAGTAGCCCCGGTCGACTATCTGCCCACACACATCGTCATTCGTCGCCAACACCGTGCCCTGCTGCGTGTAACACCGACACGTTTTCCTCATGCGTACACACGCCGCCGGATAGGGCGCCGTCACAGGTTGCGTGACTTGGTCATAGACCGGCGCAGTCTGAGGAAGCCCAGGCACGCGAGGCGTCCGCGCAGCGATGTAGTCATAGCCGTTAGACGCTGTTCTCGCTAACGGCTGAGCAACCGACGCAGCAACCGGCGCAGATTGAGCAGCACTCGACGCTCCAGGCACCAGCGTTTTGGCGGCATCCCCCATGTGCAACAAGAAGCGCACGCCGTACCAGCCACACCCGCCAGCCAGCACGATGCAAATCGGGATAAGAAAAACGCGTACTGGCAACTTTGCCTTATGCGTATGCAACTCCGCCGACTTGTACCAAGCGAACACCTCTTTCGGATAAAACCACTCATGACGCTGGCTTCCGCGACGATTCTTATCAGGATCCTGGCGGACCCCCTCAAACTCATGAACGGTCGCCTTCTTAAACCCGAAATTGCGCATGACATGGAAATGCCGCCCAACCAAGCGCCTCAAGTTTTGCTCAGCCAACATCGGATGCTGCGTGATCATGACCAAGTCATGCCCCTGATGCCGATGCGTTTCCAACTTCGCCACATAGTCTGGAACCGCTGACCCATTCCCGCGCGGCCTGAAAACCCGTTGACACTCATCGATCAGCACAATCGAACCCGGCGGCGTCAGGTGCCATTCTTCTGCTTTGATTTCCTGCCAGTCTGGCAACTTCTCAGCATTAATGGCGATGCCACTATAGAAAACTGGCCGACGCTCACGCTCTGCCCACGCTTTTACACGAGCCAGTGCATAGAGCGTCTTACCCCCACCCGGCAAACCCGTGATCAGTTCGATCATTTCTGCACCATCCGCTTGATAGCGCCATCCGCCGACAGCCCATTCAGCGTCATCCGCACAACAAGCGCGGTCGTGAAAATCGTGATGTCAGTGTCCAGTTGCATCACCCCCAACAACTGAATCATTTCAGTCGGCAACCCATTAACGCGCGTGACTATGCCATCAGTAATTTTTCCCAACATCGTCATAACGCCCGTAAACGTTACGAACCCTATGCCAATCCCAATGAGCACACGCCCCGCTAACGTTGCTGCAATCTGAATCAAACCGCCTAACAGAGCTGCAATGAACATAGGCATTTGTCATCTCCTAACCACAATAAATGCAGCAGCCAGCAACGACGCCATCACACCACCTATGCCAGCAATACGCAGGATTTCGCACAAATCCGTGTAACGCACCACAAAACTTTTTTCTCCAACCTGATACGTCTTATCCGCCGGACACTGATCAACGAGCCAGCGACGTGGGTTATCAAACGACTCACTAAGATCCTTCTTCTCATGGTTGCCCTTTTGCCCCACAGGCAAACTCTCTCCGCCCTCATCATCACCATCATCCTTACCCAACCCCATCGCCTTCATCCCAACTTCCGCCATGGGCGACGATGTATCAAACAGCACACACGCACGCTTGTATTGCTCTTTCGCCATCGCACACTGAACAGCGTCACCGGTGCACTTGAATTCCGTATTGCAGCTACCACCAAAGGCCGACGCCCCCGTACCACCGCCTGACCCCGTACCGGTCGTGCTGCCGTTGCTAACGGGACCAGACTGACTACCATCAGCGTTATGTGTCACCGAAGAACTACTCGTCGTAGTAGTGCATCGACCCGTCCCATCACACACCGTGGTTTCCGTTGTCGTAGTTTCAGTTTTCGACCCGTCGGGATTCGTCTTAGTCTCCGTTTTCGTGTTCTTACTGCCAGACTGCTTACCCTCACCGCACGGCATACATGCATCAACACCATTGATCTGCCCGGGGCACGTACCCGCTCTGCATGTGTTCGGCTTCACCCCGCTCTGCGACTTCGGCATCTCATCCGCGTTCGAGCCCGAGCACTTCGACCCTGTGTATTGGTAGTTCATTTGCCACCCCTCATAGCACAGCCCCACCTGACCGCCGGTAGAACACGCTATCCCATACGACGCAGAATTCTGATTCACAGCGCACCCCTGATCACAGTACTGATCAGCCGGCATCCACTCAGAGGGTGTCTTAGTTGTGGAATAGAAATTTTCCATACTCCCCAACTTCGCCATAGCGCCACAATCCAATTCGCATTTATTCGTCTCCGGATTAAAGACCTCATCAGGGCCACACTCTTTGCGCTGACACTGACCGTCCGCCGTTTCCTTTTCACAGTGGCATAGACCGTCCGTCCCTAACTCACCTGCATCGCACACCAATTTGGGTGCTCCAAACCCCCAAAACAATGTCCAACCGTTGCAGGCCGCTGTCGCCGTCACAGTACGCCCACACGAGTTCCCTTTAAGCTCGAGAACGCCCACCTGATTACACGCGACCCCGTCATACGGAGTTTTCGAATTCGCATACGCTTCACAGCTCTTACGGGGCTCCATATGCGCCGACGCAGCACCGCACCAACACAGAAGAACCGCCACCGCCGCGACTAACTTGCAAAAAGTATCCATGCCGCCCCCACGACCGCAACAATGATCCAGAGCCCCATATGCCCCCCGTAAACGAAAAAGGGCGGCAAGCCTGTCAAGCCGCCGCCCCATACACCACGCCGGCAATTAGATGGCGCCGCGCACCCACTTGAAGGTCCGGACCGTCACCACCACCGACAGCCCCGCAACCCCCAGGGCGCTGATCGTCACAACCGCAGCGGCAATCGCCGTAACCGCCGCCGAGATATCGATACCGCCATCCGCAGCGTTCGCCACACCGGCAGCCATCGACACACCAGCCACCACCAGACCACGCGCAACACGCGATTGCGCAACACGGGAAAACAACACCTTTGCCTTATTCATCTGTACCACCTCCGGAAAAATTGATCGCACCAAAACATTGGCGGAAAACCCACGCAACCGCCCATACCAGAACGATGGCACCGGCGATCTTTGCGCCATCGTCTATCGACAGGTTGAACGGACTAGCCGTCGCAACCCCGAATTCCGTTTCTGTAACCATGACGTACGCATCTACCGGACAGTGCCCATCCACACTATTGACCGGTACAAGAGACCCGTTCGTCACCGTCACGCAGATCATTTCAGCCCCTTGAGGAAGTCACCGCACCACTTCACCAGTTGGACCACCGCGAGAGTGTTGAACAGCAGCAGCGCAACGATGACCAGCACGCCGCCAATCAGCCGCATAAGTTCGACCACATCCATCATTCGGCCCGCAGCGCTCGACGCTCTTCGAGCCACATGCAACGAAGCACTAATGCCAAATACATGAGCAAAGCCCCAACAGCAACGCCGAGCAGGAACAGAACCACATCCATATCCACCCCCTACTCCACCAACTCACACAGCCGGTGAATATCGAACTCACCATCCGTGTTCATGCGGCCCGTATCTACGACCGCTTCGTAGTCGTCGCACCGCCCTGCCCTACGCAGCGACCGCACCCAATGCAGATCTTCGGACAGGAACAGTCCGGAGCTCCGCTCTTGAATCACAAAGACGATGCGAACGTTCGCGAGCATTACGCCGCTTTCTGCCCAGGTGCCGGCATCGGGCGCAGACCGAAAACTTCATAGCCCTTCGTCGTCATGGAAATCGTCAGTTCGCAGTCAAGAGGAAACGACAGACCCTTGAGCTTTTCAAACTCGTCGGACTTGCCAAACGGCAACGTCACCGCGTTACAGCCAACCTCCGTGCCGTTGCGCTCCGAGACATCCATCACGACATGCAGCTTCGTACTGTCGTAGTGCACGCCCTCCACATCGCCTTTGAATTTCTTGGCACCCAAAACCTTAAACACACTCTTCATTTCCATGGCTCACCCCACCTCGATAAATCGCCTACGCGAATGACATTTCGATAGCCGCTTCCGCAGGCATACACTCCCGTGTACGCTGATGCAGGAACTCCCCGCAAGTGCGCCAGTCGGGAACCCTCAGACGTTTCGGGAACACCCCTTCACGCTGAACTTTTTGCAGGGCCTGATCCGCCCCGCCTTCAATCTGCGACACCACCCACAAAGCCGCACCGCATTGACGGCGCAGCCAGTCGAGGACGTTGTCATACGTAATTTCCATACGCTTTTGAAGCGTACGGACACGCACCTGTTTTTCGCTGATGAAATTGAGGGCCGGGTACATAGCGGCCAGATAGGCCCCCGGTTGTAGAAGACATTCGAACGGAACAATGCGACTTACAGAGCGCAATTCACCTTCCAGGCGAAGCCACCGCGACGATTTGTCGCCCAGTTGCTTGCCCTTTTCGTAACCACGGAAGTACTTACCATTTTCGCGCGCACCAACGTAGAACGAACGCCCCTTGCCATTGATGCGCTTCCAGTTGCCACGCTGTTCGCAATCGGGCATCCGACCGCCCGCACCAAACAGGCCCCCGTCGTACCAGCTCGCAACGTCATCGACAGAATTGACGCCTTCATAGTCGTCATACGCCAGATCAACCCGCGTGATCCGCGCACCGTCAGCACGTTTCAAGAACTCAACGCAGCGTTGCTCCCACCCTTCACGCGCAGCCGCACACCCTTCACCACTCAGACTGATCAACACCGTGCCACGTTGTCCACCATGACAAACAAGCCCGTAACCATCGCCAAGCACATACGACCGTTCGTAGAAATTCGCGCCCTTATCCCGCTGGCCCGAAATACCGAATCCGAAAATGCCCTGACACACCATCGACACTTCGCAGATCACCTCATCGTCTGTCACCCCCTGGCGCTGGATCGCAAAAGCGTCCTCATGACACGTGAAATTGAGCCAATCGATCATGGCCTGATCACCGCCATGCCCACGACGACCAGGCACTTCCATTACCTTCCCATCTTCGAGAACCAACCGCGCCGCAATCCACGCCGGACCCTCATCAGCCACCTTTCCCCCCGTGTTACCAACGGGGGGCGCAGTCGGCGCGGCGGCGTCGGCTTCGCTCGCCGCCGCCGCGCCGAACGCTTGCTTCGCCTGAATATCGGCCAGGGATACAACGCCCATCGCATCAATCTCAGCGAGCGTAAAAGGGCGTTGCTTACGTTTTCCCGGCTTGTGTGACATCCCCTGACCCCGAATCGTTTACATCGCCGCAGAGCGGCTGTAATGTCCCGTATGAAGGTAAATTTGCCATTGGCAAATCAACCAATGGCACGACGGTACATTGGTAAAACTACCAACGTCAAGGGGCGTAACTATGGAATTCGAGGACTACTTGCAGCGCGGAGAGGAATTGGCCGGATCAAAGGCCGCGCTTGCGCGGGCTATCGGCGTGCATGCCTCGACCGTCAATCAGACGTTGAAGGGGAAGTGCCCGCTACCCGCCGAAGCGATGCGAAAGCTCGCATTGCTGTTAAATGACGGCACAACACCAGGTCAGATTTGGGAAGCACAACAGGCCGCGAGAGCCGCGACAGAGGAAGAAAGACAGCTTTGGCTCCCTTTTGTTAAGCATGCACATGGCATGGCAAAGGCAGCCAGTTTGCTGATGACAATGGGATTGAGCATCCTCGCTATTGTCATTTTAGTTTTGACACCTGCGAGCAATGCACACGCCGAATCAATGAGTTATGCGAATAATGATGGCGGAATAAACATTATGCGCGTAGTTAACGTGAGAACAGGGCACTCCTGAACACCCCTCAAAACCGCCATGCGCGGCAGCTGCACACGACAGGGTCGTTTCTCCTTCGCCACCCCCAAACGCCGTTATGATGAGCCCCGCGCGACACTTCACCACCAATGGGCTCAGTCGAACCACCATGACAACCGACCTAGACCCAGCCAGCGGATCATTGCACATCGATGTCTGGCTTTGCCCGTATCGAGACATCGCCGACCCTGACCACATCGCCGCGCTGCGCGCGCTGCTGTCGGATGCGGAGCGTGCGCAGGCGCTGCGTTTTCATTTTGCCGAAGATCGTCTTCGCTACATGGTGACGCGCGCGCTGGTGCGCACGGTGTTGTCGCGCTATGCGCCGGTCGCTGCGCGGGACTGGGTTTTCTCGGCCAATGCCTATGGCCGTCCGGCGATCGCCAATCCGGGGCTTGCCATGCGTATTGGAGACTTCAACGTCTCGCACACGCGTGGCCTCATCGCCTTGGCTGTGTCGACGCGCGGCGCCTTGGGGATCGATCTGGAAGACTGGCAGGCGCGCCCGGTTTCGCTGGATATGGCGCGCGATTTCTTTGCCCGGCCGGAAGCCGACGCGCTGGCCAGCACGCCGCCCGCGCACGTGCAGGCGCGTTTCTTTGAATACTGGACGCTCAAGGAGTCGTACATCAAGGCGCGCGGCCTGGGGTTGTCGATTCCGCTGGATCGCTTTGCCATGCAGCTTGGCGATGCGCACGGCGTGCGGATGGCGATGACATCGCCGCAGGACGATGACCCGGCACGCTGGTGGTTCGGGCAGTTCCGGCCGGGCCCCGGCTATCTGCTGGCTCTCTGCGCGGAGCGCCCCGCTTCAGGCGCCCCGCCTACGCTCGGTTTTCGCCAGACGATCCCGCTGCGGGGCGACACCGATTGTCACGTCACCGTGGTGCGTACGTCCGACGCGGCCGCAGCCTGACGCGCGCCCGGTGCACCCTCAGTTCTTTCGGCGGTAGATCTGCCGCCCTTCGATATTCGTTTCCAGCACGTAGGACGTGGCCAATTCATGATCGATGACGGCCAGGGCGTCGAGATCGGTTTTCAGGTAGGCCAGTTCCTGCGTTCGCACCACGAAGCGTGGCCGCTTGTGCGTGAAGAGATCGTTGAGGGCCGCATCGGGCGTGGTCGCTTCGCCGCGCATGTGCTTGAGCAGGTAGCTCTTGGCGATGTTGGACGGGTGCGTCACGGCCTGATCGATGGGCGCCTTGCCCAGAAACCAATACACGATGTGGTCCGTCATCATGTAGACGCCATCCTGCGGCGTGCTGTGCGTGCGCAGGTAGCCGGCGATGGCGTATTCCGGGCTGAAGCGCAGCGTGCCGCGTTGTTCGCTGCGTACGGACAGCGCCCGGTAGGCGCCCAGGGTGGGCAGCATGGCGATGAGCATGACCACCACGGCGGCGGTGGCCATGCCGCGCCGCCTGGCTGGCGTGTGCCGTGCGCCTAACGCCGGCACCAGCACGGCGGCGGCGAAGATTGCCATGAACGGGCTGATCTGGATGAGGTAATGCGCGAAGGCGCCGCCGCTGAGCAGCACCGACACCAGCGTTGCACCGAAATACGTCAGCAGAATCAGGCGCTGGGTACGGTCGGGCAAATCGTCCGTGCTCGCCGTGGTGCTGCGCGCACGTGCGCAGCGGACCAGGAACACCAGCGCGCAGGCCAGCACCGCCCAACCGAGCAGGTAACCCGTCCTGACGAAGTAAAACACTTGCAGGAGCGCGGCGCTTGCTACGCTGTGCTGCGAAGATGCATACGACATCGGCGCGGCAAACACCGCCGACCACCAGCGATCCATCGATCCGCCCAGCAGATTGGGCAGGCCGGATGCGGCGACGCCCGCCAGGCCGGCCAGCCCGATCACCGCCACCAAGGCAAAGCGACTACGGCCGCCGCGCAGCGGCGCATGAAAAAACACCAACAGCATGAAAGACACCGCCACCAGCGCCAGGTTCAGGCGCACCAGGCCGGCCGCGCAAAGCAGCAGCCCCATTGCGATGGCCCGGCCATAGCCCAGCGTGCCGTGCCGCATCAGCACGAGCGAAACCATGAACGGCACCAGCGCCAGATGCTCGGACATGGTGGCGCCGCTGCCGCGCTGCCCGCAGATCAGGATGACCGTCAGTACGGCCGCCACCACACCTATGCTGCGGCGCCATACCGTGCGCGTGTACACATATACCGCGATGGCGGTGAGGGCGACGCACAGTGCACCCCCTGCCCTCACCCCTTCGATGGTGGCGCCGAACAGCCAGATGATCGCAGCGAACGCGTAGTACAGCAGCGGGGGTTTGACGTCCCACAGTTCGACATAGGGCAGTTGTCCGTCGAGGATGGCCTGCCCGATGAGGATCGAACTGCTTTCGTCCCAATTGATCACCGCGGGGAAAAAGTACGGCAGGCGTATCAGGAGCGTGATCGCCAGCAGCGCCACGATGACGAACGCATCAAAGCCGCGCTCCTTGCCAAGCGGATTGTTCACGACCTGTCTCCCCCGTTTGTGGCGGCTGCCGTCGGCACTCCGCTTCTTGTAAAGACGCCTTAAAGGTGAAGATCGGCGCCGCGAGCCAGCTTCGCGCCGATAATAAGCGCCGATCCCTCTGCCTGCGTGGCGACATGCCCGGACGTTCTCTTCGATGGCATATCGCTCCTCGATGCAGCGAGCAGTATTGACATGCACGTTTACCGATCCGCCCACAGAGATGACCACACCTGCCCGAAAGCCCGTACCCTGGTTCGAAGTGCTCACGCGCCGTCCGGCCGCCAAGTACCGGATGTTCTGTTTCCCGTTTGCCGGCGGCGGCTCCGCGGCCTATCGCGGCTGGTCGGCGGCCTTGCCGGAGAGCGTCGAACTGGTGGCCTGCCAGTTGCCGGGGCGCGAGAACCGCATCGCCGAAGAATTCGTGACTGACATCGCCCGGGTGGTGGATATCCTGCAGGACGAAATCGCCCCCTATCTGGACCGCCCCTTCGTGTTCTTCGGCCACAGCATGGGCGGCTCGATCTGCTTCGAACTGGCGCGGCGCCTGCTGCGCGACGGCACCGCCCACAACCTGCGGAAGGTGCTCGTGTCAGCTTGCCGCCCGCCGCATCGGCGGGACGAACGTGAATACATCGGGCGCCTGCCCGAAAAGGAATTCATCGCGCGATTGAAGGATCTGGACGGCACGCCCGACGAGTTTTTCCAGATGCCGGAGCTGATGGAGGTGTTCATACCGATCCTGCGCGCCGACTTCTGCCTCGCCGAATCCTATGTGCACTACGAGGCCCCCGCCCTGCCGGTGGCGCTCGAAGCCCTGGCCGGCATCGATGACAGCATCTCGCTGGATCACATGGCCGAATGGCGCCGCTACACCCGCGCGGATTTCCGCCTGACCGCTTTCAACGGCGGGCATTTTTTCATCAACTCGCAGCGCGCGCTGGTCCTCGATGCGCTGCAGGCCGCACTCAACCGACCATGACCTGAGCACCGCCCGCAGGGCCCACCACAAGCACTGGCCGACACAGGCCAGGCTCCACGGAGAGAGACATGGCAGACCAGATCGGAAACGGCTC
>JASGFB010000089.1:0-20595 GCA_047605765.1 Rhodocyclaceae bacterium
CGGCACCCGCGGCGCGGCGTGCGTATCCAGCGGCCGCCCAGCACGCCGAGGCCCCGCCAAGGACTAAACCGCCACACACCGGTGTCGACAAAGGGCGCCCACGGGCGCCCTTTTCATTTGGGTCGAACTGACTACCAACACCGCGGCCCGGTCTTTAGCGGCGATAGACCTGGGTCGTCAATGCCACACCCAGCACGCTCACCACCAGATACAGCACGCTCGAGATGCCATGCCACATGGCAAAACGATCGCGCAGCACGCCTTCCATGATGTCGTGCGGCACACTCTGGGCCTTGAGGCCTTCGAGGATCGGCGTCACGCCGAACTGGCCGGCCAGCGTCAGCAACAGCATCAACAGCACGATCCAGAAGATCGCACTCTTGAGCGATCGCGTCCCTTCCCGCGACATCAGGTAGAGCAGCGCGTACGCCGCGCTGCCGATACCGAGCCAGGCCACGATGGTAAACAGCTTGCCGGCGATGGCGCCGGCAAGCATGCGATCGGCCAGTTGCTGGAAGAGCACGGGCGCGGCCATGAAGCCGATTGCCCACAAGGCCCCCACCCAGACGGTGATCACGATCGCGAACAGATAATCGGCTATGCGGCTCATGTCGTCGGAAAATTCGGCGAGCCCGCTCAAGCGGGCACGGGCATCAGATGTACTTGACGTCGATGACTTCGTATTCGCGCACGCCGCCGGGAGCCTGCACTTCGGCCACGTCGCCGGCGTACTTGCCGATGAGGGCGCGCGAGATCGGCGACGAAATGGAGATCTTGCCGGCCTTCAGATCGGCTTCGTCGTCGCCGACGATTTGATACACCACGCGCTCGCCCGATTCGAGGTCTTCCAGATCGACGGTTGCACCAAACACGCAACGGCCGTCGGCGTCCAGCACCGACGGGTCGATGATCTGGGCGGCCGACAGTTTGCCTTCCACCTCGGCGATACGGCCTTCGATGAAACCCTGGCGTTCCTTGGCGGCGTCGTACTCGGCATTTTCCGAAAGATCACCGTGCGAACGCGCCTCGGCGATCGCCTCGATCACGCGCGGGCGCTCGACGGTCTTCAGTTGATGCAGCTCGGTGCGCAGCAATTCAGCGCCGCGCACAGTCAAGGGTACTTTCATCATGGTGCGGTTCTTTGTTGTAGCTCCGCGTGGAGCGATTGCAGCGAGTAGGTCTCCAGACCCGCCAGGTGGCGCATACCCAGGCAAGCGGCACGCGCGCCTTCGATCGTCGTAAAGATCGTGACCTTTGCAGCCAGCGCGCTGGTACGGATGGAGCGGGAGTCCAGAATGGCCTGCCGCTTCTCATCGACTGTATTGATCACCAGCGCGATTTCGTTGTTCTTGATCATATCCACGATGTGCGGACGACCTTCAGTCACCTTGTTTACCACAGACACCGGAATGCTCGCAGCCTGCAGGTGTGCGGCCGTGCCCTTGGTGGCGACGAGCTGGAAGCCCAGTTCGACCAGGGAACGTGCCACGTCGATGGCCTTGTCGCGATCGCCCGGACGCACGCTGATGAACACGCGCCCCTCGGTGGGCAGGCGGGTGCCGGCCGCGATCTGGCTCTTCACGAAGGCTTCGGCAAAGCTGCGTCCGACGCCCATCACTTCGCCGGTAGACTTCATTTCCGGCCCCAGAATGGTATCCACGCCCGGGAACTTGTTGAAGGGGAAGACCGCTTCCTTCACCGAGTAATACGGCGGCACGACTTCACCGGCCACACCCTGCGCGGCGAGCGTGCGACCGGCCATGCAGCGCGCGGCGATCTTGGCCAGCGGCAGGCTGCAGGCCTTGGACACAAACGGCACCGTGCGCGATGCGCGCGGATTGACTTCCAGCACGTAGACCACGGCGTCGTCGCCACGGCCCTGGATGGCGAACTGGACGTTCATCAGGCCGACCACTTTGAGGCCACGCGCCATCAGTTCGGTCTGGCGGCGCAGCTCATCCTGCAATGCGGCCGACAAGGTGTACGGCGGCAGCGAACATGCCGAATCACCAGAATGGACACCGGCCTGTTCGATGTGTTCCATGATGCCGCCGATGATGACCTGCTCGCCGTCGGACAAGGCATCGACGTCGACTTCGGTGGCGTCGTTCAGGAACCGGTCGAGGAGCACCGGCGAATCATTGGACACCTTGACCGCTTCGCGCATGTAGCGCTCGAGGTCGGCCTGCTCGTGGACGATTTCCATCGCACGGCCACCCAGCACGTACGACGGGCGCACCACCAGCGGGTAACCGATCTGGGCCGCCAGCGTGACGGCTTCGACCGGCGTGCGCGCCGTGCGGTTGGGCGGCTGCTTCAGGCCGAGATCGTGCAGCAGCTTCTGGAAGCGCTCGCGGTCTTCGGCGGCGTCAATCATGTCGGGCGAGGTGCCGATGATGGGCACGCCGTTGGCTTCCAGATCGCGTGCCAGCTTGAGCGGCGTCTGGCCGCCGAACTGCACGATCACGCCGACCGGCTTTTCGATGGCGACGATCTCCAGCACGTCTTCCAGCGTCAGCGGCTCGAAGTACAGGCGATCGGAGGTGTCATAGTCGGTCGACACGGTCTCCGGGTTGCAGTTGACCATGATGGTTTCATAGCCGTCTTCACGCAGCGCCAGCGCGGCATGCACGCAGCAGTAATCGAATTCGATGCCCTGGCCGATGCGGTTCGGACCGCCGCCGAGCACCATGATCTTCTTCTTGTCGGTCGGCTGGGCTTCGCACTCTTCCTCGTAGGTCGAGTACATGTAGGCCGTGTTCGAAGCGAATTCAGCCGCACAGGTGTCGACGCGCTTGAACACCGGACGCACGCCTTGCGCGTGGCGCTTGGCACGCACGGTCGCTTCGTCGGTCTTGAAGAGCTTGGCCAGGCGACGATCGGAGAAGCCCTGGCGCTTGAGCTGGCGGAGTTCATCGACGGAGATGGACCCGAGCGAACGGTCGTCGAGTTCCATTTCCTTGTCGACGATGTCCTTGATCTGCGCGAGGAACCACGGGTCGATCTTGGTGAGGCTGTGCACCTCTTCGAGCGAGAAGCCGTTCTCGAAGGCATCCCCCACATACCAGATGCGCTCGGGGCCGGGTTCGCCCAGTTCCTTCTCGAGGGTCTCGCGGTCGGTAGTCTTCTGGTTGAGGCCATCGACACCCACTTCGAGGCCGCGCAGCGCCTTCTGGAACGATTCCTGGAAGGTGCGGCCCATCGCCATGACCTCGCCCACCGACTTCATCTGCGTGGTCAGGCGGTTGTTGGCGGCGGGGAATTTCTCGAACGCGAAACGCGGGATCTTGGTGACGATGTAGTCGATCGTCGGCTCGAACGAGGCCGGCGTGGCGCCACCGGTGATTTCGTTCTTCAGTTCGTCCAGCGTGTAGCCAATGGCCAGCTTGGCCGCGATCTTGGCGATCGGGAAACCCGTGGCCTTGGACGCCAGTGCCGACGAGCGCGACACGCGCGGGTTCATTTCGATGACGATCAGGCGGCCGTCCTTGGGATTGACGGCGAACTGTACGTTCGAGCCCCCCGTGTCGACGCCGATTTCGCGCAGCACCGCAATGGATGCGTTGCGCATGATCTGGTATTCCTTGTCGGTCAGCGTCTGCGCCGGCGCGATGGTGATCGAATCACCCGTATGCACACCCATCGGGTCGAGGTTTTCGATCGAGCACACGATGATGCAGTTGTCGGCGCGATCGCGCACGACTTCCATTTCGAATTCTTTCCAACCCAGCAGCGATTCTTCGATCAGCAGTTCCTTGGTCGGCGACAGATCGAGGCCGCGCGTGCAGATCTCGACGAACTCTTCAACGTTGTAGGCAATACCGCCGCCGGTGCCGCCCAGCGTGAAGGACGGGCGGATGATCGCCGGGAAGCCGAGCTTGGCCTGCACGGCCAGGGCTTCTTCCATGCTGTGGGCGATGCCCGAGCGCGCCGATTCAAGGCCGATCTTGGTCATCGCGTCCTTGAACTTGAGGCGGTCTTCGGCCTTGTCGATGGCTTCGGGCTTGGCGCCGATCAGTTCGACGTTGAACTTGTCCAGCACACCGTTGCGCCACAGATCAAGGGCGCAGTTCAGTGCCGTCTGGCCACCCATGGTCGGCAGGATCGCGTCAGGGCGTTCCTTTTCGATGATGCGCTCCACCACCTGCCAGGTGATCGGCTCGATGTAAGTGACATCGGCCGTTTCCGGGTCGGTCATGATGGTGGCCGGGTTCGAGTTCACCAGGATGACCTTGTAGCCCTCCTCGCGCAGCGCCTTGCAAGCCTGGGCGCCGGAATAGTCGAACTCACACGCCTGGCCGATGACGATCGGGCCGGCGCCGATGATGAGGATCGATTGGATGTCGTTACGTTTTGGCATCTGCTCAGGAAGGGGGACGAAGGCATCGGCCCGGGGGCCTCATGCTCTGCCTTCATCGACCGCGCTTCACTTCTCCGTCTAAATGGTTTTTCCGCGAAATTCGGTACTGGCTGACGCTTACTGGCGCGCCGCGTCCATCATGCCGATGAAGCGATCGAACAGATACGCCACATCATGCGGGCCAGGGCTCGCCTCCGGGTGCCCCTGGAAGCACAGCGCCGGGCGGTCGGTCCAGGCCAGGCCCTGCAGGCTGCCGTCGAAGAGCGACACGTGGGTCACTTTCACGTTGGCCGGCAGCGTGGCGGCATCGACTTCGAAGCCGTGGTTCTGGCTGGTGATCAGCACGCGGCCGCTTTCCAGATCCTTGACCGGGTGGTTGGCGCCGTGGTGGCCGAACTTCATCTTGAGCGTCTTGCCGCCGGCGGCCAGCCCCATGAGCTGGTGGCCCAGGCAGATGCCGAAGGTCGGCAGCTTGCGGTCGAGCAGCTCGCGGATGGCGGCGATGGCGTAGTCGCAGGGTTCCGGATCGCCCGGGCCGTTGGACAGGAACACGCCATCCGGATTGAGTGCCAGCACGTCCTTGATCGGCGTCTTGGCCGGCACCACCGTCAGCTTGCAGCCACGCTCGGCGAGCATGCGCAGGATGTTGAACTTGACGCCGTAGTCATACGCCACCACGTGGTATTTGAAGTCGGTGCCTTCTTGCGAGCCGGAGCCCAGGCGCCATTCGCCGCGCGTCCATTGGTAGGGTTTCTCGCAGCTCACGACCTGCGCCAGGTCCATGCCCGCCAGGCCTGCAAAGGCACGCGCTTCGGCGATGGCCGCCTCGGCATCGAGCTGGGCGCGGCTGGCCGCGGTCACCAGGCAACCGCTCTGGGCGCCCTTTTCACGCAGGATGCGGGTGAGCTTGCGGGTGTCGATGCCGGCGATGCCGACCACCTTGCCCGCGCGCATGTAGCTGTCCAGATCGTGTTCGGCGCGGAAGTTCGATACACGCAGCGGCAGATCACGAATGATCAGGCCGGCGGCGTGAATACCCAGCGATTCGCTGTCTTCGGCGTTGGCACCCACGTTGCCGATATGCGGGTGGGTGAGCGTGACGATCTGGCGGCGGTACGAAGGGTCGGTGAGGATTTCCTGGTAGCCGGTGATCGCCGTGTTGAACACGACCTCGCCCACCGTCTTGCCAACGATGCCCAGCCCCTGTCCGTAAAAGACCGTGCCATCGGCCAATGCGAGAAGGGCGTGCAGGTTGCCTGCGCTCGGGGTGTCTGTCACGGTTAAAGCTCCTAAACCTTTATTGGGCCACTGATTGCGTTTCTGAGGCATCCGGAGCGTCGCGCGGGCCGCGGGCGCCACATCGCGGCGCACATCCGAATGGCTTAGAAACGGAACAAGAGGCTTACGATTGAGATACAGGACACGTCGTGGCGTGGCTGACGTGAAAAAGCGGGGTGCGCTCAGCACGCACCCCGCTCGTAAACCTATGGAATTGTACGTTATTTTGCTCGACTGGGCAACGCGGCCTAAGCATTCTTACACCCACATGTCACACCGGCCACTATTGGAGCGATAGCGCTCAATCGGCGCTGCGTACCTGGGTGCGCAGGAAATCGGCCAGCCGGTTCAGTTCGACCACCAGCGCCGGCACGCCGTCCAGCGCGACATTCAGTTCGTCCCGGCGCCCTGCCATTTCGACCTTGAGCGCGGCATCGGCCGCCAGCACGGCGCCAAACACCCCGACCGACGATTTGACCGAGTGGGCGATCGACCCGAGCGCCCGGCCATCGCGCTTGGCAGCGGCAGCCTCGAGTTGGCGACAGGTCTTGTCCACGTCGGACAGGTAGATGCCGATCAGCGTCTGCAAGGCAGTTTCGTCACCTTCGAGCAACTGCCGGGTCTGCGACAGGTCAGCCACGTCACCATGGCCGGAAGCCTCGAAGTGAGTCGACTGCATGCCTTCGAAATCAGTGGATTCAAAGCGACGGAAGACGCGATCAATGGCGGCGAAGAGGTCGCTCGGCTGAATCGGCTTGGACACATAATCATCCATCCCCGCCTCCAGGCAACGCTCGCGGTCACCGGGCATGACGTGCGCCGTCATGGCGATGATCGGCGTGGCCTCCCACCGGCCCGACATGGCCCAGCTGCGGCGCGCCTCGCGCGCGCGGATCGCCTTGGTGGCATCCAGCCCGCCGAGCACCGGCATCTGCACATCCATCAGGATCAGATCGAAGCGGCGCTTTTCGAACCACTCGATGGCTTCCTGCCCATCCCCCGCCACCGTAACGGTGTAGCCATTGCGCTCGAGTATCTTGGTCGCCACGGTCTGATTGACGGGGTTGTCCTCGACCAGCAGCACCTCGCGCGGGCGCTTGGAAACGCCCGCCTCGGCCAGGGATTCGTCGATGGTGAATTCGCCCAGTTCAACCTCGGTCTCTTCGCTCACCGGCGTGAGCGCCAGCCGGATGGCATCGAACACGTCGGTCGGCGAGGCCGGCTTGACCAGATGCGCCCGCACGCCCAACTGGCGGCAGCGCGCGGCGTCGTTGCGCTGGGTATCCGAGGTCAACATCATGATGATGCGGTCGCACGGCGCGCCGTCGCCATGGAAGCGCGAAGGCAGGCCGAACCCGCCCGGATCCGGCATCTTGGCGTCGACCAGCATGATGTCGAAGGCATCGCCCCCCTTGTGGGCGTGGCGCAGGTGCATGCCGGCTTCGTCGCCGTTGCGGGCAACGGTGACCTCGATACCCCAACCGAGCATGGTGTCGCGCAGCATGCGCGCGGCCGCCGGGCTGTCTTCAACCAGCAAGGCCCGCATGCCCTTGAAGCGTTCGTCCACCATATCGGGCAAGACCTCGTCGCGGACCACGCCGACCTGTGCCGTAAAATGAAAGATGCTGCCCTGCCCGGCCTGGCTGTCCACCCAGATGCGGCCGCCCATCAACTGCACCAGCCGCCGGCAGATCGCCAGCCCGAGGCCGGTACCGCCATAGCGGCGCGTGGTGGAGGTATCCGCCTGCGAAAAGGCCCCGAAGACCTCGTCGAGCTTGCCGGCCGGGATGCCGATGCCGGTATCGCGCACGTCGCATTGCACCAGCGCATCGTTGCCATCGCGACGGATCATGCGTGCCGTCACTTCGATTTCGCCATGCTCGGTAAACTTGATGGCGTTACCGACCAGATTCATCAACACCTGGCGGAAGCGGTTGGGGTCGCCGCGCAGCACCTGCGGTGTGCCTGGCTCCATGATGGAGACCAGCTCGAGACCTTTCTGATGGGCACGCAGCGCCAGCGCCTTGAAGGTATCGCTGATGACCGACGGCAGCGAGAATTCAATGTTTTCCAGATCGAGCTTGCCGGCTTCGATCTTCGAGAAGTCGAGCACGTCGTTGATGATCGACAGCAGCGATTCGGCCGATGACTTGACCGTCTGCAGGTAACCGCGCTGCTCACCGTCGAGCTGCGTGTCGAGGGCCAGCTCGGTCATGCCGATGATGCCGTTCATGGGCGTGCGGATTTCATGGCTCATATTGGCCAGGAAATCACTCTTGGCACGGCTGGCCGATTCCGCCGCATCCTTGGCGCGCAGGAGTTCCAGCTCCCAGCCCTTGCGTTCCGAGATATTGCGATGCGTCCCGACCACCCGCAATGGGGCGCCATCCGCATTCCGTTGCACCACGCGGCCATGTGTGGCGATCCAGCGCCATTCGCCATGCGCGTCGCGCAGGCGGTATTCGGCATCGAATGTACTGGGGTTGCCGGTGTAGTGCGCCGTCAGATGCGCTTTGACGCGCGGCGCGTCGTCTGGATGGATGAGCGCTTCCCAGTCGGCCGGCGCATCGCCCAGTTCAGTGCCGGTGTAACCCAGCTGCCGCTTCCAGGATTCGGAAAGATAGTGATCGCCCTGCAGGAAATCCCAGTCCCAGACGGCGTCACAGGCATTGTCCAGGGCCAGCGACAAACGCTCGTTCTGGCGCACTTGGCGCGCGATGATTTCCTGCGCCGCACGCAGCAGCGCCTCAGGTGATTCGCCGGCCGCAGCCAGATCGGTCACGCCCCATCGTTCCGCGGCGGCGATCAATTCGGCGCGCAACGAGGCCGGGTCCGGCAGATCGCCGGGCCGCGACGAAAACACGGTGTTCTGTGCTGGCAGGGAGCTCACGCAGTTCTATACCTTCTGTTCAGAGCGGCCAAAAAGACGAGCCGCCAAGCACGCGCGCGGCCAACGGGCCACGCGCGGGGTTTCTACGTGCCGCGGGCGCCGCGCCCGCGTCGGCTGTTTAGCGCGCGGCGGCGGCGATTTTCTCGCAGGCGCGTTCGAAGCGATCCAGCCCTTCGTTCAGCTCTTCATCGCTAATGATCAGGGAGGTAGCGATCCGAACGACATTAGGGCCTGCCTGAAGCATCAGGACGCCCTCGGCCGCACCGGCGGCGACAAATGTCGACGCTTTGCCGGTAAACGCTTCGGACAGTTCGCAACCGAACCACAGGCCGGCCGTGCGTACTTCCTTGAAACAGCCCAGGCGTTGACCGAAAGCGCGCAGCCGCTCGGCCGCATAAGCCGCCTTGCTGCGCACGCCTTCGAGCACCTGCGGCGTGTTGATGATCTCCATTACGGCCTCACCCACGGCACACGCCAAGGGATTGCCGCCGAACGTGGTGCCGTGACTGCCGGGCGTGAAGGCCTTGGCGATGGCGGTGGTCGTCATCATGAGCCCGATGGGAAAACCGCCACCGATACCCTTGGCGGTGGTCAGCACGTCGGGCACGACATCGGTATTCATATACGCATACAGCGCGCCCGTGCGGCCGTTGCCGGACTGGATCTCATCGAAGATCAGCAGGGCATCGTGCTCGGCGGTGAGAGCACGCAGTTCGCGCAGGAACTCGGCGCTCGCCGGCACCACGCCACTCTCGCCGATCACCGGCTCGATGATCACGGCGCAAGTCTTGGGACCGATTACGCGGCGTGCCGCCTCGACATCGTTGAAATCGATATGAACAATACCAGCCGGCTTCGGACCCAGACCATCGGAATACTTGGGCTGCCCACCGACCGACACGGTGAAGAACGTACGGCCATGGAACGAGCCATTGCAGGCGACGATCTCGATCTTGTCGTCGCCGTATTTTTCGACCGCGCGCTTGCGGGCCAGCTTGAGAGCCGCTTCATTCGCCTCGGCACCCGAGTTGCAATAGAACACGCGCTCGGCGAAGGTCGCCTCCGTCAGGCGCTTGGCAAGGCGCAGCGCCGGCTCGTTGGTGAAATAGTTGGACACGTGCCACAGCTTGGCAGCCTGATCGGCGAGCGTCTGCACCAGCTTCGGATGCGCATGACCCAGGGACGTGACCGCGACACCCGCGCCAAAATCGATGAACTCTCGCCCGGCCTGATCCCACACGCGCGAACCCTCACCTCGCACGGGGATCATCTCCAGCGGTGCGAAAACAGGGACCATGTAGCGGTCGAAATCGGCACGTTCAACGGCGGCAGTCACGAATCATCCTTTCCCAAAATAAACGAAGGCCCGCCGCATGGGCGGGTTAGCCCGTATAGGCGACGGGGCCTTCAAGTTTGAGGGCTTGCACGCGTCACGTAAAGCGCGTGTGCGAGAAAAGGTACGTACTGATGACCGTAGTCGTGCCGCAGCAGGTTGCGGCGAGCGTGCGATGGGGCAGCCGCGGCAGCGTTGCGCCGCCACGACCGAAGAGATTCAGCGGGGGGAGTCGAATGGAATCAGCCGAGCAGAATGGCGTAGCCAACCACCACCAATGCCATGCCGAGGGCCTTCTTGATCCAGCCGGTACGTTGTACGTGCATGGCGGTCTCCTGTTATGTCTGTTGCGATGGAAAGCATCGTAACGCACAGATGACAACCATTCTCATTTAATGCATTAACAACTGTCATAGCCCGCATCAATGGGATAGCAGCGGATTTGCCCCTTCATCAGATTTGTCTGACAACTGAGCGAAAGGCATAATGACGGGCTATGGCAAATCCTGTCTTCGCGCACCGCTCTTTCCTGTTTTTTCTGGCCAGCCGCGTGGCCACCACCATGGCCAGCCAGATGATGATGGTGGCGGTCGGCTGGCAGATGTATGAGCTGACCAGCAGCGCCTACGATCTGGGCCTGGTCGGGTTGTTCCAGTTTGCCCCCTCGCTGGCCCTGATCCTGGTCGTCGGACACGTGGCCGACCGCTACGACCGGCGGCGCATCATGGCGATCTGCCTGACGCTGCAGATGTTCGTCACCTGTGTACTCGTATGGGGCACCTGGGCGGGTTGGGTTACACGCGAAGCGATTCTCATCGCCTCCCTCGCGCTGGGCGCCATCAAGGCCTTCCAGATGCCGACCCAGCAGGCCCTGGCGCCCCTGCTGGTGCCGGGCCGGCTGTTGCCGCAGGCGCTGGCGATGAGTTCGGCCGGCGCGCAGAGCGCCACCATCATCGGCCCGGCCATTGGCGGTTTTCTGTATGTGGGGGGCGCGGGCGCGGTATACGCCATCTGCGGCACGCTGTTCGTCGCCGCCGCCATCCTCGTCTCGTGCATCCGCTTCGACCACGCGCCGGCTCCCCGTGAGCGCGTCAGCATGAAGACCCTGGTCGCCGGCCTGACCTTCATCTGGACCCGCAAGGAAGTGCTCGGCGCCGTCTCGCTGGATCTGTTCGCCGTGCTGCTCGGCGGCGCCACTGCCCTGTTGCCGATATTCGCCAAGGACATCCTGCACGTCGACGCCTGGGGCATGGGCCTGCTGCGCTCGGCCCCCGCCGTCGGCGCCCTGCTCATGTCGGTATACCTGTCCACCTGGCCGATCCAGCGCCGGGTGGGCAAGACCATGTTCGGCGCCGTCGCCGCCTATGGGCTGGCGACGATCGTGTTCGGATTGTCCACGTCGTTCTGGTTGTCGTTTGCGGCCTTGCTGGTCAGCGGCATGTTCGACATGGTCAGCGTGGTGATCCGTCAGTCCCTCGTGCAACTGGAAACCCCCAACGACATGCGCGGGCGCGTGGCAGCGGTCAACTCGATCTTCATCGGCGCGTCAAATCAATTGGGCGAGTTCGAATCGGGCATGACGGCGGGCTGGTTTGGCGCAGTGGCGTCGGTGGTGCTCGGCGGTGTCGGCACCCTGCTCATCGTGGCCGGCTGGATGAGGCTGTTCCCCACGCTGACGCAGCGCGAACGGCTCGTCGAAGACGACTGACGCCCCCCGCCAGGCACCGGAATCGGGCCGTATCCGGCGGCCCGCCACGGCCGCCCGTCGAATGTGTCCCACTGACACAGTTTTCATTGCCGCAGCCGCTGCGCGGCGCGGCTGGCTGTGATAAATTCCGCCATCGCAACCTAGCCCGCCCTGGGCAACCGTAGTCATGATTCTTTCCGCCGCCGAGCTCGTCGCTCCATTCCCCGCATTGGCCCAGCGCATCGCTCAAGAAGCCACCGTCGTCGACAACCAGATCATCAAGATCGACCACTTCCTGAATCACCGCATCGAGCCGCGTTTCATGACGGCCATGGGGGACGAACTGGGCCGCCGTCTGGGCGGTTACGGCGCTGACGTGGTGCTCACGGCCGAAGCCAGCGGCATCGCGCCGGGGCTGGTGGTATCCATCGCGCTGAACCTGCCGCTGGTGTACGCCAAGAAATACGCGCCGATGATCGAGCCGCCGGCGTATTCGCGCATCGTGCCCTCGCCCACCAAGGGGGGCGAGACGCGCCTGGTGATCGGCAAGAAGTACCTGTGGGAAGGCGCTCGCGTGCTGCTGATCGACGACATCCTCTCCAATGGCCGCACCGCTCAGGCGCTGGTCGAGATGGTGCGCGAAGCGGGTGCGCAAGTCATTGGCGCCGGCTTCATCATGGAAAAGTGCTTCAAGAACGGCCGCCAGATCCTGGAAGAGATGGACGTGCCCGTCGCTGTGCTGGCCCAAGTGCTGCGCGCCGAAGATGGCAAGGTCGTGATGGCCGGCTGAACCACCGGCCCGCACAAAAAAAGCGCAGCGGCACGGCCCTGCGCTTTTTTTGTTTGATCACTCATGCCATCGGCATGGATTGGGCGATCAGGGCGCTGCTTGCGGCCCACTTTGCGACGCGTCGTCCTGCAGCTCGCAATCGACCAGGGGCGCGAAATTGCGTCGTTTGAGCGTGGCGTAGTGGCCGTTGTCCCACAGCTGCACACGGCCATTGCTGAAATAGGCATCGCGTTGCGTGCGTGTCCAGCGCAGCACGTCGCTGCGGCCTTCGCGCGAGACCTTCACCATCTTCTGCGGCCCGTCGGTGTCCAGGGCCTCGACCACGAAGCGGGTGTCGTCCTTGCAGACAAAGGTCTTGGCGGCCGCTGTCTTGTCGATCGCCGCTGCGTGGGCGCTGGCGGCCACAACGCCCGCACACAGCCAGAACCATCGTGGCATGTTCGCCTCCGTGTCTCGAACCGGCATGGTACGGCAGCCGGCATCCAGCGTCGCCCCAAAAAAAACGCCCCTTGCGGGGCGTTTCCGATTTCTGCCGGCACAGCCGATCAATTGATCAGCTGATCTCGGCTTCCATGGCGATGGCGCCACAGGGGCATTCCTCCGCACAGATGCCGCAGCCCTTGCAGTATTCGTAATTGAACTCGAACTTCTTGCCCGGGCCGAGCTTGATGACGGCGTTGTCCGGACACACGCCATAGCAGTTGTCGCACTCGAAACAGTTGCCGCACGACAGGCAGCGACGCGCTTCGAACAGCGCATTGGTTTCATCCAGGCCGCCCTGCACTTCGTCAAAGGTGCTTTGACGACGGATCAGGTCGAGCATCGGACGCACCGTCTTGTTGGCGTCGGTGTAGTACCACGGGTTGAGCTTTTCGTAGGTCGCCAGTTCGCGCGAAGCGGCTTCCTGTTCCTGCTCGTCACGCAGCCAGGCGTCGATGTGGCGTGCCGCCACCTTGCCATGACCGATGGCCACCGTCACGGTACGCTCCGAAGGCACCATGTCGCCGCCGGCGAAGATGCCGGGGTGGCCCGTCATCATGTTCGACGCGACTTCCACCACGCCGTCGTTGAGCACCAGGCCCGGCACGTTGTCGAGCAGCGACAGGTCGACGTCCTGCCCCAGCGCCAGCACGACCGAGTCGGCCTGCAGGGTTTCATATTCGCCGGTAGGCACGGGGCTGCCGCGCTCGTCCAGCGCCACCTTCTCGATCTTGATCTCGCCGCCGTCGCCCACTTCCTTGATGGTCGACAGCCACTTCATCATGATCCCTTCTTCGAGCGCTTCTTTCACTTCGAAGTCGTGCGCCGGCATTTTTTCGCGCGTGCGGCGATACACGATGATCGCTTCTTCAGCGCCCAGGCGCTTGGCGGTGCGGGCAGCGTCGATGGCAGTGTTGCCGCCGCCGTAGATCACCACGCGACGGCCGAGCTGCGGCTTTTCTTCGTCTTCCATGCTGCGCAGCATGGAGATGGCGTCGAGAATGCGTGCCGACTGGCCGGCCGGGATGAAGGCGCGGCGCGCGCGGTGCGCTCCGACGGCCAGGAAGGACGCGTCGAAACCACCTTCTTTCATCGCATCGAGGATGTTGGTGACCTTGCTGTTCAGTTCCAGCGTCACGCCCATGTCGATAATGCGCTGCACTTCGGCGTCGAGCACTTCGCGCGGCAGGCGGTACTTGGGAATGCCGAAGCGCATCATGCCGCCCGACATCGGGCCGGCCTCGCGCAGGGTCACCTGGTGACCCAGGCGGCGCAGGTGATAGGCCGCCGCCAGGCCCGACGGACCGGCACCGACCACCAGCACGCGCTTACCGGATTCCTTGACCGGCGCGTCGAACTTCCAGCCGCGCTTGATGGCTTCGTCGCCCAGGAAGCGTTCGACCGAATTGATGCCCACCGGCGAATCGAGCTGGCCGCGATTGCACGCCTTCTCGCAGGGGTGGTAGCACACGCGGCCCATGACGGCCGGCATGGGGTTTTCGGCGGTCAGCACACGCCAGGCGGTTTCGTATTCGCCGCTTTCGGCGAAATACAGCCAGCCCTGCGTGTCCTCACCTGCCGGACAGGCATTGTTGCAAGGCGACAGGCGCTTGACGTAGACGGGCCGGTTGGTACGCCAGGAGCCGGTCTTGTTGGCCAGCGACGAGCCGACATCAAGCGTAATGGCAAAGGGCTTATCCATGAGTAACCTCTTTTTTCGGGCCGCCCGCAGGCGGCCCACATACGCGCCGGGCATACCCGGCGACACGGTTCGTTAGACGGCGGAGGCCTGCTCTTGCAGCAAACCGAAACGGCGGATGTTCTCGTCGGCGATCTGCTGGAAGCGGGCCAGGATTTCCGTCTGCGGGTTCTTGCCGAACAAGTGCGCAAAGCGGCGTTGCAGCTTCAGGTAATCGTCGACCGGCTGCTTGCGGCGGATCGGGAGCACGTTGGTCACCACACCATGCTCGGCTTCGAACACCGGGAACAGACCGGTCTCCTTCGCCAGGCGCGCCAGCTTGATGGTGTCCTGCGAGGCAGACCCCCAGCCCAGCGGGCACGGCACGAAGATGTGGATGTAACGGGCGCCGCGCATCGACATGGCACGTTCGACCTTGTGTTCGAGGTCGTGCAGGTCGGCCACGGTGGCCGTGGCCACGTACGGAATGTTGTGCGCCATGGCGATCAGCGGCAGGTTCTTGCCCTGACCGAAGACGTTGCCCGGATGTCCCGGCGCCGGCATGGTGGTGGCCGTGCGAGCGGCCGGCGGCGTTGCCGACGAACGCTGCACACCGGTGTTCATGTAGGCCTGATTGTCGTAGCAAATGTACAGGACATCGTCATTACGCTCGAACATGCCGGACAGGCAGCCGAAGCCGATGTCGGTCGTGCCGCCGTCACCGCCCTGGGCGATCACGCGCACGTTGTTGCGACCCTTGACCTTCATGGCCGCCGCCACGCCCGTGGCCACCGCCGCCGTGTTGCCGAACAGCGAGTGGATCCAGGGCACCTGCCAGGAGGTTTCCGGATACGGCGTCGAAAACACTTCCAGGCAGCCGGTGGCATTGCAGGCGATCATCTGGTTGCCGGTGGCGCGCATGGCGGCGTCGATGGCATAGCGCGCGCCCAGCGCTTCACCGCAGCCCTGGCAGGCACGGTGGCCCGAGTTGAGCGAGTTGGTGCGGCCGATGTCCGACTGCACCGAGCGCTGCTCGGCCGGCAGCAGGCGGTTGCCGACGGTGAACGTGCCGGTCTGGTAGAACTTGATTTGTTCGTGAGCCATGGTGTTCTTCCTCAAGCGGCGCGCGGCTTGCTGCCGATGTCGCGCAGGATGTTCTCGGCGATCGGGCCCGACATGCGCGAGGTGCGCTCGCGGTCGAGTTCCTTGTTGACGATGTCCCACGACAGGTCGAGGAAATGCAGCGCTTCGAGCTGGTCATGCATGGCCAGGCGGAAGGCGCGATGCAGCGAAGCGCGCGTGATCGGACGACCGCCCAGACCGGCGACGATGGTGTAGAAGTTGTGGTCCAGGCCATCGAGCGCCAGGCGCACATCGGTGGCAACCACGCCGCCGATGCCGACGGCCAGGCTCTTTTCCAGCACGATGATGCGGTGGGCATGCGACAGGGCGCGGCGGATGGCGGCCAGCGGGAACGGGCGGAACGAATTGATGCCCAGAACGCCGATCTTGATGCCGTCGGCACGCATCTCGTCGATGGTGTCCTTGATGGTGCCCAACACCGAACCGAGCGCGATGACGACGGTGTCGGCGTCTTCCAGGCGGTAGGGGCGGATCAGGCCACCGGCTTCACGGCCGAAAATGTCCTGGAACTCGGCCGAGATGCGCGGGATCAGTTCGAGCGCCTGCATCTGCTTGGCATGCGCCAGGTAGCGCACTTCCGAGAAAGCCTCCGGGCCGACCATGGCGCCGATCGACACCGGGTGGGCCGGATCCAGCACCTGACGCGGCGAGTACGGCGGCAGGAAGGCATCGACCTGCTCTTGCGTGGGCACGTCAACGCGTTCGTAGGCGTGGGTCAGGATGAAACCATCCATGCACACCATGACCGGCAGCGACAGCTCTTCGCCCAGCTTGAACGCCTGGATGTGCAGATCGGCCGCTTCCTGGTTGGATTCGGCGAACACCTGGATCCAGCCGCAATCGCGCTGGCTCATCGAATCGGTGTGGTCGTTCCAGATGTTGATCGGCGCGCCGATGGCACGGTTGGCCACCGTCATCACGATCGGCAGGCCCAGGCCCGAGGCGTTGTACACCGCTTCAGCCATGAACAGCAGACCCTGGCTGGCGGTGGCGGTGTACGTGCGGGCACCGGCCGAAGACGAACCGATGGCCACCGACATGGCGGCGAATTCGGATTCGACGTTGATGTATTCGCAGTTGGCGATCTCGCCGGTGCGCGTCATCTCGCCGAGAGCTTCGACGATGTGCGTCTGCGGGGAAATCGGATATGCGCAAATGACTTCGGGGCGGCACAGGCCGACCGCCTCTGCGACGGCATGCGAGCCTTCGATCTGCTTAAGCATGGATGTGCTCCTGTTGGGCGGACTTCGCGGCGAGGGCGCCCTCGTGCGCTTCGGTGGCCGCTGCGACGTTGGCCGCGGCGATCTTGCCGGAGAATTTTTCGTTGATGGCCGACACCACCGCTTGCAGCGAGAACATGCCCGAGGCGGCGGCAAACGCGCCCAGCAAGGGCACGTTCGGCACCGGACGGCCGACATGCTTGATGGCCAGCTCGGTAGCGGGCACCGTGACGATGCGGCTCGGATCGAAGCGCTTGGTGTATTCAGCCAGCCCCAGCTCTTCAAGGCTGCGGTGGGTATTCAGAATGACGTACCCCTGCGGCGACAGGCCGGAGAAGACATCGACCGTGTGCAGCAGCGTGGTGTCCTGGATGATCAGCGCATCGGGTTGCATGACCGGCTCGCGCAGGCGGATCTCGCGATCCGAAATGCGGCAGAACGCGACGACTGGCGCGCCGGTACGCTCGGAGCCGAAACTGGGGAATGCCTGGGCATGGTGCCCCTCGAGGAAAGCCGCGATGGACAGCATTTCGGCGCCGGTCACGACGCCTTGGCCGCCTCGGCCATGGATACGAACCTGGAACATCTGATCTCCCGTTGAGTTCGAAGGCTCTGTCAGTAACGGCCTACGAACAGTACGGACAGACAGAGCTGGGAGAGGAAAATAGTGGAAGTTGTTTGACCACTCCCTGAGAGGGGTCAATAACGGAGGGGTTAAGTCACACTTTATTACTTTGCTGCAGCGCAACGTTTGCGAGATTTCGTGAGGAGTTCCGCACATTTCTTGCGATCCGCCAAGCGGCGGACATCACTGGACCAGCGTCACCGGCAGGCCTCGCGCCTAAGATCGATTTGATTTCGCTTTTTGCGCCTGATCATGAACGACAGAACAACCACCCCTTTACTACCCGCGGCAACGGCACTGGCAAACGACGTGCTGGCGCAGCTTTCGTCCATCGTGCTGGGCAAGGAGTTGGCCCTGACGCAGGCCCTGGCCTGTCTCGTCGCGCGCGGCCACCTGCTCATCGAAGACCAGCCCGGCGTCGGCAAGACGACCATGGCCCACGCGCTGGCCGTCACCCTCGGATTGAAATTCCAGCGCGTGCAGTTCACCAGCGATCTGCTGCCGGCCGATCTCATCGGCGTATCGATTTTCGATGCCACTCAGCAGCGCTTTCATTTCCATCCCGGGCCGATCTTCACGCAGGTGTTGCTGGCCGACGAAATCAACCGCACCTCGCCCAAATCGCAGAGCGCCCTGCTCGAGGCCATGGAAGAACGTCAAGTCACCGTCGACGGCCGCACACATGCCCTGCCCCGACCCTTCTTTGTCATCGCCACGCAAAACCCGGCACACCAGATCGGCACTTTTCCGTTGCCGGAATCCCAGCTCGACCGCTTCCTGATGCGCATCAGCGTCGGCTTGCCCGATGCCCGCGCCGAACGCGAGTTGCTGGCTGGCCGCGATCGCCGTGAAATGCTGGCCGAGTTGCCAGCGCGCACCGACAGCACGGGCCTGGCCAACATGCAGGCGGCAGCCGCCAAGGTGCACGTCAGCGAGCGAGTGCTCGACTACGTGCAGGGCTTGCTGGCCGCCACCCGCGCGCTGCCCGAGGTGCCGCACGGCCTCAGCCCGCGCAGCGGTATCGGCCTGCTCAACGCCGCACGCGCCTGGGCGCTGATCGCCGGCCGCGATCATGTGCGCCCGGAAGACGTGCAGGCGGTCCTGCCGCCGGTAGCCGGACACCGCCTGCAGCCCGGCGCGCGCACCGCACGCAGCGACGAAGTCGTCCGTCAGCTGATCGAAGCCGTACCGGTACCGTGAGGCTGCCCGCCCTGCGCGCGCGGGCACGCCGCTGGATGCAGCGCGTGCCGGGCCCGGAAGCGCAGCCCATCCGCCTGCCGCAGTCACGCATCTATGTGCTGCCCAGCCGGGCCGGCCTGGCCATGCTGGTGACCCTGCTCATCATGTTGGTGGCCTCGATCAACTACGCGCTGGCGCTCGGCCATGCGCTCGTGTTTCTGCTGGGCGGGGTCGGTCTGGCGCACATCCTGCAATCGTGGCGCGCCTTGATGGGCCTGGAAATTTCCCTGCGGGCCGAGGGCGAGGCCTACGCCGGCGAAGCGACCACTTTCCTGGTGCGTCTCGTCGACAACGCCGGCCGGGCCCGCCCGGGCGTCACGCTGCTGGCGGCCGACGGGCAGCGCCTGACGCTGGGCGACGTCCCCGCCGGCAGCGTCCTGGAGACCGCCATCCGCATCCCGGCACCGCGGCGCGGCTGGCTGTGGCCGGGGCGCCTGACCGTCGAATCGCGCCAACCGCTGGGCTGGGTGCGCGCCTGGAGCTACATCGAGCCGGACGCCCGCGCCCTGGTGTATCCGCAACCGATCGGCGAACTGACGCAGCCGCCCACCCCCGGGTGGGCTGAGGGCGGGCAAGCCGCACTGCGCGGCGAGGAGGATTTTTCGGGCCTGCGCGAATACCTGCCGCAGGATTCGCCCAGCCGCATCGCCTGGAAACGCATGGCCACCAGCGGCGAACTGCTGGTGAAGGATTTCGCCGGTCACGCCACGCCGGACCGCGACATCGACTGGCACACGCTGCCGGGGCATTGGCCGGTGGAACAGCGCCTGTCGCAATTGGCGCTGTGGGTCATCCAGGCGCGCCAGGACGGCGCCCGCACCCGCCTGACGCTGCCCGGCGCCCGCATCGGCCCCGCTGCAGGCGAAGCCCACGCGCGCGATTGCCTCGAAGCGCTGGCACTGTTCGGCCAGGAGCGCCCATGACGGCCGAACAGCGCTCGCTGTCGCGCGCCCTCTTGCTGCACCTGTCCGCCGTCTCGCTACTGGTACTGCTGCCCTTTGCCGCCTTCCAGCCGTGGACCGTGAGCGCCTTGTCGGCCTTTCTGATCGGCTGGCGCGGTTTTACGGCGTGGCGCGACCAAAGTTCGCCGCCGAAATGGCTGTTGCTGCCGATGGCCCTCGCCGGCCTCGGCCTCATCTATCTGGCCTATGGCCAAGTCATCGGCAAACTGCCGGGGCTGGCCATGCTGTCGATGTTGCTACCGCTCAAGCTGTTGGAATCGCGCGACGTGCGCGACGCCCGTGCCGCGCTGCTGCTGGCCTGCTTCCTGATGATCGGCCTGTTTCTCCATGCCCAGGCCATGTGGGTGGCCGCCATCGTGGGCGCGGCGGCGCTGGGCGTGGTGGCGGCGCTGGCGCGCTTGCAGAACGATACGCTGTCGCTGCGCCGCGCCTTGCGTCTGTCGCTGACGCTGTGCGGGCAGGGCCTGCCCTTGATGGTGGTGCTGTTCCTGCTGTTTCCGCGCGCCTCGGGCCCGTTATGGGGTCTGCCGCTCGACGCCTACAGCGGCATGACGGGGCTGTCCGACCGGATGGCGCCCGGCTCGATCAGCACCTTGATTGAATCGGCGGACATCGCCTTCCGCGTCGAATTCATCGGTGCCTCGCCGCCACCGTCGAAGCGGTACTGGCGCGGCCCTGTGCTGACCAACTTCGATGGCCGTGAATGGAGCCCCACCTGGGCCGGTTCGCACGCCACCGCCCCCTACGAATTGAGCGGGCGCGCCTATCGCTATGCCATCACGCTCGAACCCCACAATGAGCGCTGGATGCTGGCGCTCGACTATCCGGCGAGCAGTGAAGCCGGACGCATCGCCGACGATCTCACCCGGCTGACGCGCGCCCCCGTGCGCGCCCGCCAGCGCTACGAACT
>JASGFB010000090.1:0-20402 GCA_047605765.1 Rhodocyclaceae bacterium
CTTCTTGTGGTGGTCCCGCGGGCCGCGCCGTGCGCGGCCCGCGTCAGGCTTACTTCAGGAAGCTGCGGTCGACGATCTTTTCCGGATCGATCTTGGTGGGCGCGTAGTCCATCGACTTGGCGACCCAGGTCCAGGTCGCGGCCAGCAGCTTCGGCTCGAAGGTGCCGATGCCGTCACGCTTGGAAACGTCGTTCTGGATCAGCGGGATCGAGGCGCGCAGTTCGGCTTCGAGCGTGGCGACGTCGGCTTCCGGCACCATCGACTTGAGGTCGGCGGCGGCCTTGGCCGGGTTGGCCAGGGCGAAGTCGACCGACTTCTTGAAGGCGCGCATGTAGCGGCGCAGCACGTCCGGGCGTTCCTTGATCATCTTGTCCGAGGCGAACAGGCTGTAGCCGTAGCCATCCAGGCCATAGCCGGACCACGGCAGCACTTGCAGTTGCTTGCCGGTCTGGGCGAGTACCTTTTCGAAGGCCGGGGCCACCGTCACCCAGTTGATGGTGGCGTCGACCTTGCCTTGCGCCAGCATCGGCGCCAGCGCGCTGGGGTCGACCTTGAGCAGCTTGATCTTGCTCGGGTCGATGCCGTTGGCTTCGAGGATCACCGGCCACAGCGTGTTGGACGACGAGAAGGTCGGCGTGGCGACGGTCTTGCCGACGGCCGCCTTGAGGCTGTCGACGTTGCCGCCCTTGACGGTGAACAACGCGTCGGGCTGCTTGGAGTACAGCGACATGATGGCCTTGACCGGCGCATTGCTCTCGGCCGCCGCCATCATCAGCGCGGCCAGGCCGCCGCCGCCCACGTCGGCATTGCCCGAGGCCACCTTGGTGACCGCGTCGGCCGAGCCGCGACCCGGCAGGATGGTGACTTCCAGCCCTTCGGCGGCGAAGAAGCCTTCTTTCACGCCGACGTACGAGAAGGCCTTGTCGCCGCCCGGCAGAAAGTCCAATTGCATGACGACTTTGTCGGCCGCGTGGGCCAGGCTCATGCCGAGCGCAAGGATGGCGCCGGCGATCAATTTCTTGCTGTGCTTCATGATGACTCCTGTGCGAAGGATGTGAGGTTCAAAGGCGTCGGACGCCGGCGCCGGTTGTACGGACAAAGGGTTAAGGGGCGCTGGCCGCTTCGGCCAGCAGGGCGTTGAGGGCGGCGCTCATGCGTTCGGCCAGTTCTGCCGGTCTGGCCAGTTGCGGCACGTGGCCGCAGTCCATGTCGATGACGGTGGCGCCGGGCGTGAGGGTCAGCATGCGGGCTTGCAGGGGCGGCACTACCGAGCGGTCGTGCAGGGCACGCACATACAGGCGCGGCACGCTGCCATAGCGCTGCACGCTGAGGGTCGGCACCATCTTGCGGCCACTCTCCGGCTGCGGGCGCAGCAGGGCGGCGGCACGGGCGGCGTCGGACGGTGCGCAGTCGGGTACGAAGATGTCGCGGGCGGCCTCGGCCGGCACCTGGGTGCTGCGACCGTCGGCCGACCATTCGAGATAGGGCGCGATGCCATCCAGATCGGCCAGCGGATCGTCCTGCTGGCACAGATCGATGAGGCCACCGAAGGACAGCCCCGAGGGCAGCATCATGCCGGCCAGGTAGACCAGGGCGGCGACGCGCTCGGGCGCGGCTTCGGCCAGTTGCGAGGCGGTGATGCCGCCGCCGCTGTGGCCGACCACCACGGCGGGGCCGTCGAAACCGCGCAGTGCCTTGAGGGCATGCGCCACGTATTCATCCAGCGAGGCCGGATCGTTGCCATGGGCGCCCCAGCCATTGCCGGGCAGATCGATGGCATGGGCGTTCCAGCCGTGGCGCGCCAGGTGCGGCAGCCAGGCGGCGAACGACCAGCTCCCTTGCCAGGCGCCGTGGATGAGCAGCATGTTGCGGGTCATGGCGGCGGCCTTCACGCGTAGGTACGCCGATAGCATTCGGCCAGGTGCTGCTCCACCGTGATCGGCGGATGCTTGGCCGCTTCTCCGTGGCCCAGACAGGTCGGCAGGCAGGCGACGATGTAGTCGGGGCTGCCGGTCAGGAAGAACGGCACCGAATAACGCTCGCGGCCGGACACGTTGATGACCCGGTGCAGCGTCGAGTGATAGCGGCCGTTGGTCCAGCGCGCGATGAGATCGCCGATGTTGACCACGTAGGTGCCGGGCACCGAGGGGGCGTCGATCCAGCCGTTGCTGGCGGCATCCCATACTTGCAGGCCGCCGGCGTCGTCTTGCAGCAACAGCGTCAGGCTGCCGAAATCGGTATGGGCGCCGCAGCCCTTTTCGCCGGGCGAGGGGTTGGGCGGCTGCGGCGGGTAGTGCAGCAGGCGCAGCGTCGCCATGGCGTCGTCGAGGAAGGGGCGGAAGTAGTCTTCCGGCAGTTCGAGCGACAGCGCCAGGCCACGCATCAGCAGGGCGCCGAGTTCGAAGACCTCCTCGAAATAGGCGTCCATCGTCGGGCGGAAGTCCGCCAGCTCGGCCGGCCACAGGTTGGGGCCATGGTTGAACTTGCCGGCCAGCACGCGGGCGTCGGTGGCGGGCAGTTCCTGGCCGATGTAGAAGCCTTCCTTGAGGTCGGGCGGCGCGTCACGCTCCAGGGTCTGGGCGCGCAGCGGCTCGTAGCCGCGGTTGCAGCGCGACAGCGCCTTGTCGACGGCCAGCTTCTTTTCCATCGGTTGGTCGAAGAACAGTTCGTTCTCTTCGAAGACGCGGTCGATCAGGGTCTGGCTGATGCCGTGGTTGCGGATGTAGAAGAAGCCGCGCGTCTGGCAGGCTTCGCGCAGTTGCCGGCCCACCGCCAGGCGCTCGGCGCGGTCCGGCGAACGCAGCCCGGCCACGTCGATGAGGGGCAGTGACAGGGCGCTGTGGCTGGCGTTGAATTCTTTTTGCATCGCTCTCTCCCGCGCTGGAAACGCTGTTGGTGGAGAGAGTCTATGAACGCTGGCGTTCTTTGCGGTAGATCAGAATTTGGCTACGGGTGATGCCGAAACGGCAACACGCTGATGCCATGAAATGCCTTTTATAACGAACGGCGTATACCGCCCTGCCCGGGTATACGCCGGCCCGCATGAACCTTCATCCATGGGGCCAAATGAGCCGCGCCGGGGGCGGGCTCAGGCGATGCTGAACAAGGCGCGGTCGTGGGCGCTGCGCACGTCCAGTTCTTCGTTGAGCAGGCGGATGAAGGCGTCGAGCACCGGCGGCAGGGTGCGGCCGGCGCGCACATAGACGCCGAGGTCGCAGATCACCGGTTGCGGCGAGCGCAGCGGCACGAAGGCCAGGCGGTTTTCGCGCAGGTCGCGTTCCATCCCGATGTAGGTCTGAAAGGCCACGCCGACGCCGCGCGCCGCCACGCTCTTGCCCAGTTCCAGCGACGAGGTCTCCATGAGCACGGTGAGGGGTTTCTTGTGGTGGGCCACGATGGGGCGCATGGCGGCGTGGATCGACAGTTCCGGGCTGGCCATGATCAGCGGGTAGCGCGCGCATTCGGCGAAGCTCACCTGCGGCAGTTGGGCCAGCGGGTGGTCCGGGCGCATCACGGCGCCCATCTGGAAGTGGCCGATGGCGAACTGGCGCAGCGTTTCGGTGCGCTCGATGGAAAAGCTGATGGCCAGGTCGGCATCGGCGTCGGCCACCGCCCGCGCCGCCTGGGCCGAACCCATGGTGCGCACGGCGATCTTCACCAGCGGGTAGCGCACCAGCATCTTTTCGAGCACGTCGGGCAGGAAGTCGGCATTGACCCCTTCGATGGATACCACCGACAGCTCGCCGCGCCGGATGCCGCGCAGCGCTTCGAGTTCGTGCTGCAGGCGCTGTTCGTCCTGCAGCACGGTGATGACATGGCGCGAGAACACTTCGCCGGCGGCGGTCAGCTTGAGGCCGTCGGTGAGGCGGTCGAACAGCGGAAAGCCGATTTCGTCCTCCAGTTGCAGCAACTGCCGGTTGACGGCGGAGGAGGCGACGTGGAGCTGGCGGGCGGCCTCGCGGATGGAACCGCAGCGGCGGATCGTGTCGAAATACTTCAGTGCGCGCGCGTGGATGTGCACGAAAAAGCCCCGGTTGTCGTTTGTGCCGATGTGTGGCGCCCGGCGGGCGGCCCATGGCCAGGCGGCGAGCCGGGCGTGGGCGGCGCTATAGTAGGCGCTGGCGGCGCGGCCGGCGAGCCCTGCGCGCGCAGTGGGAGGCCGTGGCCGGGCGTCGGCGCCATTGATCCAAATCTAAAGGCGCAAGCCGGTCCCCTTACAAGCGCGTCAGAACTTGCTATCGTTCAGAGTTATCGATTTTGCCGTTCGCGATGGGTTGAGACTCTACGCATGGCAGGACAACCCCCTTCAAAAACACCCATCTCAGGTTTGAGCAATGAACACTAAGTGTCGTATCGCGCTGTTCGGAGAGTGCATGATCGAAATGCGTGGCCAGATGTTCGGCACGATGCAGCAGAATTTTGGTGGTGACACCCTCAACACCGCCGTATACCTGGCCCGCCTGGGGGCCGACGCCGGCATCGAAGTGGCCTATGCCACCCAGCTCGGCACCGACGCCTACAGCGACGCCATGATTTCGGCCTGGCAGCTCGAAGGCGTCGACATCCGCATGGTGTGTCGCGATGAAGGCAAGATGCCCGGCCTGTACACCATCCAGGTGGACGACGCCGGCGAGCGCACCTTCTATTACTGGCGCGACATGAGTGCGGCCAAGGATTACTTCCACAAGGACCATTCCAGCGCCCTCGAAGACAACATCGAGCAGCTCGACGCCTTCTACTACAGCGGCATCAGCCTGGCGGTACTGCCGCCGGAAGGGCGCGAGCGCCTGTTCCAGTTCGTCGAGCGCCTGCGTGCGCGTGGCGGCAAGGTGTTCTTCGACAACAACTACCGCAAGCGCCTGTGGATGGCCGACACCAGCGCCACCGAATGGTACGACCGCGCCTTCGCGACTTCCGACATGGTCATGATCACGCTGGAAGACAACCAGGCGCTGTATGACATCCCCGACGAGGAATCGGCCCTGGCGCACTGCTATTCGCTGCCGCCGGACGAAGTCGTCATCAAGCGCGGCATCGATCCGACCATCGTGCGCATCCGTGGCATGGAACCGATCATCGTGCCGACCTTCAAGGTCGCCAAGGCCGTGGACACCACCGGTGCCGGCGATTCGTTCGCGGGTGGGTATCTTGCTGCGCGCCTGCAAGGGCAGCCGCCGGCGATGGCGGCCCGCTCCGGCAATAAGATCGCCTCGATCGTCATCCAGCATCCGGGCGCGATCATTCCGCGCGAAGCGATGCCGGTATTTTTCTTTTCGTGACAAAGTCTGACCTTGCTGCGTGGCTTTTGTCAGGCAGCAAAGTTAGAATCGCGCCGATTTCTGAATAGTTGTCGGACTTATCGTTACGCAGGTTTTCATGACGACTGACAACTGATGCGGCGGAGCCACCGCTGCGCATGAGACATTTCGAGGAGGAAGTTGCTGTGCCGAGCCTGAATCGCCAAACGCTGTCGAGCGTTGCGCAAAACGTCGAAATCTCCGCCGCAAACGACCTGCCGGTCAAGCGCATCCTGCAGATCGGCGACGGTAACTTCTTGCGCGCCTTCGTTGAATGGATGGTCGACGTCGCCAACGGCGCCGGCAAGTTCAACGGTCGTGTCACCATCGCCGCCCCGCTGGCGGTTGGCTGCACCGACAAGATCAACGCTCAGGACGGCCTGTACACCGTGGTGATGCGCGGCCTGCAACAGGGCAAGCAAGTCAACACGCGCCGCCTGATCACCTGCGTGGACGGCGGCATCAACCCGTATTCGGACTGGGACGCCTTCCTGGCCGTGGCTGCCGACCCGACGCTGCGCTTCGTGGTCTCCAACACGACCGAAGCCGGCATCGCCTACGCCGAAGAATCGCTCGAATCGGGCAAGTGCCCGAACAACTTCCCGGCCAAGGTCACGGCGCTGCTGTACCACCGCTTCATCCAGCTGGGTGGCACCGCCGCCACCGGCCTGGTGTTCCTGCCCTGCGAGCTGATCGAGGCCAACGGCAGCAACCTGCGCCGCTACGTGCTGCAACACGCCGCCGCCTGGGGCCTGCCGAGCGAATTCGTGCAGTGGGTCGAGCGCGACAACGTGTTCCTCAACACCCTGGTCGACCGCATCGTGCCGGGCTTCCCGGCCAGCGAAGCCGACGCCCTGTACGCCGAACTGGGCTACACCGACCCGCTGATGGTCGCCGCCGAGCCCTTCCATGTGTGGGTCATCGAAGGCCCCAAGGATCGCCTGCAAGCGCTGTCGGCGGAGTTCCCGCTGACCCAGGCCGGCCTGGACGTGGTGTGGACCGACGATCTGCGTCCCTACCGCACGCGCAAGGTGCGCATCCTCAACGGCGCGCACACCGCCAGCGCGCTGGCCGCCTATAGCGCCGGCGTGGACACCGTCAAGGGCATGATCGACGACGAAGTCGTCTCCAAGTACCTCGACAAGCTGATGTTCGAAGAGATCGTGCCGTTCGTGCCGCTGCCCGATGCCGAGCGCAAGCAGTACGCCACCACGATCATGGAACGCTTCGCCAATCCGTTCATCCGCCACGAGCTGATCTCGATCGCGCTGAACTCGGTGTCGAAGTGGCAAGTGCGCGTGCTGCCGACGGTCAAGGATTTTGCCGCCGCGCGTGGCATTGCACCGGCCTGCCTGGGCTTCTCTCTGGCTGCGCTGCTGAACTTCTACCACGGCCAATTCAGTGAAGGCGGCGCCTACAGCGGCGATCGCGACGGCCAGACCTATCCGATCAAGGACAACGCCGAAGTGCTCGACGTGCTGGCCGCCGCCTGGCGCGACTGGCAGCCGGGCCAGCCGACCGCCGCGCTCGTCAAGAGCGTGCTGGCCGATGCGCGCCTGTGGGGTGAAGACCTCAACGCCATCACCGGCCTCACCGCCGTGGTCACCCAAGAGCTCGACAACATCAAGGCCAAGGGCGTCAAGGCCGCCATGCGCGAGCTGGCCGTCTGAGGCTGTAAAACCCTGTGACAGGCCCGGGCAGAGCATTGCCCGGGCCGGTGCGCGATCGTATCGTGCTCACAGGCTCCGACAGACTTTGGTCGGAGAACGCCAGCAATTTGGTGCGGCTTGTGTCAGAAAACCAAGCCGCCCTTGCAAGCACATTGCTTTGCCTCCATCTGATTCAACTGAAGGACGGCGGGCGAAGTAGAAACCATTGTCACACGCGTGCCGCCGTACGCGAGGAGGCATCACCATGCAAGCTTCATCCACCGTTCGTCTGCACCCGAACGACGACGTGATCATTGCCACCCAGCAACTGATGCCGGGTAACCGTGTCGCATCCGAAGACGTCGTCATTCACGACCTGATTCCGCCGGGCCACAAGATGGCCGCGCACGACATCGCCAAGGGCGCGCCGGTGCGCCGCTACAACCAGATCATCGGGTTTGCCAAGGAAGACATCGGCGCAGGCAAGCACATTCACGTGCACAACCTGGCGATGGGTGAATTCGAGCGCGATCTGGCCTTCTGCGCCGACCGCCACGACAGCCCCAAGGCCGACACGCCGGCCACCTTCATGGGCTTTCACCGCCCCAACGGCAAGATCGGCACGCGCAACTACATCGGCGTCATCGCTTCGGTGAACTGCTCGGCGACCGTGGTGCACGCCATCTCCAGCCACTTCACGCGCGAACGCCTGTCGCAATGGCCGAACGTTGATGGCGTGGTGCCGATGTCGCACCCGCTGGGCTGCGGCATGAGCGCCGGTGAAGGCTTCGACGTGCTGCGCCGGACCATGCTCGGCTACGCCTCGCACGCCAATTTCGCCGGCATCCTGTTCGTCGGCCTGGGCTGCGAAATGAACCAGATCGGCCCGCTGGTCAAGGAACTGAACCAGCACGAGCCGGGCATGCTGCAATCGGTGAGCATCCAGGAACTGGGCGGCACCTCGCACGCCATCCGCCAGGGCATCGAAGCCATCGTCGGCATGCTGGACCATGCCAACAGCTTCACCCGCACCCCGGCGCCGCTGTCGGCGCTGACCGTGGGCCTGAACTGCGGCGGCTCGGACGGCTATTCCGGCATCACCGCCAACCCGGCCCTGGGCGGCGCGGTAGATATGCTGGTGGCCCATGGTGCCACCGCCATCCTGTCGGAGACGCCCGAGATCTACGGCGCCGAACACTTGCTGACGCGCCGCGCGGCGTCGCCGGAAGTGGCGCAGAAGCTGGTCGACCGCATCGAGTGGTGGAAGGACTACGTCCACCGCAACAAGGGTGAGCTGGACAACAACCCCTCGGTCGGCAACAAGGCGGGTGGCCTGACCACCATCCTCGAAAAATCGCTCGGCGCGGTGGCCAAGTGCGGCACCACCAACCTCAACGCGGTGTATCAATATGCCGAACCGGTGACCGCCAAGGGCTTCGTGTACATGGACACCCCGGGGTACGACCCGGTGTCGGCCACCGGCCAGGCAGCCGGCGGCGCCCAGGTGATCTGCTTCACCACCGGCCGCGGCTCGGCCTTTGGCTGCGCCGGCGTGCCGACGATCAAGATCGCCACCAACAACATCCTGTGGAACCGCCAGCGCGAAGACATGGATGTGAATACCGGCGACATGCTCGACGGCGTGCCGATGAAGGACATCAGCCAGCGTATCTTCAACGCCATCATCGCCCATGCCTCGGGCGAGAAGACCACCTCCGAGACCGCCGGCTACGGGACCAACGAGTTCCTGCCCTGGCAGATCGGTGCGGTGATGTAACACGGTCGCCATGCCGTTGCCATGAAGGCGCCGCATGACCCGAAGCGATGACGTCCCCCTGGGGCGTCATCGCTTTTTTGTTTGTCGCGTGGCTGTATCGATTTATCGGAATTTCTTGCTTTGCATCAGCCCGACTTGGCTACAGGTTGTCAGATTGATGAACGCCACACCGGGCAAGCTTTTTCTATGAGGAAACGATCATGCGTATCGCAGTAGTGGGGGCGGGCGGAGTAGGGGGATTTTTCGGTGCGCGGCTGGCGGCGGCCGGTTACGACGTGACCTTCGTGGCGCGCGGCGCGCACCTGGCGGCCATGCAGGCCAAGGGCCTGCGCGTGCTCAGCCAGTTGGGTGACATGCACATCGAAAAGCCGCAGCTCGTGGACAGCCCGACCAAGCTGGGCACGGTTGATCTGGTGATCGTGGCCGTCAAGCTGTGGGACACCGAACAATTGGCGCGCGATCTGGCGCCGGTGGTGGCGCGCGGGGCGGCGGTGGTGTCGTTCCAGAACGGTGTCGCCAAGGACGAGATCCTGGCCAGTGCCTTGCCCAAGGAAGCCCTCATCGGCGGCTGCAGCTATATCTCGGCCTTTATCGAAGAGCCGGGCGTGGTGCGCCACAACGGCGCCCTGCAACGCCTGCTGTTCGGCGAATACGACGGCCAGGCCAGCGCACGCGTGCAGGCCTTCCTTGAAGCCTGCCAGAAGGCCGGCATCAACGCCGAAATCAGCACCGACATCCAGCGCCAGATCTGGGAGAAATTCGTGTTCCTGGTGGGGCTGTCCGGCTCCACGACGTCGATCCGCCAGCGCATCGGCGCGGTGCGCGAAAACCCGCGCAGCCGGGTTTTTCTGCATGACCTGATGCGCGAAGTGGTGGCCGTGGGCCGCGCGCGCGGCGTGGCGCTGGACGAAACCTTCGCCGACGATCGCCTGAGCTTCTGCGACACCCTGCCGGCCGACATGACGTCGTCGATGCATAACGACCTGGAGCGCGGCAACCGCCTCGAAGTGGCCTGGCTCAGCGGTGGCGTGGCCGACTATGGCGCCGCGCTGGGTGTGGCGACGCCGCGCAATCGTGCCGTCGCCGACATCCTCGACATCTACGCGCCCGGCAAGCCGCGCTAGGCGGCTGCTACATCAGCACCAGCGATGCGGCCAGCGCGAACATGATGGCGCCGATGGCCGCATCCAGCGCCCGCCATGCGGTGGGCGTGGCGAACCAGGGCGACAACAGGCGGGCGCCGTAGCCCAGGCTGGCAAACCACAGCAGCGAGGCTGTGATGGCGCCGCCAGCAAACCATGGCCGCGCGGCCGTGGTCTGCTGACTGGCCACCGAGCCCAGCAGCACCACGGTATCCAGATAGACGTGTGGATTGAGCCAGGTGAAGGCCAGCGCGGCCAGCGTGGCCTGGCGCAAGCCGAGGTGGCGCGGCCCCTGCGCCAGCGTCAATTGCTCGCCGGCGCGCGCTGCGGCCCAGGCCCGTAGGCCGTACCAGCACAGGAACGCCGCTCCGGCCCAGCGCGCCAGCGCCATCAGCCCGGCATGCTGGCCGATGAGCGCGCCGATACCGGCCACGCCGGCGCTGATCAGCAGCACATCGCCGACCACGCAGACCAGCACCGTCACGCCGACGTGACGACGTGCCAGGCCCATGCGCAGCACGTGCGCGTTCTGCGCGCCGATGGCGATGATCAAGCCTGCCCCCAAGCCGAAGCCCTTCATCCAAGCCGCCCACATTGTTGTTGCCTCTCGTTCAGGAGGGGCGATTGTCCGGTCCGGTCCGTTCCACATAAAGCTGGATTAATATTATTCAGTTCCCATTAGCTGGGCTGATAAATCGCCATGGATCTCGACCGCCGCCAGACCGACGCGTTGCTCGCCGTCATCGAAACGGGCAGCTTCGAAAAAGCCGCCAGTCACCTGCATGTGACGCAATCGGCCGTTTCACAGCGCGTGCGCGCGCTCGAAAGCCGCCTCGGCGGCCCGCTGGTGGTGCGCAGCCGGCCGTGCCGCCCGACGCCGCAGGGCCAGCGCCTGCTGCGCTTTTTGCGTCGGGCGGCGCTGCTGGAGCAGGAACTGGCCGCTGAATGGGCGCCGCCGGGGGCCAATACGCCCCATGCCATCAGCCTGGCGATCAACGCGGACACGCTGGGGACGTGGTTCCTGCCGGCGGTGGCGCCGTTGCTGATGGAGCAGAACCTGCTGCTGGACGTGACGGTGGACGATCAGGATCACACTTTCGCGCTGCTCGAAGCCGGCGCCGCCGTCGGCTGCGTGAGCACCGAATCGCGGCCGATGCGCGGCTGCGTGGCCGAGTCGCTCGGTGCCATGCGCTATCGCATGGTGGCGACGCCGGCTTTCGTGGCGCGTTGGTTCGGCGCGGGCTTCACGCGCGAGCCTGCGCGCCATGCGCCGGTCATGGTGTTCAATCGCAAGGATGCCTTGCAGGCCGATTTTCTGATGCAACGCTTCGGTCTGGCGGCCGATGCCTATCCCAGCCACTACGTACCGTCCAACGAAGCGTATTTCGTCGCCCTGCGTGCGTCGCTGGGCTATGGGCTGGTGCCCGAACTGCAATGCGGCGAGGCCCTGGCACGGGGCGAGGTGGTTGATCTGGCGCCCGACAGCCCGGTCGACGTGGCGCTGTACTGGCATGCCTGGAAGGTGCAGTCGCCGCGCCTTGAGGCGCTGACCGCGTCGATCGTCGACGCGGCGCGCGGGGCGCTGGCGCGGCGCCTGCCGTAAGGTGCGCGGGCCGCCTTACAGGGCGGCGGTGGAGTCGCGCCCGACCAGCGAGGTGCCGATGGAAAAACGAGAGATGTGCTTGCCCGGCTGGGCGGCGCGCTCGATCAGCGTATCGATGGCCAATTGCCCGAGCAGTGCCAGATCGGAATGCAGCGTGGTCAGCGCCGGAATGCAATAGGCGCTCACCGACAGATCGTCGAAGCCGATGACGGACGCATCGCCCGGCACCGAAAAGCCGCGTGCGTTGAGTTTTTGCATGACGTTGATGGCGACCTCGTCGGCGACAGCGAAGAAGGCCGTGCTCTTGAGCTTGCCGGCATCGTCGATCTGCGCATCGAGGATGTTCTCGTCGAGCATGGCGAACACTTGCGAGCCGATGTCGATGTAATGGCGCGCGGGGTCGTACTGGATGCCGGCGTGGGCGAGGGCGGCGACAAAGCCCTGGCGCCGCAGGTCGAGCGTCAGGCGGCGGCGGGTGCCGACGTGCACGATGTCGCGGTGGCCCAGATCGAGCAGGTGCTGCGTCGCCAGGTAGCCGCCCAGGTAGTAGTCGGGGCAGATGCTGTCGAAGCGCATCCTCGGGTCGATGCCGTTGACCAGAATCGTCGGGCAGCCGAGCGCGGCAATGCGGTCGAGCACCGGCTGCTGGTCCACGCCGAGCAGGATCAGCGCTTCGGGCGTGCCGTTCTGCAACAGGTGGGCGTCGGCGATGTCGGCCTGCGCCAGCGGCAGCATCAGCAGATTGACCTCGATGGCGATGCCGCGCTTGCGGCCGGTCTCGATCATCGACTTGATGACGTGTTCGTAGAAAGTGCCGCCGTAGGTGCCGACGCTGTAGGTGATGACGGTGATCGACTTGACGGCGTTCTCGGCCGGCTTCATCGTCGGCCAGCGTGCGAAGCCCATCTCGCTGACCACCTGGCGCACCTTCTCGCGGTTTTCTTCGCTGACGCCCTCGCGGCCGTTGAGCACCTTGGAGATGGTGCCGATCGACAGACCGGTGGCTTGCGCGATGTGGCGCAATCTCAAGGTCTCGGCCGGCTTCCTGGGTGTGCTCGTCATCGTTGTCCTTATGTCTTCTTTCGGGGGCCCCGAAAGCGGACCCTATTCTTCCTCAAGCCGATGCGTTTTTCAAAAGCCCGCATCGCCCATGCAGCCGTCATGGTGCGCGCCGTGGGGCGGCGGTGTCGGTGGCAGCCCCATGGCGCATCATGCCGCAGCGCTTACCAGAAGAACTGAGTGTGCCCCTGCGAGCGCATCAGCGCTTCCATGAAGTAGTAGTCGCCGTAGGGCAGCATGTTGTCGTGCATGCCGGCGCGTACGTGGGCCGCACCATGCGCCAGTATGCCGTGGGCACGCGGGTCGCCGCTCAGATCGCAGTGTTCCAGCATGCCGTCCACCAGCCGGTCGGCGAACGCCGTCCAGCGCTGGCGCCCTTCGTCATCGCTCACCGAGGCCAGGATGTAAAGGCCGGCGGCCATGATGGCGCCCGCCGAACTGTCGCGCCACGGCTTGGCATCGGCCGGCAGGAAGTAATCCCAGACCGGCACGGTGTCCTGCCCCATGCATTGCTCGGCCTTGGCCGCCAGCCGCGCGGCGGTGTCTTTGAACAGCGGGTTGCCGGTGTACAGGTAGCTCTGCGCAAAACCGTGAATCATCCAGGCCTGGCCGCGCGACCAGCACGAGGCGTCGGCGTGGCCCTGATGGGTCTCGCCGCGCAGCGGTTCGCCCGAGGCCGGATCGAAAACGAAGGTGTGGAACGAGCTGCCGTCTTCGCGCACCAGATGCCGCATCGATGCCTGCGCATGCGCGTCGGCGATCTCGCGATAGGCGGCGATGCCGGTTTCGCCCGATGCCCAGTACAGGAGGGCGAGATTCTGCAAGGTGTCGGCGATGATGCGGCCGGCCGTGAAGCGCGAGCCGGCCGGGTTGCCGGGTTTCGGATTCCAGGCGCGGAGGTAGCCGCCGCCCAGGTCGAAGCGGCGGGCGAGGACGTCGGCGGCGCGCAGGGCCAGCTCGCGCGCGGCGTCGTGGCCGGTCATCTTCCAGTCGGCCACGCAACTGAGCGAAAACTGAAAGCCGAGATCGTGATCGCAGCCGATGGGGTGCGCCAGGAGATTGCGGAAGATCTGGCGGCGCGCCTGCGCCGCCACCACAAACGCCGGATCGCCGCTCAATTGCGCGGCCAGCCAGTATTGCCCCGCCTGAAAGCTGATGACCCAGTCGAAGGGCCCGCAGTATTCCCACGTGTTGTCGCTCTTGCCGATCTTGGGGTTGCGCAGGCCCACGACCGGCATGGTCGCCTTGAGCTTGGCGACGCAGCGTTCGAGCGCGCGCTGGTGCGCGTCGATGACGCGGGATGACGAAGTGCGATTGAAGTACCCGTCGGTGACCATCTGCCTGGTTTCGATCATGTGCCTGCTCCCTGGGAACACTGTTCCGAAAAATTCTAGCAGTGCCGAAAAAAAATACAATCATCGAAACAAACGAACTTTTTCGTTGACTTTTCCTTGTGCGGCACTAGACTGCGATCACACAAGCTGATCTATCCATAAGCCTGTCTTATTTAAACGACAGGCCAGAGATAAAGACACGACGGCAACCGTCCGCATGCCCGGCATGCGACAACGAGGGCCGGGAGGAGCAAAGGCATGGGTGTGGCGTCTGCAATGGCCCCCAACCGCAAGGGACGGTGGGCGAACGACTTGAGCGGGTACAGCCTGCTGGCAATCTGGCTGGTGGGGTTCTTTGCCTTCACGTTCGGCCCGACGGTGGCGTCGATCTACCTGTCATTCACCGACTACGACCTGGTCAACGCGCCGTATTGGGTGGGCCTGCAGAACTACGTCCGCATCGCCACCGACGATCCGAAATTCCGCGAATCGCTGCACGTCACTTTCATGTACGTGGCGCTGTCGGTGCCGCTCAAGCTGTTGATGGCGCTGGCCGTCGCCATGGCGCTCAACAAAGGGCTCAAGGGCCTGTCGTTCTACCGGGCGATTTTCTATCTGCCTTCGCTACTGGGTGGCAGCGTGGCCATCGCCATCCTGTGGCAACAGTTCTTTTCGACCGAAGGCATCATGACCTACCTGATGCGCTTCCTTGGCTACGACGGCCCCGGCTGGATCGCCACGCCGGACCATGCCCTGCATACGCTCGTCATACTGAGCATCTGGCAGTTCGGCTCACCGATGATCATTTTCCTGGCCGGTCTGCGGCAGGTGCCGCGCGATATGTACGAGGCGGCCAGCATGGACGGCGCCAGCAAGGTGCGCCAGTTCTTCCGCATCACCCTGCCGCTGCTCACGCCGGTGATCTTCTTCAATCTGGTCATGCAGACCATCGACGCGTTCAAGGCCTTCACGCCCGCCTTCATCGTCAGCAATGGCACCGGCGGCCCCGTCGACAGCACCTTGTTCTACACGCTGTATCTGTACCAGGAGGCGTTCGCCTTCCTGCGCATGGGCAACGCTTCGGCCCTGGCGGTGATCCTCGTCATCATCATCGCGGCCTTTACCGCCGTCGCCTTCGCGTCTTCCAAACTGTGGGTGCACTACGATGACTGACGCCACCGTGATCCGTACGCGAGCCGCCTTGCCGGTGCAGGGCGCGGACGCCAACACACGCCCGACGCGCTGGGGCAGAAGCCTGTTCTTCCATGTGCTGCTGATCGGCCTGTCGGTCGTGATGCTCTATCCGCTGCTGTGGATGCTGGCCAGTTCGTTCCGCACCAACGGCGAGATCTACAACAACCTGTCGATCATCCCGGAGACGCTGGACCCGCGGAACTACATCGCGGGCTGGAACGCGCTCAAGGTGTCGTTCGGCACCTTCGCGTGGAACTCGCTGATCATCGCGGTGCTGACCGTCATCGGCAATGTGATGGCCTGCTCGGTGACGGCCTTCGCCTTCACGCGGCTGAATTTCCGCGGCCGCCATTTCTGGTTCGCCATCATGCTCGGCACGCTGATGATGCCGCAGCACGCCGTGCTGATTCCGCAGTACGTGATGTTTCTCAAGATGGGCTGGGTGGATACCTATCTGCCGCTGATCGTGCCGAAATTCTTCGCCTGCGATGCCTTCTTCATCTTCCTGATGGTGCAGTTCTTCCGCCAGATTCCGCGTGAGCTGGACGAGGCCGCCGTGATGGATGGCTGCGGTCCGTGGCGCATTTACTTCCGCGTCATCCTGCCGCTGTCGACACCGGTGCTGGCCACCGCCGCCATTTTCTCGTTCATCTGGAGCTGGGGCGATTTCTTCGGGCCGCTGGTGTTCCTCAACGAGACCGAGTCGTACACGGTGCAACTGGGCCTGCGGTCGTTCGTCGATTCGACGGCCATATCGGATTGGGTGGGCTTGTTCGCCATGTCATGCCTGGCCCTGCTGCCGGTGTTCTTTGTGTTCCTGTTCTTTCAGCGTCTGCTGATCGAAGGGATCGCGACGACGGGCATGAAGCGTTAATACGGCGCGGGGCCCCGGTGCTGCGCGGCATGGGGCCGCCGAGCCACCCGCCAACCAAGAGGTAAAGATGGCAAAACTCGTTCTGAACAATGTCTTCAAGCGATTCGACTCCACCGAGATCATCCACGGGGTCAGCTTCGACATCGAACCTGGTGAATTCGTCGTGTTCGTCGGCCCCTCGGGCTGCGGAAAATCCACCCTGCTGCGGATGATCGCCGGGCTGGAAGATGTCAGCGCTGGCGACATCCATCTCGACGATGAGCGCGTCAACGACGTGCCGGCCGCCAAGCGCGGCATCGCCATGGTGTTCCAGTCCTATGCGCTGTATCCGCACATGTCGGTGTACGGCAACCTGGCCTTCGGCCTGGAAACCATGCGCGCGCCCAAGGCCGTCATCGAGCAGCGCGTGGCCAAGGCGGCCAAGATCCTGCAGATCGAACCGCTGCTCAAGCGCAAGCCCAAACAGCTCTCCGGCGGGCAGCGGCAGCGGGTGGCCATCGGCCGCGCCATCGTGCGCGAGCCGCGCGTGTTCCTGTTCGACGAGCCGCTGTCGAACCTCGACGCCGAACTGCGCGTGCAGATGCGCGTCGAGATCGCGGCCCTGCACAAGGAACTGGGCACCACGATGATCTACGTCACCCACGACCAGGTCGAGGCGATGACGCTGGCCGACCGCATCGTGGTGTTGCGCCAGGGCGTGGTCGAACAGATCGGTTCGCCGCTGGCGCTCTACAACCATCCGCAGAACAAGTTCGTGGCAGGCTTCATCGGCAGCCCGAAGATGAATTTCCTCAACGTCGACGTGGTGCGCGCGGCGACCGGCGATTCGGTGTTCAACCTCGCCGGCACGCAACTGAGCCTGCCGGTGACGGCGCAGTCCGGCAGCGCCGGGCTGACCATTGGCGTGCGTCCCGAACACATCGTCACCGGTGGCCAGGGCGGTATTCCGCTGGGCGACATGACCGTCAATCACGTCGAACAGTTGGGCGGCAACGCCTTCGTATACGGACAGTTGTCGGACGGACAGGCCCTGACCCTGTCGCTGGAAGGCCAGCAGCACATCCAGTCCGGCCAGCGCATTCCCATCAGCATCGACGCGGCGTTGTGCCATGTGTTCGACGCTGACGGCAAGACACTGCCCCGGCACGACGCCGGGCAGCGGCACGACGAGGCATGGCAGGGCCAGGCCGTCTCTGCGTGAGACAGCCTGCCGAACGGCACGGTGCTTCGATCTAGGAACAACTCGAGACAGACAACACAGGACGGTTCAAATGACTACACGGCGCGATGTTCTGAAACTGGGTCTGCTATCCGGCGCGGGCGCGATGTGCACGCCGCTGGCGGCGTGGGCGGCCGACATCAAGATGCGTATGTTCTATTGGGGGGCACCCGACCGGGTCAAGCGGACCGACGCCGTCGACGTGCTGTTCAACAAGGCCAACCCGGGCATCACGGTGACCTCTGCCGCCTCGGCCGATCACTGGGCCAAGCTCAACACGCTGATGGCCGGCGGCAACATGCCGGACATCGTGCAGCTCGAACCCAACACGCTGCCGGACTACGCCCGTCGCCGCGCGCTGGTGCCGCTCGACGACTACATCGCCAAGGGCCTGATCCGCACCGCCGACCTGGACAAGGGCGTACTCGACCTGTGCATGGTCGACGGCAAGATGGCGGGGCTGGCGCTGGGGCTCAATTCTTTCGGCCTCATCTACGACAAGGACGCCTACGCCAAGGCAGGCATTCCCGAGCCCAAGTACGGTCTGACCTGGGACGAATTTGCCCGCCAGGCCATCGAGATCACCAAGGCCTCGGGCAAGAACCGTTACTGGGGGGCGCCGAACCTGGCGCGCGCCAATTACATCTTCCAGGCCTGGCTGATGCAACGCGGCAAGGTGATCTTCACCGAAGATCGCAAACTGGGCTTCACCGTCGATGACGTGCGCGAGTTCTACACCTATTGGGACAAGCTGCAGAAAGCCGGGGGCTGCACGCCCGCCGACCTGTCGTCGAAGAACATGCTCAACCCGGACTCCAGCGAAATGAACTCGCGCAACAGCGCGACCGCGTTGCTGTTCTCCAGCCAGCTGACCGCCTTTCACGCGCTGCTGCCGGACGTGAAGATGGGCATCGCGCCCTTGCCGATCGCTGCGCCCAATGGCCCCTCGGGCCTGTTCTATCGCCCGGCGCTGAGCTTCGCCATCAGCAAGGACGCCAAGAACCCCGAAGCGGCCGCCAAGTACATCGACTTCTTCGTCAACGACATGAACGCCGGCAAGGCGCTCGAAGTCGAGCGCGGCATTCCGCCCAACACCAAGGTGCGCGCGGAGGTCTACAAGCAACTCAACGAGTACGAAAAACTGTCGGTGGATTTCATCAACACGATCGCGCCGATCGTCATGAAGTACCCGCCGTCGTCGCCGGCCGGGGCTATCGAAATCGATGTCGGCGTCATGCGTCCGATCGGCGAGCAACTGGCCTACGGCAAGCTGAGCGTGGCCGACGCCGCCAAGAAAATGGTGGAAGACTCCAACCGCGTGCTGCGCCGGGCCAACCCGTCGTAAGCGCACCCACCGCCCCGCCGTGCGCGGCGGGGCGCCGAGGCTTCACTGACCCTTCTCATGTGCGCGACGCGCGCGACCTGGACTCATCCCCGATCGGCGCCCCACGCATTCTTCTTCGGGGAACCCTTCATGCCACACTGGCCACCAGCCTTCAATCCGATGGCGGGCAATCCGCTCGCCACGCGCGATGACGTCGTCAAGGCCATCCGCGACCTGTACCTGCCGCTGACGCCGTATTACTCGCCGGGCGGGGCGCGCGTGCGCCTCGACATGGCCGGCGCCACCTTCGATCGCAGCGCCTCGGATCTCGAAGGCTTCGCGCGGCCGCTGTGGGGGCTGGTGCCCTTGCAGGTGGGCGGCGGCGCCGATTTCGTCGACTGGGATCTGCTGCGTCGCGGGCTGGCCAACGGCACCGATCCGCACAGCCCGGAATACTGGGGCGCGCCGCGCGACCGTGATCAATCGCTGGTCGAACTGGCCGCCGTCGGCTACGCCCTGGCCTTGATTCCGGACGTGCTGTGGGCACCGCAACCGCCGCAGGCCAAGGCGCACATCGCCGCTTTCCTGAAGGGCGCCTACGGTCTCTACTTTGGCGAAAACAACTGGATGTACTTCCGCATCATGATCGGGCTCGGCCTGGAGGCCATCGGCGAGCAGCCCGATCCGGCGCTGCGCCGCCAGTACCTGGATAAGCTCGATGCGCTGTACCTCGACGAGGGCTGGTACAGCGACGGCCCGGTCCGCCACGCCGACCACTACGTGGCCTTCGCCATCCATTTCTATGGTCTGATCCACGCCCGCCTCGGCGGCGATGCCGAAGTAGCCACGCGGGCACGCCAGCGCGCCACGGCCTTCGCTCAGCAGTTCATCCGCTGGTTTGCCGATGATGGCGCCGTGCTGCCCTTCGGGCGCAGCCTGACCTATCGCTTTGCCTGTGCCAGCTTCTGGTCGGCGCTGGCCTTCGCCGATTGCGCTGCCTTGCCGTGGGGGCAGATCAAGGGCCTGGTGCTGCGCCACCTGCGCTGGTGGTCGCGCCAGCCCATCGCTCATCGCGACGGCGTGTTGTCGATCGGTTACGGCTATCCCAATCTGCATATGTGCGAGCCGTACAACTCGGGTTGCTCGCCCTACTGGGCTTTCAAGGCCTTTGCCTGCATGGCGCTGCCCGCCGATCATCCGTTCTGGACCACGCCGGAAGAAGCCTTGCCGGTGTTCGCGCAACCGGCCACGCAAACCCAGCCCGGTCTCATCGTGTTCAATCCGCCGGGCGACACCATCGCCCTGGCCGGCGGGCAGGAAGACCATCGCCATTGGCTGCGGCAGGCGCCCGAGAAGTACAGCAAGTTCGCCTATTCGGCGCGCTATGGCTTCAGTGTCGAGACCGACTTCCGCCAGTTCGATCGCGCCAGCTTCGACAACATGCTGGCCTTCAGCGAGGACGGCGCCCACTTCGTGGTGCGCGAGGGCAACGACGCAGCGCTGATCGCCGACAATCTGCTCTACGTGCGCTGGCAGGCCGGCCCGCACATCACCGTCGAAACCTGGTCGCAGGTGTGCGACCCCTGGCACGTGCGCGTCCACCGCATCCGATCGACCGTGGCCTGTGCGGTGATCGAAGGCGGTTTCGCGCTGCCGCGCCCCGATGGCGGAGCCGGCGGCGAGGTCGATACCGAACCGGGCCGGGCAGGCCTGGCCATGCCGCATGATTTTTCCGGCATTCGCGATCTCGGCTCGACGGTGGCAAGAACGGGGCGTGTCCTCGATGCCTTGCCGAACGCCAATCTGATGAGCGCCCGCTCATCGGTGCCACAGTTGCTTGCGCGCATCGAGCCCGGCGAAACCGTACTGGCGACGGCGGTGCTGGCGCTGGCCGACACGGCGGCGGCGCAGCGGGCCTGGCGCGAGCCCT
>JASGFB010000091.1:0-19959 GCA_047605765.1 Rhodocyclaceae bacterium
CTCGGGCCGCTGGCCCTGGCGACCGACGCCGGCGGCTCGACGCGGCGGCCGGCGGCCCATGCCGGGGTCGTCGGCTTCAAACCCACGCTCGGCGCGGTGCCTCACCCCTGGGGCTTCGCCGATCCGAACCAGGCGCTGTCGTCGATCGGCCAGGTAGGCCGCCACGTCGACGACGTGGCCCTGCTGTTCGACACCCTGCGCGGCTACCATGCCGCCGACCCACTCAGTTGGCCCGCCGCTGCCGACACTGCCGAAGCCGCACCGACACGGCCGCTGCGCATGGCCTTTTCGCCTGACCTCGGCCTCGACTATCCGCTGGACGACGACGTGCGCCTTGCGCTGGACAATGCCGTCGGCATGTTGAGCAAGGCCGGCCATCACATCGAGCGCGTGGCGCCACAGTGGCCGGCGGACCTGGCAAGCGCGCCCCTGCTGGCCCTGCAGCACGCCGGCCTGGCTGCCCTGTTCGGCGAGCGCTGCGCGCGCCAGCCGGAGCTGTTCGACCGCCCCCTGGCCGAGCAGATCGCCCAGGGCCGCGAGGTCAGCGGGGCGCAACTGGCATCGCTGCTGATGCTGCGCGAACGCATCGCGGCCGCCGTGGCGGCGTTCTTCGAGGATCACGATGTGCTGCTGGCCCCCACCACGCCGGTGGAAGCCTGGCCGCTCGACCGCCTTGGCCCCCGCCACATCGGCGGGCGCCCCGCCGGCCCGCGCGGGCATGCCGTCTTCACGCCGCTGTTCAACTTCGCCGGCGTACCGGCCCTGTCGCTGCCCTGCGGATTCGGCCGCCACGGCCTGCCGCTGGGCATGCAGGTGATCGGCCCCAAGTTTCACGATGCGCGCGTGCTGCACGCCGCCCGCGACATCGAACGCATCTGGGCGCTGGACATGCGCAGCCCCTTGCTGCGCGACGACACCCGACCCGAGGACGCGCCATGAAACTGTTGATCGTCAATCCGAACATCTCGACCAGCGTGACAGCGCTGATCGAAGCCGAAGCGCGGCGCACGGCCGCGCCCGACACGCACATCGCCATGGCGACGGCGGCCTTCGGCGTGGCCTACATCGAAACGCGTTTCGAAGCCTTGGTGGGCGGCTATGCCACCGCCTGCATCGCCGGCGAGCAGGCCGGCAGCTATGACGCGATCATCGTGGCGGCCTTCGGCGACCCCGGCCTGGCAGCCTTGAAAGAGGCGGTCGGCGTGCCGGTGGTGGGCATGACCGAGGCGGCCCTGGCCAGCGCCTGTCTGCTCGGCCAGCGCTTTTCGATCATCGCCATTTCACGGCGCATCACCGCCTGGTATCGCGAGACAGTGGCCGCCAACGGTCTGCTCGACCGCCTGGCCAGCATCCGCCATCTGGACCAGCCGCTGCACAACGTCGGCACCATCCAGGAAGATCACGGGGAAAGACTGCGCGCCTTGTGTCAAAGCGCGGTGGAAGAAGATCACGCCGACGTCATCATCGTCGCCGGTGCGCCGCTGGCCGGCCTGGCGCGCGGCATCGCGCACCAATTGCCGGTGCCGGTGGTCGATGGCGTATCGAGCGCCGTGCGCCACGCCGAAACGCTGGTCGCCCTGGGCACGCACCGCGCCACGCGCGGCAGCGGTGCCCTGCCGCCGGACAAGCCGCGCAGCAACCTGCCAGCGGGTATCGAACGATTGTTGGCGCAGCCGCGCGACTGAGCAGCGGCCGGCATACGAAAAGGGGCGGCTCAGGCCTTGCTGCGATGCGCCCACACCGCCATCGCCACGCCCAGCACGGCGGCGCAGGTACCGATGGCGAACACACTGCCGTAACCGGCGCGGTCGGCGACGAGGCCGGCGATCGGGCCGGTCACGCCATAGGCCAGATCCTGGAAGGCGGCGAAGCCACCCAGCGCGGTGCCGCGCAGATGCGGCGGCACGCGCTTGACGACTTCCACCCCCATGGCCGGGAACACCATCGAACAGCCCATGCCCGACAGCAGTGCGCCGATCAATGCGCCGCCCGGCGTCGGCGACAGCCAGATGAAGGCTTGCCCGATGGCTTCGACGATCAGCGCGCCGATGGCCACCGGCGTGCCACCGATGCGATCGGGCAAGTGCCCACACAGGATACGCACCGCCACGAAGCCGATGCCGAAACCGGTCAGCCCCAGCTCGCCATGCCCCCATCCCTGATGCGCGAAGTACAACGCGAAGAACGCGCCCAGGCCGGCAAAGCCGACGCCCTGCAGCCCGACGGCGGCACCAGGCTTGGCGATGCGGCCGAATATCTGCCACAACGATTCACGATGACCGGCGGGCGGCACCACCGCCGGCAGGCCACGGATGATGGCCAGCCCGGCCAGCGGCAGCACCGCGCACACCAGCATCAGTCCGCTCATGCCGCCCTGCGCGTACAGCGTCAGGCCGATCGGCCCGCCGGCGGCGAAAGCGCCGTACATGCCCATGCCCATCAAGGCCATGGCCTTGCCGGCATTGGCCGGACCAAGGGTGGCGATGCTCCAGCCGAGCATGCCGACCAGGGCCAGGCTCTCCCCCAGCCCGAGCACCAGCCGGCCGAACATGAGAACGCCGTAGCTGGCCGCCACCGGCAGCCCCGGCAGACTGGAGGCAGCACAGATCACCGCCGCCAGCAGGTACACGATCAGACCACCGTTCATGGCGTATTTGCCGCCGCGACGGTCGGCCAGCGCCCCGGCGCGATGGCGGGTCAGGATGGTCGACAAAAAGGCGATGCCCACTGCCAGCCCGGCCAGGCCATTGCCATAGCCCAGTTGGCTGACCACGTGGGCCGACACGGCCGGCAGCGACATCGCCACCGACAGGTACGAAAGGAACAGTGCCGCCGTCATGGCGAGGACGCGGCGGTAGGCGAGTGCGAATGCGACGGGAGAAGACACGACTGCTTCGGACATAAAAAAACGATCTCCGTCCAGGGCCACCCGGCCGGGAGATCGTCGTGGGTACAACGCGCCCGCCCGTGCTGCCTGGGATATGAGCGCGTTGGCTGACGTGAACGCTTACGGCTGCCGTGCCATGCGCACGGACAGTGGCGCGGATGCTATCAGTTTGCGGCGTCGGCCGTAAACCGCCTTCAAGGAAAATCGTGTCACGCCGGCCGCACGCGCGCGCCGGCCTCTACGAGCAATGCGCGCAGCGCCGAGCGGTGGCAATGCGCCTCGTCCTCGCAATAGCAGCCGACCGACAGATCGGTGTGCTGCGACAGCGCGGCCAGCAGTGCGATCAACTGCTGCTGTGGCGCGGCGCTCATCTCGGCCCGATAGGCACTGAAAAAATGGCGCCAATCGGCCTCGCTGGCGGCGACATGGGCCAGCTTGACCAGTTCGGCGCTCGGCGCCAGCGCCGGCAGCCAGGTGTCATACCAGTTGCCGGATGAGAACTCGGCTTTGGGCACGCCGCGCGGCGGGCGCCGTACCGTGCCGATGCGCAGACCCTCGCCGGGCAGGCGCGGCGAACCGAGGCGCACGATCGACAGGGCCATGCGCTATACCCGCCAGTAGTGCGCGATCATGAACTGCCGCCAGGTGCCGTCGTCGCACTGCATGAACGCGCTCAGCGTGCGGTGGTCGGGCGCCAGGATCTCGATGACGTCGCGGTAGCGGCGCGTCCTGCCGGGGTGGTCGAAATCCGGCCCCTCGGCACTCAGGGTGAGCACTTTGCGGGCGGCGTCCAGGGTGCCCTCGTAGCGCCACAGATGGGTCATCATCGACCCGATCCATGACCCCACGAACTTGCCCTCGCCAGCGCTGCCGAGGGTCATGAGGGTCTGTGCGATGCCGCCGCCGGGCATGTCGCCCTGCCCTTCGCACAGCACCCACAACGGCCCCAACTCGCGCACCCGTTCGGTGCCCTGGTGGCGGTCGGGCGGCGTGCCGGGCTCGGCGGCGCTGTCGGTCTCGTAGCGCCAATCGCCCAGCAACTGGCGCAGCCACTGGTGATCCTTGCTCGCTTCGGTGTGCATCGTTCTGGCTCTCCTGGGTCGATCGATGAAAACGGGCCGTCACCGGCCCAGCATGTGTTCGGGGCGCACCCACTGATCGAAATCGGCTTCGCTCACGTAGCCCAGGGCCAGCGCGGCGGCCTTCAGCGTGGTGCCTTCGTGGTGGGCCTTCTTGGCGATGGCGGCGGCGCGGTCGTAGCCGATGTGCGGGTTCAGCGCCGTCACCAGCATCAGCGAACGGTCGAGCAGCTCGCCGATGCGCGCCCGGTTCGGTTCGATGCCGCGCGCGCAATGCTCGTCGAAACTGTGCAGGCCGTCGGCCAGCAGGCGCACGCTCTGCAAGAAGTTATGGATCAGCATCGGGCGGAACACGTTGAGCTGGAAATTGCCCATCGAACCGCCCACATTGATCGCCACGTCGTTGCCGAGCACCTGGCAGCACAGCATGGTCAGCGCTTCGCACTGGGTCGGATTGACCTTGCCCGGCATGATCGAACTGCCCGGCTCGTTCTCGGGGATGGCGATCTCGCCGATGCCGCAGCGCGGGCCGCTGGCGAGCCAGCGGACGTCGTTGGCGATCTTCATCAGCGAGGCAGCCAGACCCTTGAGGGCACCATGCGCATGCACCACGGCATCGCTCGCCGACAGCGCTTCGAACTTATTGGGCGCGCTGACGAACGGCGCGCCGGTGCGCGCGGCCAGTTCGCGGGCGATGGCCTCGCCAAACCCCTGCGGGGCATTGAGCCCGGTGCCGACGGCAGTACCGCCCAGGGCCAGTTCGGCCAGATGCGGCAAGGCCGCATCAATATGGGTACGGGCCTGTTCGAGCTGGGCCACCCAGGCGGAGACCTCCTGCCCCAGGGTCAGCGGCGTGGCGTCCTGCAGGTGGGTGCGCCCGATCTTGACGATGTCGTCGAAGGCCAGGGCTTTGCCGCGCAAGGTGGCGGCCAGTGTATTGAGGGCCGGCAGCAGGCGCTCGCGCAGCGCCAGGGTGGCGGCGATGTTCATGGCGGCCGGAAAAACGTCGTTGGACGACTGGCTGCGGTTGACGTCGTCGTTGGGGTGCACCAGGCGCCCTTCACCGCGCGGCCCGCCGAGCGATTCGCTGGCCAGGTTGGCCAGCACCTCGTTGACGTTCATGTTGGTCTGCGTGCCCGAACCGGTCTGCCACACCGCCAGCGGAAACTGCCCGGCATGGGCGCCGGCCAGCACGCTGTCGGCCGCCGCCACGATGGCGTTGGCCTTGCTGGCGTCGAGCGACGCCCGCTCGCGGTTGACCACGGCGGCGGCGCGCTTGACCTGGGCCAGCGCGGCAATCAATTCGGGCGGCATTTTTTCGGACGAGATCCGGAAGTGCGCCAATGAACGCTGCGTCTGCGCCCCCCACAGTGCTTCGGCAGGGACGTCGATATCGCCGAAGGTGTCGCGTTCGCGCCGGTGAGCGGTCGTCATGGTGAGCCTCCTCCTTTGTGGTGGGTGGTGCCGACGCGCCGTTCGACCGACGCCGCGCGTCAAGATTCCACACGCTGTGCAACCGGTGCGCACGCCGCTCATCCGCCCATGCCGACCGCACGCGGCAAACTTCGGGCCCAAGGCCTTCCGCTCGTCGCCGCCCGTGTGCGTGGGCGCGGCGCAGCGCGCCGTAGACGGGATAATCCACTACCTGACCACGCGTGCCACTTACGTCTCACTGGGAGCCCCAACAGTGGATCTGTCTTCACCGAAACGCTTGAGCATGGCGCCGCTGCTGCGCCTGTTGCCGCGCGCGCTCTACGCCGACCCCCATACCGTCACGCCCAGCGGGGTGACGCAATGGCTCGAAGCCCAACCGCAGGACCAGCCCGTGCTGCTGGTGGAAAACCTCGTCCAGCGCGTCAAGATCGCCCGCAAGGACAACACCAACCTGCGCCGCCAACTCAAGCAGCTGGAACAACTGCTGGCGCACGCCGACCCGGTGCTGCGGCGCATGGAAAAGAGCCTCGATCAGTGCCACCTGCCGCTCGATTCGGCCACGCGCACGACGGCGCTCAATGCCGACCGTCTGCTCAAGAATTTCATCGAGGCCTACATCGCGCTGTCGCGCAAGCTGGGCCTCAAGTGGTTCAAGCTCATGTACCGCCAGGCACATATGCTGGCGGTCTTGCGCGCCACGCAACTGTGCTACCGCCGCGCCATGGTCGCCCACCGCGCCCACGCCAGTGGATCAACACGCCGCTGGGCGCAGTTGCAGGCCTTGTTCATGGTCGCCCGCCAGCAAGGCTTTGCCCGCCACCCGGCCGATGCGGCCAGCAGCGACACGGTCGAACGCGTGTACGTGCAGACCGCCCTGGTGGCCCTGCTCGACCCGGCCAGCCTGGGCGGCGCCGATCTGGCACGGGTGCGTTTCTATGTCGAACGCTTCGGCCAGCATGCGCAGGTGATCGATCTCGTACCGGCGGTCGGTGACCGGGCCGAAGGCGTTTTCGTGCTGTCGGATTCGTCGCGCGGGCCGCGCCGCCTCAAGGCCGACCACCAGTTGCTCGACCGCGAAGCGATCCTCGATGTGCGCCCGCTCATCGCCAAGACCGCCAAGCTGCTGGCGGGCCTGCGCAAGGGCACCGAGCCGGCGCGCCTGTCGCTGCCGCTGGAAGCCCGCGATCCGGCCTATGGCTACATGCTGGCCCGTTGCGTGGAACAATGGACCGAGTCGCGCGCCCGCAAGGATCCGCGCAACAAGACCCGCCAGATGGCGGCCCTGGTATCCGGTTTCGACTCGGTGCGCCACTTCCTGGCCACCGCCGCCTTCAAGCGCAGCCGCTCCGACAGCCTGGACGGCATCGGTGAAGGCCTGGCCGGCGCCAGCCAGTGGGAGGTGGTCGATCACAGCGCGTCCGGCTTCGGCCTGCGCTTCGCCAGCGGCCACGCCGCCCCGCTCGGCCAGGGCGAACTGGTGGCCGTGCATCCGTCGGCCAGCCAGTCGGTGTTCCTGTGCGCCACCCGCCGCGTGCGCACCAATGCCGACGGCACCGTCGAACTGGGGCTGGAAATCCTCAGCGACCAGGGCTCGCCGGCCTCCATGAGCAAACCCATGGGCCGGGGCATCGTCAACGTGCCGGTATTGCTGATGCCCAAGCTGACCCGCCTGGAAGGCGCGCCCGGCCTGATCGCGCCGATTGGCGACGTACGCCCCGGCATGGCCCTGGACGTGCCGCACAAAGGCAAGATCACGCGCCTGGAAGCCATCGAAGCCGTCGAGCGGCTGGCCACCTGCGAACTGATCCACCTGAGGAAGCTGTCGCTGTCCGAAGCGGCCTGAGGCCGCTGCGCCCGGCGCGGCGCATACCAACCCCGAAAGCCGGCCCCGCTCATGCGCGGCCGGCTTTTTCATGTCTTTCGTAGTGCTCATCCCTCTGCGCCGGGAAAAAGCTCGCGCCCGATATTCTCTCGGCGAGCCAGGAAATTTCCGACGAAATACCACCCGCATCACCAAAAGAAATACCTCAGGCCAACGAGCCTGCCACGCCGAATGTCTGTAAAGCGCAGTTAACAAGTCTTGACATTTATTAACACTCATCAACCATAGATAAGCAAGCATAGCCCTTGGCAAATCGTCACTACGGGAAAATTCTTTCAACCAAATTCTCGAAATATGACGCGATAGCAAGTTTCATTTGCTTCCCAACAAGTTTTTTTGCATTGCAGATGAGGCATTCATCTTTTGTTCTGTTTGCAGATGATATTTGCCAAATTATCAATGCGCATTACGTCAATTAACAGCCAGACAGGCAGTCCGCCTCTTTCCCGGCGTACATCCCTATCCAGTCAGATCATCAATGGGCGGCATGACAGACATCGTCATGGCAGCCCGTAACAACATGGAGAGGTGTTTCATGGCTGGTGTTTTGCAATACCCATTGCGTCGTCATCTTCTTGCCTTGGCTGCCATTGGGAATGTGCTTCCTGCTTATGCGGAAGAACCTTCTCGTGTAAGCACGTCAAAGCTCGACACAGTTGTCGTCACCGCCTCTGGCAACGCCCAGAAGGAAAAAGATGCGCCGGCATCGATGTCTGTCATCACCCGCGAAGAACTCGAAAACAAATCCTTTCACAGCCTGGGTGATGTGTTGGAAGACGTTGAAGGCATTGATGTCGTGCGCGGTGGCAAAGCTGGCGGCACCAACATCAGTATCCGGGGGATGCCCGCCGATTACACATTGATCCTGATCGATGGCAAGCGGCTCAACCGTAGCAGCGGCGGCGTGCGCCCCAATGGTTTTGGGGATGTCGACACCAATTTCATTCCGCCTCTGTCAGCCATCGAACGCATCGAGGTCGTACGCGGCCCGATGTCGACACTGTATGGCTCCGACGCCATGGGCGGTGTCATCAACATCATCACGCGCAAAGTCGCCAACGCCTGGACGGGCTCGGCTCAGATCGATGGCACTTACCAGTTCAATAACGATTTCGGGGATAACGAAGGCGCCAACTTCAATGTCAGCGGGCCGCTCAAAGAGAACCTGCTGGGCCTTTCCGTGCGCGGAAGCATCTTTCACCGTGGCAAATCGAATCTCAGTTACACCGACAAAGATGGCTCGCAACAAAAACTGGGGTTCAGCGGCCTGGGGGAAGAAGATACCTATACCGTAGGCGCCCGCCTGGCGCTCACCCCCAACAAACAACATGACATCATTTTCGACGCGGATCTGGCTCGCCAGAAATTCTCCAACAAGAATGGCGAGCTGGGCACGCTCAATTCACAGGTTGCCAAGAATCGCGCAGGCGGCGGTTACGAAGACGAAATGAAATTCGATCGTGACCGCTTCGCGCTATCGCACACCGGTCGCTGGAACTTTGGTACCAGTGATATCAGCATGCTTTACGACACGACCGACACCCAGGGGCGCACCAACCCCATGCATCGTCCGCGCAGGGCCGATGACGGCACTCCACGCAAACTGCAGTACGACAATTACATTTTCGATGCAAAACTCGTCAGCCCGTTCATGAATGACCGCCATTGGCTGACGGTGGGTGGGCAATACTGGAAACAGAAGCTGGAAGACACGCTGGCAGAAAACCCCCAGCAAAAATTCGATCAATACCAATGGGCATTATTTGCCGAAGACGAATGGCGGATCATTCAGCCGTTGGCACTGACCGTCGGGCTGCGTTATGACAATAACGAGCAATTCGGCGGCCACTGGAGCCCGCGTGGCTACCTGGTATGGGATGCCAACGAAAAACTGACGGTCAAAGGCGGTGTCAGCCAGGGTTACAAGGCGCCCCGCATCAACCAGACGGTGGATGGCATCATCGGCTTTGGCGCGCAAGGGACGTTACCCTTGCTGGGCAGCGCAAACTTGAAACCCGAAACCAGCACCACCACGGAGGCGGGTTTCATCTATGACAATCAGGACGGCTTCACTTTGAATGCCACGTATTTCTATACGGTATTCAAAGACAAGATAGAAAACCAGAGGATTCCCAATTGCCTGGCCCCAGGCGGCAACGTAGCCGGGTGCCTTGATATGGGCGACTGGAGCGATCGTAACGGCAAGCCGATACCCGATTACCGCAAGGCCGGCAATATCGCTTCGGTGCGGATTCAAGGCCTCGAACTGGGAACGCGGATTCCATTGACACCGAGCTGGGCACTGTCCGCCAACTATACCCTGACACAGAGCGAGCAAAAGACGGGGGCGGCGGCAGGACATCCGCTGGGCAATACGCCGGAACATATGTTCAATGCCCGGGTGGACTGGAGCATCACCAACAAGGCCAACGCCTGGCTGGGGATGGAATGGCGGTCGCAGCAATATCGTGGGCAAACGCCGGACAATCGCGAGGCGCACTACTCCCCTTATACGCTGATGAATCTCGGGGGGAGTTATACCGTCAACAAATGGCTCTCTCTGCGACTCGCCATCTACAACCTGCTGGATAAGAATTTCGTCAATTATCAAGACAATCCGACCAACCCGGCAGCCGCCACGTACAGCAACACCTACTATCAGGTGCTCGAAGGGCGGCGCGTGTGGTTGTCGGCCAACCTGACATTCTAAATACGTTTTTGTAGACGTTCAGCTTGCGTAGCAAGACGGAGAGGTGGCGTGTTTGAGTCACCTCTCCATCTGGCCTGTCGTTACATTTCCGCCAAACGCATTCCGAACAAGTAAGGCATCACGTCCCCTCGTCGTTGGTACACGACAGCCCCTTTCATCCATGACGGCGCGCGATCGAAGCGCGAGCACTCGGCCGTGCGGGACGGCAATAGCCCCCTGTCTCTGCATGAATGCCAACCCTTCCATCGCAAGGGTTGCCGCGCCTCCCTATGAGCGTAGGATTCTTCGTATTGGTCATCCCTCTCCCCCTTGAAGGAAGGCCGACTTTCGACATTTTCTGTCAAGCGACGGCATCAACAGCCAGCCCGCTGCAGTGTCCTAGAATCGCCGCGTTCGCCTACGCCAATGCTCGCTGACCTCACCACCGGATATCGAGATGAAAACGGAAAACACTGCCCCCCTTGCCATCCAGCCCCTGACGGACCAGGAAATCTCCGCCGAAGTGCTGCTCGAAAAATATGCCAAGGGCACCGAGCAGACGGTAACCGACGTGCGCACCCGCATCGCACGGGCCTTGGCCGCCGTCGAATCCGAAGAACAGCGTGCCCGCTGGGAAGCTAAATTCGTCGCCGTGCAGGAAGCCGGTTTCGTGCCCGCCGGCCGCATCAACTCGGCCGCCGGCACCACCCTGGCCGCCACCCTGATCAATTGCTTCGTGCAGCCGGTGGGCGACTCGATCACCGAGGAATCCGATGGCCGGCCCGGCATCTACACTGCGCTGGCGCAGGCCGCCGAGACCATGCGCCGAGGCGGCGGCGTGGGCTACGACTTTTCCAGCATCCGCCCGGTCGGCGGTCTGGTGCGCGGCACCCAATCGCGCGCCTCCGGCCCGGTGTCGTACATGCGCGTGTTCGACCGCTCGTGCGAAACCGTCGAATCGGCCGGCGCCCGCCGTGGCGCGCAGATGGGCGTGCTGCGCTGCGACCACCCGGACATCGAAGCCTTCATCCACGCCAAGGACACCGGCGACCTGTCGAACTTCAACATTTCGGTCGGCGTGACCGACGCCTTCATGCAGGCGGTGGAAGCCGACGGCGAAGTCGAACTGGTGCACCGCGCCGAACCGGCCACGGTGCTACGCGCGGCAGGCGCCTACCAGCGCGACGATGGCATGTGGGTCTATCGCAAGCTGCGCGCACGCGAGCTGTGGGACCAGATCATGCGCTCGACATACGATCACGCCGAGCCGGGCATTTTGTTCCTCGACCGCATCAATCGCGACAACAACCTGTACTACTGCGAATCGATCGAGGCCACCAACCCCTGCGCCGAACAGCCGCTGCCGCCCTATGGCTGCTGCTGCCTCGGCTCGATCAACCTGACGCGCTTCGTGCGCGAACCGTTCACCGCCAAGGCCAGCTTCGATACCGAAGGCTTCAGCCAGGCCGTGGCGACGTCGGTGCGCATGCTCGACAACGTGCTCGACGCTACCCACTGGCCGCTGCCGCAACAGCACCAGGAAGCCATGAACAAGCGCCGCATCGGGCTGGGCTTCACGGGACTGGGCGACGCACTGATCATGCTCGGGCTGCGTTACGACACCGCCGAGGCGCGTGCCAAGGCCTCGGAGATCAGCATCCTGATGCGCGACAAGGCTTACCTCGCCTCGGTCGAGCTGGCGCGCGAACGCGGAGCCTTTGCGCTCTTCAATGCCGACATGTACCTGTCCGGCGGCAACTTCGCCTCGCGCCTGCCCGCCGACATCAAGGACCAAATCCGCAAGCACGGCATCCGTAACTCGCACCTGCTGTCCATCGCCCCCACCGGCACCATCTCGCTGGCCTTCGCCGACAATGCGTCCAACGGCATCGAACCGCCGTTTTCGTGGACGTACACCCGCAAGAAGCGCATGGCCGACGGTACCCACAAGGAATACGCGGTGGAAGACTACGCCTGGCGCCTGTTCCGCCATCAGGGTGGCAACGTCGACGCCCTGCCGCCGGCCTTCGTGACGGCACTGGAGATCTCCGCGCAGGCGCACAAGGACATGGTCGCCGCCGTGGCGCCCTACATCGACACGGCCATTTCCAAAACGGTCAACGTCCCGGCCGACTACCCCTACACCGATTTCGAAGATCTCTATCTCGCCGCCTGGAAAGCCGGCCTCAAGGGCCTGGCAACCTACCGCCCCAACAGCGTGCTCGGCTCGGTATTGTCGGTGGCCCCGGCCAAGACTGAAGAACAAAAGGCGCCGCACGACGTGGAGCTATCGGCCAATCGTCGCCTGACCATCCCCACCCTGCCCGCGCCGGTGCTGGCGAGCCTGCGCTGGCCAGGGCGCCCCGACCTGCCCGACGGCAACACAGCCTGGACCTACATGCTGGAGAGCCCCTACGGCCAGTTCGCTATCTTCGTCGGCCAGGCCGCCAGCAGCGAAGGCGACAGCCCGCGCGCCGGCGATGCCTTCCCGTTCGAGGTGTGGGTCAACGGCGCCGACCAGCCGCGCGGCCTGGGCGCCGTCGCCAAGACGCTGTCCATGGACATGCGGGCCAATGACCGCGCCTGGCTCAAGCTGAAGCTCGAAACCCTGGCCCGCACGGTGGGCGAATCCGGCTTCGAGCTGCCCTTCCCGCCGCACGGCGAACACAAACGCGTGCCCGGCGTGGTGTCGGCTTTTGCCCAGATCGTGCGCTACCGCTGCGAAAAACTCGGCGCTTTCGAACACGCCGGCGCAACCCCGGTGCTCGACGCCGCCTTCAGCGTGCAGGAGCCACGCACCGGCACCGACGGCACGCTGTCATGGACGGTGGACATCAGCAATCCGGCCAGCGGCGAAGAATTCGTCCTCGGCCTCAAGGAAATCACCCTGCCCGACGGCGTCACGCGGCCCTACTCGATGTGGTTGTCCGGCAACTACCCGCGCGCCCTCGACGGCCTGGCCTCGCTGCTGTCGCTCGACATGCGCGTCGTCGACCCCGGCTGGATCGGCATGAAGCTGCGCAAGCTGCTCAACTATCCCGAACCGCTGGGCGATTTCATGGCCTTCGTGCCCGGCACGCGCCGCCAGCAGAACTGGCCATCAACGGTGGCCTACATGGCACGCCTGATCATCCACCGCTACGCCATGCTCGGCGTCCTCGACGAAGAAGGCCTGCCGGTACGCGAAATGGGCATTCTCGAAGTGCCGCGCAAGAGCGATGAAGCCCAGCTCATGCAAGGCGGACTGTGCAACGAGTGCGGCAACAATGCGGTGATCCGCAAGGACGGCTGCGACTTCTGCACCGCCTGCGGTGCGGTGGGGACCTGTGGGTAGGCGCCAGCGTTGTGGGGGCACCATAAGTTTGTGGTGCCCATCACCAAAGAAAAGCAAACTTTTCACCAAAGTTAGCGCACAACTTTGGTGAAACTCGACGGCATGCGTACTGCGACGGGCTGTCGGCTAAAAAGACATGCTGCCAGTCTTGCCAAGCCGCGGACCACAAGCAGCGATATTGGTGCGTACTGGGGCGAGTCGGGGATGGCAGTATCGAAGCCTGCTACTAATCTTCAGGCTGCTCAATCAAACGGCAATCGCTTGAATAGTAAACCTGCAAAACACGCGCTCGTATAGGAAGCATAGCGCTGCCAATCGTTGTTCTTCCGATGATCCGCGTGATCGCATACAGATTTAATGACGATTGATTTCAGTCCCTGAAAGGGCAAATATTCAGAGGCTGCCATTACTGCATATGCCTCCATCTCAATCGCAAGAAGGTCCTTATTCTGCGCCGAAATTTCTGAAGCCAAATTCTCATTCGCGATCACGCTAGCACCGGAAGCCATCGGGCCAATCTTAATATCAAAAACACCTGCAGGCGCTCCCTCCGACCACCCTCCTCTTATCGTTGCGTGAGTTGCAAGATCTCAAGAGAGTTCCTCGACCACAGACAAAATTGATCTATCTAGCCCCATCTGATGTGGCGCAGCGTAAAACACGCTCTTCCCGCTCTCACCGGTTGCGAGCTTGCCACTTCCCCAGTCCCACGTGGGATCCGCGACAATTACATCCCCAAAGTTGGTTTTCCCAGGAACTCCAGCACAAATCCCTAGCATCACAAGGTACTTCGGCCGAAATCTCAGTGCGAACAACGATGCCAAGGCAGCTGAAGAGGGCATTCCTTTCCGGTGTGCGGCAACAGCACATACTCGAATCGTTCGATTCGGGCTAGAGATCTCCCCCAAGTAGTAAGGCGTAGAGTCATACTTAGTCCGGCGCTCTTTCCATGAATATGGAAGCTGCAGAACAGCGTCAAGTTCCGGACTTCTCATGGCAGTGACAATCACTACATCGGCGTAGTCAGCAGTGGCAGACTTCTTCAGGAAATTTAGCCGCGCAACAAGAGAAGCGCGCCAATCGTCGGTTCTATTACTACAGAACAGGAGCTGAACACCTCGCTCCTTGGCTTTTGCACTTGCTTGTTCGACCGACTCTTCCTGTGAGGTCACAAAAATCACATCCGCCGGGAACACAATATCTGCATCAAGGCTTATGACGTCGAATAGATCGAAGCCTCCCTTTGCGTCAGGCCGATCCCCCATTCCACCAGGAAGATTCACATCAATTAAAACAACATCAAACAATTGCGCACGTAGAGCCTTTCTCGCCGCCGCTGCAGTCGTGACATGCTCCAGTTGATCAAGCTTGACCCCAGCCGAAGTAACTGCGTTGCATACCAACTCAACCTTCGCGTAATCATCGTCGACCACCAAAACTCTCATGCTATCCCCTTGCTCTGGCTTTCATTAATTAGTTTAAGAAGCGCAGCGCGCCACCCCTCCTGGGCGGAGTTGTAGTAGACATATCCACAGTAAGGTGGCGAATAGTGTCGACTTAACTCCGCCGACAGAGTCTCTAGCGACACTTTTGTGGGCAGCTCTCCGAATTCGTCCAACATTGTCACTACGATCGTAGGGACATTGACTCTGCGTAGCTTCATTTGGGCCAATAACTCTCGTCCAGCAAAGTGTTCCGCCCCCCCAGCAGCCAAGTCTCTCGCCGAATTGTCGAAGTTGGGCATACTCATATCGAGGAGAATGCAATCAATACTACTGGCGCCGGATATTATTGCCTTTAACGCAGATGAAGATGAGCCTACAACTTGCACCGTCGCCCCGGAGAAATTTGCGCGGACGAAGTCCGCAATGCTGCGAGCTTTTCCCTCATCATCTTCAACAAGCAGAACTCTCATCACTCCAGCCCTCGACAGTGAATGACGCCTCAAGAAAGAACTCAGCGTCGCCGTAGTCAAAACTCAAATGTGGATCTCTATACATTGGGGCATTTATCGCCGACCAAACCTTCATTATTCCGCTGCGGCCTTCCGATTGTGCCCGCCGAGAGAACTCTTGGAGAGAACTTCTTAGCTCGGATAGTTTTGCAACCTCATCGGCCGTTGGCCTCAACGAGCTAATGTTGTTTCTAATTCTTAGGTTGAAGCGCCCCGCATCAAGCTCCAGTTCTGCTTTCACCCAAAGCTCATCCGCAGAGAGCCCAGAATGCATAATCGCATTCTCTAGAAGGCCGTAGAAAACATATACCATCGCATCTAAGGTTCTTCCTGGCATTTGAGCGCCTAGCGACCTCACTATCGCTTGGGCAGCAGACCAGTTCGCAGCACTCGACATAGTGGTGGTCACCATGTTCAAGGCGATGTTGAACGGAAAGTCCAAAGAATAATCTTGCCTGTCAAATACTTCACTTCTTGAGAACCAAGACCGCACTAGAGCGAGCCGCTGCCTTGTTTCCGTTCTTGCCCGAGCTATAGCGCTCAATATCTCACCCGGATGGTCGATCTGAAGCCGGGCCAACTCCTCAGACAGCCTGTCGAAAATGGACATTAGCTTATCTAATATGTCCTTTTCAAACCTATCTCGAATTTGTGCAAGACAGCCGTCTGTTTTTTCCCAAAGCGTATCAATGCAATAGTTTACTAGGTCGTCTATGTCTGCGTACTGTCTATCTTTCATCTGAACGAACAGCCGCTCAAAATTAGAAGTGCGGTAAACAAATAAAGCACTTTTGTTGTCCCCACTATCCCTGAGTTCATGGACTATTTTTATCTGGATCAAGTCGTCTTTGATGTGTGATATCAATGCATCAAGCTCTTGGGAAAAGCTGTCCAATGCATCAAGCACACTCTCTATTTCTTCGTCGCGGCAGTCTTGAAGCCTATCCTGCCAATGAGAATTCCGTACATATCTTCCGCCGTCAGCCTCACGAGAGGTAACCAAATGCTCGTCTTCAACGGCCTTCCTTAGTGTGTTGCTAAGTGCGCCGTGCCTAACGCGAGTACTTAGAAAAGCGTTAAGCCCGTGGTCTCCCCTTAAGAATTCGTTTGTAATAGAAGTAAAAAGGGCTGCAAACTGATTGTCCGATTCCGTGGTAGGCAGTTTATCTAGCGCGTGGACGTTTGAAAGCAGCATGGGCAAGGATTGATTGATATTCTTCACAGAGCCTGCAACGGCCTCGCTAAGATTGCTGATGAGCCCATCCATCCCTGTAGGGGCTTGCGACAAAGCTCCTTTATAGCGAGCGTAAGAGTCCCCCAACTTGCTCCTGACAGATTTTCGTATCGCCTCGACGTCGACGCACACTTTGCTCTGCTCGACCAAAGTCCTAGCTTTCGCAATTTCTATCCGCTTAACACGGTCTTTAATCTCATCCAGATACTCCTGCGCGTTACCTTTGTCCGTCTCTGCCAAGACCTGACAGACCCTTATGCGCGTCTCTTCGATTTCGTTATGGCCATCGTAGAGCAGCGTTTGCCGCATGACCTCCGGCCTCCAGACTCGACGCAGAAAATTGATAACTTGCGTCTCGCCGTATATTCCGGATCGCGACACCAGCTCCGCTGGTGTTGGCCGTCCTGCGCTCTCGCAGAATCTCTCAAAAGCATATCGGAGACGAGAAATCCCTCCGCTGTCATCGTTTGTGTTTATCAACTCGAAGACCAAAGGGACTGCGATGCTATCGGACCAATTCTCTGGCTCAGCCAATGCGGTCGATAGCTCGCGTGTTGGCAGAAGACGAGTCACGTGCGGGCTCTCAAAAGCTGCGGCTACAGCAGCCTCAGTGGCCTCCCGAAGCTTGCCCTGTCCTAGAAATGCTAGAACCGCCCCGCCAGCGGACCGTATCCGTTCATGGGCAGAGTGCTCCATCAACCAAAGGAAATTCTTCTCAGCCAATTCAAATTGGCCGAAAGCTAATTGATGCCTCGCTAGGTAAAGGGTGGCTCGTTCGGGACTCAATGCAACTGCCCCTGGTACGCTCCCGTAAGCAACCGCATTGTAGACGGCTACGGTGTTAGGGAAATTCGCGAGGAGCTTAGATGCTGATAGCAATGGGTGTTGCAATTCCGAAGCTACGGCGACGGCACTAAATGGCGTAAGATAAGGGTCTCGGACATATATATCCTTCAACCAGTGCGAAGGAAAATCGGCCTGCTCGGGCCGGATCAGGTACATCCCAACGTATTCTAGATAGTGAGCCCATGATTGGCCGTAAAAGCGCTGTGCCAATGATAAAAACTTAAAGATGGCCACATATGTTCTCGATGTGCCATTTAACACATCAGATATGTCCTGCGCCAGATCAGCCAATACCCCCTTTTGCTCTGGCACCTGTATTCCTGCGAGCACCGCTGCTTTTGCACGAAGAACATGGGCGGCCATATCGTCTGGCGTAGTGTCTAACCATTCTGTTGCCGCTTCTACAGCACCCCTATAATCTCCCTTGGAGTAGCACTCTATAGCCTCTGCGCGAACGTCCATATAATCGATGCCATCTTCCCACACCCCTGCCGCCCGCAATACACCCGCCAGCCGTCGATCCCCCACACGCTTATAAAGCGAGAGAAGCGGCCGAGCGATTGCATCGCGAGCGTTCACCGGCATAGCGCGACTGGCCGCACTTTGGAGAATTAGTACCAAGGTTTCATAGTGATCGATCAGTGACGACTGTGCTTCAAAGAATAAAGTAGGTGCAAAATCCTCAATCCTAATAGTGGATAACTCGAATATTTTCGCTCTTGCATAGCTATCGAAGTCCTTGTTTCCGAGCGGCTCGATCCATTTGGCAAGCTCAGCCTTGACGTCATCCAGAAGCGCCGTCGACTCTATTCTTTTGGCTATGAACGGAAGAATAATCGACAGCAGAGACGGTGCTGAGATCTGCGAAATATACCCATTCAGGGCATTTCTGAATTCGTCGGCTCCTTTCCAATGCAGAGTTCCAGCAAGGCGATTCTGAATCAGCCACACAGACTCACCCCAACTCTGAGATGCGAGCAAGAGAGCCTCGTTGTATGCGGAAGAGTCGTCTGTTAGCAGGCTCCGCTCAAGAGACTCGCGAGCTATGGTGAATTCCCTAAGCTCAGCTCCGTACTGAATCGATCGGCTCAGTGCCCATACTATTTCTTGAAGCGCGCTTGCAGGGCCAGCGTATGCGCGCTCCGCAAATAGCTCATTTATCCCAGTTGGGAATGCCGGACCGTGGACCTTATCGAGCATGGCCCTGTCCGAAAAGACTACCCCAAATGTTCGAAATAGGTCTGAAGGGGTGGTGGTTATTTTTATTCGATATGCGGCTTGAGCAGCACTGGTCCCACCAAACACTACCGCAGCCTTGAATGCCCCTGCGATCTTCGTCGCGAGGAGTTTTTTGGGAGATCGCGCGCCGTTTTTTTTGCTCTTCGCCATTGTTCAGTTTTAATCGTCGGTTTCTCGAGGCGGCCGCAATGTTGACCGTGCTTGAAATGTGCCGTGCCTACTTAATATTCTGAGAATAAATTGCCCGCAAGGGCATCATCGGTGCGTGAGAAGCATCACAACTATTGCTTGCTAGATATCGATGGTGTTGGCAATGCATCTTTAGAGTCAATGCAATTGGGGGCCTGCTTAAGGATCAGAATGTCCGAAGCCTTGCCAATGTTCAGCAACCTGGTGGTTCGCTCGCAGGGAGCGTAGTAAAGGCACCATTCCGCTGAGCAAAGTAGCTGGTAGCCCCACATCGCATCGTGCTGTCCTTCCACCCTTACAGAGTGCAAGGACAGCTCGTACTTCTTTGCAGCGTCAGGATGGTTCTGGTCAAGGGCGGCCAGTTTTTCCCTCGCGATGACCTCCCCCCGCGAGTCAGCAAGAAACAGCAAGGAGGAGGGAACGGCAATTAACAGCCCACACATCAAGGAGAATGCTCCAAGACTTGCGAGACTCCCGGCTGCCCCCTTCTTTTGCCACCAAGGTTCCAATCTAACTGCTGGCGGTGTTTTATCCCTTCTTTCCCATACTTTCAGCGCCAACCTTGTCATACCCTCAACGCCGCACGCAGTTGCTAAAGCAAGCAAGCTGAGGACAAAGCAACCTGCGATCAAGGATGCTGCGGATCCGAGGTATCCCCACAACAATGTTTGCTGAAAGCCTAGCGGGAACTGCTCTGAGTCGACTCCTAGCGTCCGAAGGTAAGCAGTTCTATAGACCTCCCCCGCTACGAACAGCGTTATGGTCCCGAACACGATAGCGAGGCTTACCAGCATTGGTGGCAGCCAGTCAGGTGTTACGGCTTGGTTTTGAGGAGTCTGCGCGGACTCATCCGGTGGTGGTAGCAAAGGAGCACTTTCGTTGGTGGGGGTCAGGACTGACGAAATTATGTAGTTCGGGCGGCGCATGCAAGCATTACAGCCCATCAGTACAAATGACTTCGGCATTCGTCAAACAGTCGTAAGCATCTGTTTGATTGGGCCTTTATCGAAAATGTCCAGCGCATAACAACTCCCGCTGCCGCCCCACTCCTCTCACTTTTTTGTATAGTTTCTTGGTTATAAAAATCCACACAAGCCATTGATTGCAAAGATTTATTTGCCAGTTGACCTCCCCCCGCAAAACCGTAGCGGCGAGAAGTAGAGATTTCTGGCAAATTTAACGCCCTACGGGG
>JASGFB010000092.1:0-19591 GCA_047605765.1 Rhodocyclaceae bacterium
CTGGCTGGCCGAGTAGCGCAGGGCACCGCCGAAGGCGGCGGGGATGCGGGGGTCGGCTCGATGGTTACCTTTCTTGTCGATACAAGAAAGTAACTCGCCCGCCGGGGCGAGTCCCGGCCAACGACTATCAGCAAGAACGCCACTTCAAGAACAGCAACGATCCAGGCAGCACTGACGCCAGGCGACCAACCGCAGCCCCCCCCAACGGCTCCATTCATGCCAGGGGGATTAAAAATCCAGAATCGTCGACACCGCTCAATCAGGAGGGCCCCCTCCAGCCCCGCCGAGCAACGCAGGCCAGTCAGGTCGCCCCGAAGGGGTCGGCGAGCACTGTCTGAGCTCCGTTTGCCCACGGTTTCATCGTGGGCAAAAAGGGCGAGTTGCGCAGCCGCCTGACTGGCCGAGTAGCGCAGGGGACCGGCCGCAGGCCGGCGGGGATGCGGGGGTCGGCTCGATGGTTAGCTTTCTTGTCGATACAAGAAAGTAACTCGCCCGCCGGGGCGAGTCCCGGCCAACGACCATCAGCAAAAACGAAAACCCACGATCCAGACAGCACAAACGCCAGGCGACCAAACCCCAGCCAACGCACGCCATGCACCGGCCCCCTCCCCTTCAACGATCCAACGACCCCTGCGCATAAAAATGCCCGCGGATCGTCCGCGTATACCTCGCAAACTCCGGCGACGCCATCACATTCAACGACCGAGGACGCGGCAGATGAATGTCATAGATCGCCGCCACCGACCCAGGGCGCTCACTCATCACCACCACCCGATCCGACAGAAACACCGCCTCCGGAATACTGTGCGTAATCAACAGCACCGTCTTCCTCGACTCCAGCCAGATACGCTGCAACTCAGCATTCATCTTCTCGCGCGTCATCGCATCGAGCGCCCCGAACGGCTCATCCATCAACAACACCGACGGATCGTGCAACAACGCACGACAGATCGACACACGCTGCTGCATGCCCCCCGACAACTGCCACGGGTACTTTTTCTCAAACCCCTTGAGCCCCGCCATCTCGATGAGTGCCATGGCGCGGACGCGTGCCGCGCGCATGTCCAGGCTGCGCATCTCTGCCTGCAGCAGAATGTTGTCCAGCACACTGCGCCAGGCCAGCAACACCGCGCCCTGGAACACAATGCCCACATTGGTCTGCGGCCCCTCGATGCTGTGCCCCGCCAGGCGCAGATCGCCGCTGGAAATCGGCAGCAGACCGGCCACGAGTTTGAGCAAGGTGCTCTTGCCGCAGCCCGAAGGCCCCACCACCGACACGAACTCCCCTTCGCGAATGTCGAAGCTGATCGGCAACAGCGACTGCACCGGGCCATCCTTGCCCGCATAGGTCTTGGTGACGTCCTGCAACTGGATCAGCGTCGGCGCCGATGACGCCGCGGCGGCGGTCGGTACGGCTTCGAGATGGGGGCGATTGAGCATCGAAACAGGTGTCATAGGGGCCATCCAGGGTCAAGGTGCCGCGCACCCCGGGCGCGCGGCCGCGCGCATCAGGGCAGATAGTCGTTGGTGTAGTACAGATTGGCGTTGCCGACGCTCTTCTCCAGGCCGCCGAACTCCACCATCATGGCCGTCGAATCCGCCATGTTCCTGGCGCTGACGCGGAACGGACGCTGCCCTTGCGTATCAGGCGTGTGGAACAAGTCGACCGAGCTCTTGAAGCCGGCCAGCAGGCTTTCGCGCGGCGGCGCTTTCTGCACCAGCCTGGTGGTGGATTCCACTGCCGCCTCGGGGTTCTTGGCCGCCTCTTCGAATGACGTCGTCAGCGCACGCATGAAGCGGCGCACCATGTCCGGATTGGACTTGAGCGTCTCGTTGTTGGCGATGATGCTCATCGACGCCACATTGATGCCCTCATCCGCAAACAGCAGCGCGCTGGTGGGCTTCTTGGTCATGTATTCGATTTCGTTGGTCTGGTCGGTCGAAAATCCGATCAGCATGTCGGCCTGCCCGGTGGCCACGGCGTTGACCTTGGTCTTGGCATCGCCGGCCACGATCTTGAAATCGCTTTCCTTGAGGCCGGTCTTCTTGAGGAACACCGGCCACAACTGCGAAGGCGCATCTCCCGGCGTGATCGCTACGGTCTTGCCCTTGACGTCCTCAGGCCTGGCGATCTTCTTTTCCGCCAGACTGATCAGCGCGATGGGGCTCTTCTGGTAGGCCACGCCCACCGCCTTCACCGGCGCCCCCTTGGCGGTGATCTTCATCATGGTGCCGATATCGGCGAAGCCAAAGGTCACGTTGTTGGCGGCCACCGCCTGGATGGTCGGCCCCGAGCCGCGCCCTTCCTGGATCTCCAGGTCGATGCCTTCCTTTTCGAAGTACCCTTTGTCCTTGCCGTAATAGAACGGTGCGTGGGTGCCCGTCACGTACCAGTTGAGCATCAGCTTGACCTTATCGGCCGCCCACGCCGATGGCGCGCCCAGGGCAGCCATCAGCGCGGCCGCGCACAGCAGTTTCTTCGACATGCCGTTTTTCATCTCTCTGTCTCCTGCGGGTGTGGTGATTGCTGCACAACGAAGCGGGAAGCCGCTCACGAACCGCCCTGCGCGTTGCGCTGGGAGGCATGCCACGGAATCGCATAACGCTCGACCAGGTCGATGAGCCCGAACAGCAGCACGCCGATCAGCGACAGGACGACCAGCGCGGCGAACATCAGCGGCAGATCGAAGCTGCCGTTGGCCCGCTGCAGCACGTAGCCGATACCGGAATTGGCGCCGACGAACTCCCCCACTACGGCGCCGACCACGGCCAGGGTGACGGACACCTTCATGCTTGAGAAGATCGACGGCAGTGCCGCCGGCAGGCTGATCTTGTAGAACATCTTCCAGCGCGTGCTGCCCATCGAACGAGCCAGATCGATCATGTCCGCCTCCACCGACTTGAAGCCCATCACCGTCGCGACGACGATGGGAAAGAAGCCGAGCAGAAAAGCCACGATGATCTTGGGCAGGATGCCGAACCCGAACCACACCACGAACAGGGGCGCGATGGCGACCTTCGGGATGCTCTGCGAAAACACCAGCAGCGGATACAGGTAGCTTTCGACGGTGCGTGAATACGCGATCAGCATGGCGATCGGCACGCCGATGATGACCGATGCCGCAAAGCCGCCCAGCGTGGCGTAGAGCGTGGGCAGCGATTCGGACAGCAGCATCGGCCACTGCGTCACCAGTTGATGCAACACCTCCAGCGGCGGCGGCACCAGATACGCGGGGATCTTGAACAGGCGCACGGCCAGGTCCCAGATCACCACAACCACCGCCACCAGAATGATCGGGCGCAGCCAGGCGGCCGTCAGAGCACGCCCTGCCCGCCAGCGCGCGCGTGGCGCCGGCACACCCGGCGCTGCGCTGCGTGGCCATGCGTCGATGCCTTGATGAGTGATGCCGCTCATGTCTTTCTCCAAGTCATGGCCTGCCTGGCGCGGGCCGGGGGTACTCACGCGTCGACGCCATGCACGGTCATCCACGCGCGCATGCGGTGTGCCGCCAGCGAGGGATCGTCGAACATGCCGGCGGTGTCGGCCAGGCGGAACAATTCGCAGTAGTGCGCCAGGCTGCGCGCGCTCTGTTGCCCGCCGATCATGCTGAAGTGGTCCTGATGGCCATTGAGCCAGGCCATGAACACCACGCCCGATTTATAGAACCGCGTCGGTGCGCCGAAGATGTGGCGCGACAGCGGCACGGTGGGGGCCAGCGTGGCGTGGAAGCGTTCGACCTCGCCCGCCGCCAGCGACGCCAACGCACTGGCGGCCGCTGGCGCGATGGCGTCGAAGATGCCCAGCAAGGCATCCGAATAGCCCTGTGCGTCACCTGCGATCAACTCGGCATAGTTGAAGTCGTCACCCGTGTACATCCGCACGCCGGCCGGCAAGCGTCGGCGCATGGCGATCTCTTTGTCCTTGTCGAGCAGCGACACCTTGATGCCGTCGATGTTGGGGGCATATTCGCGGATCAGCGTCACGCATTCGTCCATGGCGCGGTCGACGTCGCCATGCCCCCAGTAGCCACGGAGTGCCGGATCGAACATGTCGCCGAGCCAGTGCAGGATCACCGGCTGCTTCACCTGGCGCAGGATGTGCCCGTATACGCGCAAGTAGTCGTCGGCCGATGCCGCGGTGGCGGCCAGCGCGCGGCTGGCCATCAGGATGATGCGTCCACCGGCGGCTTCCACCGCCGCCGCCTGCTCCTCGTAGGCGGCGATCACGTCGTCAACCGTCAGATGGCCGCTGACGGTGAGCTGATCGGTGCCCACGCCACAGGCGATCCGCACGCCGGGAAAGTCGCGCGCCTGCTCGACGCTGCGACGGATCAGCTCCAGCGACGTGGCCCAATCCAACCCCATGCCACGCTGCGCCGTGTCCATGGCTTCAGCGACCCCGAAGCCCAGCGAAAACAGGTGACGGCGATAGCGCAGTGTGGCCTCCCAGTCGATGGCCGCCGTCAGCCACGGGTCGCGCGCAGAAAACGGGTTGGCCACCACGTGCGCGGCCGAATAGGCCACGCGATTGAACACAGTGGTGGCGGCGGGCAGCCAACGGCGCTCGCGGCGCATCGTATACGGCGTGCGCAGCCCGTTGTTGTCGATGAGGGTCAGTGTGTTCACCCGTGCGCCACCCCGTCGTGCCGGTGGATCGCCGCGATAAAACCGATCGGATGCGGGTTCATCCCCATGCGGCCCGCCGCGCCGCTCATGCGGATGCCAATGCGCTGCACTGCCATGTCGTCTCCTGTGGGATCAAGCGCGCATCGTGGCGCGCCCATTTTGTTACCAATCAGTTCAATGGCATGTGGCGCTTTGACCTACATACGGGGGTTGGGCTGCCCTTTCGTCACCCATCCGCGGACGCCACTGCCGCCAATAATGTTACCGACTGGTTAATTGGATCGTAGCAGGGACTTGATGCAGATCAAGACCCATAGGCTCAGGAATAACCCTCAATTGCAGTGCAGCATAACGCCCCCACCCGGTGCAGGCGGGCCTATTTGTCAGTCGGGCATCCAAGTCATTTGGCATATACACGCACCCCGTCCTACGTCGCAGGGAGACATGCTCCTACAGCGCAAAGCCATGCCGCGAACGAACATGCAGCACCGGTCAAGCCAACACGACAACGACCGACATACGGACTTCTTTCAAGCGGAAATCAAACAGATAAAAGGGGTACGACCATGCTGAGCTTCTTCCAGAGCAGTCTGGTATCAAAACGCGCCGCGCTGGCGCTGATGGCCTCCGTGTCCGTCCTGGCCGCCTGCGGTGGCAGCGACGACAATCCTTCGGGCGACCTCGGCGATGGCGGCCCGATCCCCGATTCGGTGACCATCTCCAGCCTCGATGGCCCGAGCGGCGGCCAAGTGCTGCAGCCGGTGACGCTGAAGGTCAAGGTGGTGACCTCGGGCGGCATCGACGCCAGCGAAATCAGCTACAAGTGGGAGCAGACCGAAGGCCCGGCATCGACACAGACGCAGAGCGATGGCAACCACGAGTCGACCCTGACCTATACGCCGGTGGCCAGCGGCACCATTACCTACAAGGTAACCGTGACGGCGCGCGACAAGACCGCGTCGCAATCGAAGAGCGTGCCGATCAGCGGGCTGTAAGCACGCATGGCATGCGCATGAAGGCCAGGCGCGACGCTGGGACGTCCTCCCCCGTTCGGCAGCGCCTGCCCTCATGGACCTGTTGAAAGGCCGCCCTGGAGGCGGCCTTTTTTTGTGATTCGATCTACTCGGTGGGATACGGCGGGATCACTTCGTAACCATGGCGGCGCAACAGGCGCACGGCGGTTTCGAGTCGTTGCAGCGTGGTGGCAGGCAGCCCGTGCGGCGGTTTGTTCTGGGGCCAATGCAGCGGACGGCGGCCATGCGCCTCGATCCACTGGCGGATGTGTTCGATGCCTTTAGGGCCGACCCCGGGCAGTCGGCGAATGACGCGGTAATCGACGGCCAGGACCTCGTCCACCGAAAACTCCGGCTTGTCGAACAGCCCACGCAGGGCGTTGCGCTCACGCGTGGGCAGCGAATGCGTCATGGTGCCGCCGGCAACAGGAACGATCCATTCGGAGCATGCAGGCCTCTCTCTTTGTCGTTGCGTGAAGGCCATGGTACGAAGGCCCCGGCGCCGCGCCAACAAAGAAAAATTCCAATGCTTTCCAGTTTTGACGCGCAGCGTCAGCGGGCGTCGCCGGCCTCGGCGGTGGCCTCGGCCTTGCCGTGGCGATGTCCGGAGATATCGGCGCCGGCATGGCGCGGCAAGCGCGCCAGCACGAACAGCGACGATGCCGACACCAGCGCCACCACCAGGAAGGCCGGCAGAAAATCGGCCGCCACCACGCTGGCGTGGCCCTGCAGATGGCTGGCAGCCTGCAAGGCGAAGGCCCCCACCGTTACGCCGGTGCCCGCGGCCAGTTGCTGCGCCACGCTGGCCAGACTGGTGGCCTGGCTCATGTTGCGCTGTTCAATGTCGGCGTATGACAGCGCATTGAGGCTGGTGAACTGCAGCGAGCGCAGGCAGCCACTGAGCAGCAGAAAAGCAATGATCAGCAGATGCGGCGTGGCCTGGGTGAACAAACCGATGATGGCCAGCGACAGTGCAGTGCTGACGGCGTTGACCAGCAGCACGCGGCGGAACCCGAAGCGGCGCAGGATCGTCGCCGCGATGGTCTTCATGAACAGCGCGCCGGCGGCCGAGGCACACGTCAGCAGGCCGGATTCGAACGAGTTGAGCCCAAAGCCCAATTGCAGCATCAACGGCAGCAAAAACGGAATTGCGCCGATACCGATGCGGAAGAAGAATCCACCGACCACGCCGGCACGGAAAGTCTGAATGCGGAACAATCCCAGATTCATCAGCGGGTGCGGGTTGCGCCTGGCCAGGTACAAGTAGGCCGCCAGCATGCAGATGCCACCGATGACGCAGGCCGCCGACACGCTGGTCGACACCATGTGGCGGCCGGCGGTGGCCAGGCCCAGCATGAGGCCGGACAGCCCGAAAGCCGACAGGATGAAGCCGCGCCAGTCGAGCGGCGAGACGACGTCTTCCTTGAGGTTTTCGATGTACTTGGCCGCCAGCACGATGCCGATGATGCTGATCGGAATATTGATGAAGAAGATCCAGCGCCAATGGAAGTACGTGGTGATGAAGCCCCCCAACGGCGGCCCGATCACCGGCCCGACCAGCGCCGGAATCGTCAGGTAGCTGAGCGAGCGCACCAACTCCGCCTTGGTGGTCGTGCGCAGCACCACCAGCCGCCCCACCGGCACCATCATCGCGCCCCCCATGCCTTGCACGAAGCGCGCGGCGACGAAGCCCGCCAGGGTGTCGGACAGCGCGCACAGGATCGAACCGCCCATGAACACCGCAATGGCCGAGCGGAACACCGTGCGCGCGCCAAAGCGGTCGGCCATCCAGCCACTGATCGGGATGAACACGGCCAGGCTCACGAGGTAGGACGTCAGCGCCAGCTTGAGCGCGATGGGGTCCTCGTTGAGATCGCGCGCAATGGTCGGCAGCGACGTGGCGATGACGGTGGAGTCCATGTTTTCCATGAACAGCGCACACGCCACGATCATGGGGACGAGTACGGTCTTGGGGATGCGGATCAAGGCGGACCCTTGTTGATGGCGGACAAGAGGCCGGCCATTCTACGCCTGCCGCGCAGCCGCCGCACACGCGGCGCGGGCCGGCGCCGGGCGCATTCAGCGCTGCAGGCGGGGATTGAGCACGTCGCGCAGATGGTCGGTGACCAGATTGATCGCCACGATGGTCAGCAGCAGTGCCAGGCCGGGAAAGAAACTGATCCAGTAATTACCCGACAACAGATATTTGTAGCCATTCGAAATCAGCAGCCCCAGCGACGGCTCGGTCACCTGCAGCCCCACCCCGAGGAAGGACAGCGTCGCTTCGAGCGCGATGGCCGAGGCGACCTGCAGCGCCGCCACCACCATCAGCGGCGGCAGGCAGTTGGGCAACAGGTGGCCGACGATGATGCGCGGTGCCGACAGGCCGAGCGAACGCGCCGCTTCGACGTATTCCTTGCGGCGCTCGACCAGCGCCGCGCTGCGCGCCGTGCGTGCGTAGTAAGCCCACTGCACGATGATCAGCGCGGCGATCACCTTGTCGACGCCCCGCCCGAACACGGCCACCAGGATCATCGCCACCAGAATGCTGGGGAACGACAACTGCAGATCGGCCACGCGCATCAGCAAGGCATCGAAGAAACCGCCGCGATACGCCGCCAGCATGCCCAGCAAGGTGCCGATGACCAGCGACACCGCCGTCGAGGCCACGCCCACCAGCAGGCTCGTGCGCAGCCCGAACAGGATGGCCGACCACAGATCACGGCCCTGCTCGTCCGTGCCCAGCCAATAGGTGTAACCCCCTTCGGTGGCATGACTGCCCGGCGGCAGGCGTCCGTCGAGGATATCCAGCTGCTGCAGGTCATAGGGGTTCTGCGGCGTGATGTAGGGGGCCAGCGCGGCCAGCAGCAGAAACACCAGCAGCAGCGCGGCGCCGATCAGGGGCAAGGGACGGCCGCGGAAAGCGCCCCAGGCACGCTGCAGCAGGCTGTGCGGGGTCATGCGTCCTCCCCGGCGACGCGTACGCGCGGATCGAGTACCGAATACAGCAGATCCACCACCAGATTGATGAGCACGAAGATGACCACCACGATCATCAGGTACGCCACGATGACCGGCCGATCCAGCACGGTGATGGAATCGATGAGCAGCTTGCCCATGCCGGGCCAGGCGAAGATCGATTCGGTGACTACCGCGAACGCGATCAACGAGCCGAACTCCAGGCCGATGACGGTCAGGATCGGCACCAGGATGTTCTTGAGTACGTGGACGCCGACGATGCGGCGGGCATGCAGGCCGCGCGCGCGGGCGAACTTGACGTAGTCCTGCGCCAACGCCTCGCGCGTGCCCGAGCGCGTCAGACGGATGACCAGCGACAACTTGTACAGCGCCAGATTGAAGGCCGGCAGCAGCATGTGCCGCAGCCCGTCGAGCGAGAACATCGACAAGGGGATGCCCAGCACATCGGTCGTCGCGCCCCGGCCACTGGCCGGCAGCCAGCCCAGTTGCACGCCGAACAGCATGATGAGCATGAGCCCGACCCAGAACGTGGGCAGCGAAAAACCGAGAATGGAACCGGCCATGATGGTGTGGCCCCACCACGAATCGGGCCGCATGCCGGCCAGGAGCCCGAGCGGGATGCCGGCCACCACGGCGATGAGCAGCGCGCATACCGCCAGTTCGAGCGTCGCCGGCATGCGTTCGAGCACCAGCGGCAAGGCTGGCACGCCCTGCGCGAAAGAGCGGCCCAGATCACCGGACAGGGCGTGGCGCACGAACAGCAGGTATTGCTCCCACAGGGGCTTGTCCAGCCCCAGCGCCGCCACGGTGCGTGCGATCTCGGCCGGATCGGCCTGTGAACCAACGAAGATCTCGACCGGGTTGCCGATGGCATAGACGCCGACGAACACGAGCGCCGACATCGCCAACAGAGCGGCACAGGCTTGCAGGATGCGGCGCACGAGGAAGGCGGTCATGGCCCGCGAGTATAACCCGCGAGCACCGGCCCGCCGCCGCGCCGCCAAGGCCTCGGCGGGCGCGCCCGCGTCACGCGCTGTCGACGGCTATCGGCAATCCCTCGGCCCGCCAGCGCAGCATGCCACCGGCCAGGTTGGCCACTTTGTCGAAGCCCGCCTTGGCCAACAGCACACAGGCCTGCGCCGAGCGCACGCCGGACCGGCACACAGCCACCAGCGGCCGGCTGCGGTCGAGCTCGTCGAGCCGCGCGGTGAGCTGCGACAGCGGCACCAGGTGCGCGCCGCGCAGATGTCCCAATCGATCGATGAATTCCGGCGCCTCACGAACGTCGACCACCTGGATGCGCGCCGCGTGCTCCAGCAAGGCCATGGGTTCGATCTCCCACACGCCGCTGAAGCGCAGTGTCAGCGGCGCCCATTCAGCCTGATCCGCCAGGGGCGCGTCGCCATCCGGCTGCCCACAGCGCAGGTTGGCCGGCACGGCCTGCGCCATCTGCTTGGGGTGCGGCAGATTCAGATTGTCCATGTAGCCGATGAAATCGCCCTCGTCCACGTCGCCGCCCAGGCGTGGATTGAAGCGCCGCTCCTCGGCCACACTGCTGACCGTCACACCGCGATAGTCGTGTGCCGGGTACAACAGGCAGTCATCGGCAAGGGTGAGGATCTGCTCGCGCACCGAAGCGAACAGGCGCTGCGCACTGCCCTGCTGAAAATCGGTACGGCCGCAGCCGCGTATGAGCAGGCTGTCGCCGGTGAACGCCATGCTGTGATCATCGAGAACGTAAGTCAGGCACCCGTTGGTGTGACCAGGCGTGGCGCGCACCGCCAGATGGCGCGTACCGAGTTCGATGCGATCGCCATGGCGCAAGGCGCGCCCTACCCCCGACGCCCCCGCCGCTTCGGCCAGTGCAATGGCACTGCCACAGCGCTGCCGGAGCCGCCACGCGCCGGTGACGTGATCGGCATGCACATGCGTATCGAGCGTGGCGCGCAACACCAGACCAAGCTCTTGCACCAGCGCCAGATCACGCGGCGCCTGTTCGAAGACCGGATCGATGAGTACGGCATCGCCGCCGTCGCCCAACAGATAGGTGTACGTCGATGACGTCCCATCAAACAGTTGCCGGAAGATCATGGTCGTCCTTCTCCCCTGCGCCGGGTGCGCCGTCCACCGCACACCCGGCGGTCGCCGTTCAGTCGGGCTGGCCGGTCGTGCGCAGGTAGGGCTTGATGGTCTTGAACCCCGGGAAGCGCTGCGCGGCCTCCTCGTTCGAGACGGCGGCCGTGATGATGACGTCCTCGCCCTGTTTCCAGTTGGCGGGCGTGGCCACCTTGTGCCGGGCGGTCAATTGCATCGAATCGAGTACGCGCAGGATTTCGTCGAAGTTGCGCCCGGTGGTCATGGGATAGGTCAGCATCAACTTGATGCGCTTGTCCGGCCCGATGACGAAGACCGAGCGCACGGTGGCGTTGGTGGCCGGCGTGCGGCCTTCCGACGTGCCTTCTTCTTCGGCCGGCAGCATGTTGTAGAGCTTGGCGACGGCCAGATCGGTATCGCCGATCATGGGGTACTTGACCGCTGCGCCCTGCGTTTCTTCGATGTCTGCAGACCATTTGGCATGGTTGTCGACCGAATCCACCGACAGGCCGATGAGCTTTGCATGGCGACGCGTGAATTCCGGCTCGATCCGGGCCATGTAGCCCAGCTCGGTGGTACACACCGGGGTGAAATCCTTCGGGTGCGAAAACAGGATCGCCCATTGATCGCCGATCCACTCATGAAAATCTATCGTCCCATGCGTGGTCTGCGCCGTGAAATTGGGCGCGACATCGTTGATGCGCAATGACATCTCGTTCTCCTGTCAGGGTTGAATCGATTGAAAGACGGGCGCGGGACACACCGCCATACCCATTCTGCGCGCACGCTCAGGCGCGGCTGCAACCCGCTTGGCAATGCGTTGCAGCACTCAGCGTAGTGCAGCCAAACCGATAATCAATCGACCCGTACCTATGAACGGTGTCGGCGACGCGTCGGCAGCATGGCGCGCGGCGCGAGCACCCAGTAAAAACCCCCGGGGCCGAGAAGGCGCGCGGGGGTTTGCTATATGGGGGTGGCGCCTGGCGGGCGCGCCGTCGTCAGGTGGCGAAGGCGGCCAATGGCGAGCGCACCAAGCCGTCGGACGGGGCGCCGCCCACGAACAGCTTCAGCTCGCCGGGCGCGAAGGCCTGCCAGGCTTCATTGCTGGTCAGCGGCTGGGTGGCGATGACGGCCATGCGGTCGTCAAGATGGTTGTGCCGGTTGAAGTCGATGGTGACGTCACAGTCGACCAGCTTGGCCGATGCGAATGGCGACTGGCGCAGCACGTAGTGCAGATTGGTCGAGCAATGCGCGAACAGCGCCTCGCCGTTGGACAGCATGAAATTGAAGACGCCGAATCGCGCCACCTCGGCAGCAAACCCCTGCAGGGCCAGGTATAGCGCCGGCAGGCTGGGCGGCGTGTCGCCGAACTCGGCGCGCAGACATTGCAGCAGGTAACAGAAGGCGCGTTCGCTGTCGGTATCCCCCACCGGGCTGTAGAGCCCGCCGAGGCGAGGGTCGAAACCCTTGAGATCGCCGTTGTGGGCAAAGATCCAGTGGCGCCCCCACAGTTCGCGCTGGAACGGGTGGCAATTCTGCAGCGCCACCACGCCCTGCGTGGCCTTGCGGATGTGTGCGATGACGTTGCGCGACTTGATGGGGTAGTTGCGGATCATCTCCGCCAGTGGCGAGCAGCACGAGGCCTGCTCGTCGATGAACAGCCGGCAGCCGCGGTCTTCGAAGAACGCGATCCCCCAGCCGTCGGCGTGTTCGCCGGTGATGCCGCCCCGCCGGCAGAACCCTTCGAATGAAAAGGTAATGGCCGCAGGCTTGTTGCAATTCATGCCCAACAACTGACACATCGTCTTGCTGCCTCGCAGTTGCCCCGCCGTATCGCCTGTCTCCACCCGCGCCGGTGTGGCGCAGCCGCTGTCCGCACGGGGCGGCGGACACGGTCTGTTATTGGTACCACGTTATGCGCCCGGATGCGCCATGCGCACCCGGATCGCATCACAAATTCACCAAGCGCCGCGCCGCCTCACTGCGGCGTGAACTGGTGGGCGAACGTGAATTCGTCCACTCGCGGCGTGTAGCGGATCCCCTGCTTCACCGCCCACGTGGCGTATTGGTGATGCAACGGAATCAGCGCGTAATCCTTGAGGGCCAGCGCCGCCGCCTCGCGCGCGATCTGCGCCCGCTTGGCGTCATCCACCGATGCCAGCGACGCGGCAATCAACTGATCGAGCTTGGGGTTGCTGTACTTGCCCCAGTTCCAGGTGCCCCACCCCGTATCCGGATTGGGCGTGCCCAGCAGCGTGCGCAGCGCGAAATCACCTGCCAGCGAGCCCCAGCCGAGCAGCGACATGCTGTATTCGGAGGCGCGCGCCTTGCCGAAGTACGTCGCCAGCGGCAGGGTTTCGACCTTGGTCTGGATGCCGGCCCGCGTAAGCAGTTGCGCGGTGGTCTGCACGATCTGCTCGTCGTTGATGTAGCGATTGTTCGGCCCGTGCAGCGTGATGGCAAAACCGTCCGGATAGCCGGCGTCGGCCAGCAGCTTCTTGGCGCCCGCCACGTCGTAGGCTTCGACCTTGACGGCATCGTTGTGGCCGAGGATGCCCGGCGCGACGATGTTCGATGCCGGCGTGGCCAGTCCTTCCATGGTGCGCTCGACCAGTGCCTGGCGATTGATGGCCTTCGAGATGGCCTGCCGTACGCGGATGTCCTTGAGCGGGTTCTTGGCGAGCGGCTTGCCGGCCTTGTCGGTGATATAGGGCGACTGGTCGCGGAACTGATCCAGGTGCCAGAAGATGGTGCGCCAGGAGGCGCGCTGCTCGAGGTGGATCTTGTTGTTGGTCTTGAGCCGCGCGATGTCGGCGGTGGGCACGTTTTCGATGGCGTCCACGTCACCCGCCAGCAAGGCGGCCGTGCGCGCCGCATCGTTGGTGATGATCTTGAAGGTCACGCGGTCCCAGGCCGGCTTGGTGCCCCAATATTGATCATTGCGCACCACTTCGATCGATTCGCCGCGACGGAAACTGGCGAACTTGAACGGCCCGGTGCCGATCAACGCCTTGCCGCTGTTGAAGTCTTCGGTGGTGGCGTTCTGAGCGGCCTTTTTCGACACGATGAAGATCGTGTTGATGTCCAGCGGCAAGGGGCCATAGGGCGCAGCCGTCTTCAGGCGCACGGTATAGGGATCGACCGCCTGCTTGGCGACGATCTGCTTGGTGTAGCTGGTGAATGGGCCCGGGCTGTTGGTCAGCGTGGCCGGCCGGTCGAGCGAAAAGATGACGTCTTCGGCCGTGAAATCGCTGCCGTCATGAAACTTGACGCCGCGACGCAGTTTGAATTCCCACGTGGTGGGGTCGACCGCGCGCCACGACGTAGCCAGGCCCGGCTGATAATGACCATTGGCGTCGATATGCACCAGCGCGTCGAAAATGTGCTGAGAAAACGCGATGTTGGGCGCGATATTGACGAAATGCGGATCCAGCGACGACACATCCGCCGCCAGCCCGATCTTTAGATCCGCCGCGCGCGCCACCCCCGTTGCTGCCGTCGCCGCCAGAACCATGACCGCCGCCGCCACACGCCACGTCCGCCACCAAGACACCATGCTCGCTCCTTAATTTTCAAGAGTGCGCCGGAACGGCCATGCAACGCCCGTGCCATACCGACGCGGCCAATGAGATGAACCCGACTATATCGCGGCAATCCGCGCGTTCATAGAACGCCAAGCTCTTTGAATATAGCCCGGGTGCCGTCCACGGCGCCCAGGGCCCCTTCCACCCCCAGGCGGGGACACCGATGACGTTCCGGTATGATGGCGGGCGTGGCCCGCCGTGTGCGGGCGTACCCTATAGGTCCTTCGATGGAAATCCTGCTGCTGATTGGCCTCATCCTGATCAACGGCCTCTTCGCCATGTCCGAAATCGCGCTGGTCACCGCGCGGCGCGGACGTCTCATGAAACTTGCCGCGGATGGCGACGTCGCCGCGGCCGTCGCCCTCAAGATCGGGCAAGACCCGACCGGCTTTCTGTCCACCATCCAGATCGGCATCACCTCGATCGGTATCCTCAACGGTATCGTCGGTGAAGCGGCCCTGGCCGAACCGCTGAGCAACTGGCTGCAACAGTACGGCATGGCCGAGCGCGGCAGCCGCATCGCCGCCACCGCGCTGGTGGTGGTGGTCGTCACCTACGTGTCGATCGTCATCGGCGAACTCGTCCCCAAGCGCCTGGGCCAGATCAGCGCCGAATCGGTGGCGCGGCTGGTGGCGCCGCCGATGCAGGTGCTGGCCGCCGTGGCACGCCCGTTCGTGCTGCTGCTGTCGGGCTCCACCAACACCCTGCTGCGCCTGCTGGGCGTGCGCCAGAACGCCGCCCAGGGCGTCACCGAAGAAGAAATCCACGCCCTCATCGACGAGGGCTCGGAAACCGGCGCCATCGAACACCATCAGCACGAAATGCTGCGCAACGTGTTCCGCCTCGACGACCGCCAGCTCGGCTCGCTGATGATCCCGCGCTCGGACATGATCGTGATGGACGTGGCCCAGCCGGTGGAAGAAAACCTGCGTCGCCTGTCCGAATCCGAACACTCGCGTTTTCCGGTCTGCCGTGGCGGGCTGGAAAACCTGCTCGGCGTGATCCATGCCAAGCAGATCCTGTCGCAGACATTGCGCGGCGAAAAGCCCGATCTGTCGCGCAACCTGTCGCCCTGCGTCTTCGTGCCCGAGACCCTGACCGGCCTCGAACTGCTGGAGAACTTCCGCGCCAACAACATCCAGATGGCCTTCGTCATCGACGAATACGGCGAGATCGAAGGCCTGGTGACGCTGCAGGATCTGCTCGAAGCGGTCACCGGCGAATTCACCCCGCGCGACGTGGAAGATGCCTGGGCCCTGCAGCGCGAGGATGGTACCTGGCTGCTCGACGGCCTCATCCCGATCCCCGAGCTGAAAGACAAGCTCGACCTGAAGAACGTCCCGGAAGAAGAGCGCAATCGCTATCACACGCTGTCGGGCATGCTCATGCTGTTGCTCGGCCGCGTGCCGCGCACCGGGGACTCGGTCGACTGGGAAGACTGGCGCCTGGAGGTCGTGGACATGGATGCCAAACGCATCGACAAGGTGCTGGCCACCCCGATCGCCCCGGCGGCATCGGCGCATTCGCTGTTCGACACCGACGCGTAACCCCTGCGCCCGGCACCCTCACGCCCGGCCCGCCTGCAACGGCGCGCCGGGCGTTTTCGTTTACGTGGCTACAGCCAGCGCGCCAACCATGCTTCGAGCTCACTCCAGGCGGCCTGCGCCGAAGGTGCGTGATAGCTCGGACGGTAATCCGCGAAAAAGGCGTGCCCCGCCCCCGGATAGACCACGATGTGCGACGGCGTGCCGCCGGTCACGAGCAGTTCCTGCATCTGGTGCACGGTGTCGAGTGGAATGCCGCCGTCCTGCTCGCCATACAGGCCGAGCACCGGCGCCAACAGCCCGATGGCGACATCCACCGGATGACGCGGGCTGAGCGCGTTGGTCGGGCCGACGAGCTTGCCGTACCACGCCACCGCTGCTTTCAGGCGCGGCTGGCGTGCCGCGTACAACCAGGCGATGCGCCCGCCCCAGCAAAAGCCGGTCAGGCCCACACGCGCGCCGTCACCGCCCTGTGCCACCGCCCAGTCGATGCAGGCATCCAGATCGTCGAAAACCTGCTGGTCCGGCACTTTGGAGATGATCTTCTCGCGCAGTTCGTCGATGGTCGGAATGCTGCGCGGGTCGCCCTGGCGGACGTACAGTTCCGGCGCCACCGCCAGGTAACCGAGCTTGGCCAGTCGCCGCGTCACATCGCGGATGTGCTCGTGCACGCCGAAGATTTCCTGCACCACCAGCACGATGGGGGGCGAGGCCACCCCGTGTGGCGCCGCGAAATACACCGGCACGGCCTGGCCCGCCACGGTAACGACGGCGTCGCCGGTGCGCAGACCGTTGTCGTCGGTATGGAGGGTGGTCGCCTGCGGCGGCGTGGCGGCGGCAAAGCCGCCCTGTGGCCCTTGGCTCATCGGGGGTTCCTCTCTGTGTGTTGTGGGGGTCTGCAACGCAAGACCCGGACCGCATGCATGCGATACGCGTTCCCCATGATAGACGGCCCGGGTCACGGCGCGCAGCGTGCTGGCAAAGGGAACAACGCATCACGCCGTCACTGCGCTGACAGCGGAGAGGGGAACTCACCGATGATCGATCACACCGATATCCTGCTACGCCTCGCGCTGGCCGCCGTGCTCGGCGCCCTCATCGGGCTGGATCGCGAACGGCTCGCCTGGGCGGCGGGTCTGCGCACGCACATGATGGTCTCGGTGGGCGCCGCGCTGTTCATGCTGGTGTCGGCCTATGGCTTCGCCGATGCGCTCAACCAGCCGGGGGACGTACGCCTAGATGTGTCGCGCGTGGCCGCGCAGGTGGCCAGCGGCATCGGTTTTCTGGGCGCCGGCACCATCATGCTGCGGCGGCAGATCATCCACGGCCTGACCACCGCCGCCAGCCTGTGGAGCGTGGCCGCCGTGGGGCTGGCGGCAGGCGGCGGGATGTACTTTGCCGCCATCGGCGCCACCGCCCTCATGCTGATCATCCTGGTAGTCGTCAAGCCGATCGAATCGCGCATGCGCGCTGCCCGCCAGACGTGGATCATCACGCTCAACGTCGAGCACACGCATTGCTCGCTGGCAAGCATCAGCGACACCATCAAGCAGGCCGGCCTCGTACAGGAGACGGTCAACGTCAAGAGCACGCCCGACAGCACCGAGGACGAAGTGCGCATCGGCGTCCGGCATGCGCCCATGGCGGCCATCAATACGGCGCTACACGCGCTGCGCGCCGGGCACGGCGTGCATCAGGTCACGCTGGACAGCGCCAAGCGCTGAGGTCAGCACTCGTCGTGCGGTTCGCGCTCATGGCTGGCGCGATGTGCCTGCCAGCTTGCCACGCCCATGATGCAGCCGACCATGATGAACACCGGCGCGGCCGAGAACAGCGCCGACATGATGCCGAACAGCCATGGCCCGCCGAGCCCGGAGATGCCGCCGATCATGGAACGCAGGCCCACGCCCTGGCCGGCTTTTTCCGGCGGCATGCTGTGGTAGATGAGGTTGAGGATGTTGGGTTGGCCGACCCCGGCCGACAGGCCGTAGATGAAACCCAATGCCGCATGCAGCGGCGCGCTGTGGGCGATCGGCAAGAGCAGGAAGACGCTCGCGGTGAGCGCACAGGCCATGGTCAACATGCGCCACTCCGGCAGGCGGCGTGACAGCCACGGCAGCGCCATGCGGATCGCCAGCGTGCCACAGGCGAAGGTCGACAACACCAGCCCCACCTGCGAGGCCGAATAGCCGCGCTCGTGTCCGAGCACCGGCGCCATGAAACTGAAGCCATCCCACGCCAGCGACAATGACAATGCGATGAGATAGATACGCAACAGGCGCGGCGTGGTCGCCACCTCGTGCAGGATCGCCAGCGCACCGGCGTTGTTGCGGCGGCGTACGCCCTCGGGCAGCGCGATGCGATGCGACAGCAGGCAGCCGGTGCCGACGATGACGGCCAGGGTGACGAACAGCGCGCGGTAACCCGCCAGATCGATCAACAATCCGGCCAGGCTGGGGCCGACCACGGCCGACACCGACGTGCCGATCTGCAGCCACGCCAGCATGCCAACGCGCTCGGAGCTGTGCTGCACGGGCATGAACGACACCACCACATTGGCCGCCAGCATGTAGCTCGAAAAACCGAAACCGCCCAGCGCCGCCGACAGTAGCACCGCCGGCAGGCTCGGCCACAGGGCCGGCACGATCAGGCCGGCAGTCATCACGATCAGGCTGATGTGCATGACGCGGCGCGGGCCGACCTGATCGACCCAGCGCCCCATGTGGATCGAGGCGAGCGCCGGCAGCAGGCTGTAGAGGCCATAGGCCAGCCCCGCCATCAGGGTGGAGCCGTCACGCTGGAGCGCGAACAGGGATGCCGAGATGCGCCCGCCGGACATGGTGATATGGGCCATGAGCGACATGGCAACGAGCGGAAAAATCGCAGGCAGGCGAAACATGAACGGGGTACCGCGGGGAGACAAGGCACGGCCGGAGAGGCCGCCACTTCGCGCCCAGCGAGAACCGGGCGCGATGACGATACCACAGCCGCACCGAGGCGCGGCGAAATACAGATTATTCGGCGTGATGCGTGTCGAGTGCGTAGATCTTGACCAACGCGCCCGCCGTCGAGCCGGAAGGCTGGCGGTCCTGCAGATAGTTGCCGGCCTTGAAGTAGTACTTGAGGTCCTTCCAGCCGGCATCCTGGGCGACGAAATCCACCGTCTTGCTCTGGCCATTGACGGTCATCGTCAACACGCCATCGACCACCTTGATCTGAGCGTCATACGGCTTGCCCAGTTCGATGTCGTCGAAGACGTAATGCGTGTCCTTGCCGCCGGCCGACGAATTCTTGACCAGAAAATCGAGCTTGTTCTTGTAGAACTGCCCCTTGACCAGCGGCGGCGCGTTCTTGCCGTCGGGCATGACGGCATGGATCTGCATGACGATGGTCTTGCCGCTGGGCGAGACTTCCATCACCGCACCACGCAGGTTCAAAACATGTGTGCCGCGCCAGCCCCAGTTGACCGCGGCATCGCGCGCATCGAGCATCTCGCGCAATTCGCTGCGCGGATACTTGGTGTTGGCGGTGGTCGAAAAATCCGCCGCCGGGCACCAGAACACCAAGGCGCCATCCTTCTTGTCGACGTAGAAGAACTTGTCCTGGTAGCCGGCCAGCAGCTTGTCGGTCGGCACGTCGATGGGGTCGACCGGCAACTGGAGCTTCCAGCGCGCCAGATCGATACCGCCCTTGGCGGCAGCGGCGGCCGGCGCGGCAGGGGTGGCGGCCGGGGCGGCGGCGCCTTGCGGCC
>JASGFB010000093.1:0-19304 GCA_047605765.1 Rhodocyclaceae bacterium
TTCTGCAAGAAAGAGGTCGACGCGATGGGCCGCAGGGCCCATCCAGGTTGTCTCCTCACACGGCGATCCCCCAATAGGATTCAGCCGCATTCAGGCGCTTCGGCGCCTGTTTTTTTTGGGGCGCTGCGCGTGATGCGCCGCGCCCGTCCGGTCACCGGCTGCCGAGCGGTTCGTAGGCCTCGTCGATGATCTGCTCGCCGCTTTGCAGCAGCTTGGCATAGGCGCCCCCGGCTTCGGCCAGTTGCGCATGCGTGCCGATCTCGACGATCTCGCCGTGTTCCATCACCACAATGCGATGTGCATCGCGAATGGTGGACAGGCGGTGCGCGATGACCAGCACCGTGCGGTCGCGCCGCAACTCGACGAGGGCCTCGCGCACCACGCGTTCGGATTCGTTGTCGAGCGCCGAGGTCGCTTCGTCCAGCAGCAGGATGGGCGCGTTCTTGAGAAAGGCGCGTGCAATGGCCAGGCGCTGGCGCTGCCCGCCGGAGAGCTGGTTGCCGTTGGTGCCGATGCGCGTGCCAAGACCGTCGGGCAGGTTCTGGATGAACTCCCACGCGTGCGATTGCTGGGCCGCGCGGATGATGTCCGCTTCCGCAGCGCCGCTGGTGCCGTACGCGATGTTGGCGGCCACCGTGTCGTCGAACAGGGCAGCGTGCTGGCCGACCATGGCGATCTGGGCGCGCAGGCTGGCCAGGCGCAGTTCGCGCATGTCGATGCCATCGAAGTCGATGTGGCCTTCCTGCGGTTCGAAAAAGCGCGCCAGCAAAGCGAACAGGGTGGTCTTGCCGCTGCCGGAGGCACCCACCAGGGCGACCGTTTCGCCGGCGTGCACGTCAAGCGAGAAGTCACGCACTGCCCAACGGTCCTGACGCGGATAGCGGAAGCTCACACCGTTCAGCGCGATGGTGCCGCTGGCGCGCGTCAGCGTGCGCGTGCCTTCGTCGGTTTCGGGTTCGGCATCGAGCAGTTCGAAAATGCTCTGCGCGCCGGCCAGACCACGCTGGATGGTGGCGTTGATGTTGGTCAGGCGGCGAATCGGCTCGAACAGCATCGCCATCATCGCCACATAGGCGACGAATTCGCCCGGCGTGAGCAGGTTGTTGCGCGTCAGGCTGGAGGCGATGTAGATCACCAGCGCCACGGCGGCCGAAGCCAGTATCTGCACCAACGGCACGTTGGCGGCCGACAGGCGCACCACGCGCATGGTCTCCTTGCGCAGGCGCACGGCAATGTGCTCGAAGCGCGACGACTCATGGCGCTGGGTGCCGAAGATCTTGATCTCCTTGAGGCCGGAGAGCGATTCTTCGACGGCATTGGTCATTTCGGCCATGCGGTCCTGCATCTGGCGGTTGGAGGCGCGCATGCCACGGCTGGCCTTGCGGATCACCCAGGCCACCACCGGCCCGATGGCCAGCATCACCAGCGTCAGGTGCCAGGCCTGCCACAACAGGGCGCACGACAGCGCGACGATGGTCAGCGAATCCTGGATCACCACGATCCAGGCCGTCGACAGCGCTGAGCCCACTTGCGGGATGTCGTAGGTGATGCGCGACAGCATGCGGCCCGAAGTCTGCTCTTGGTGGGCCGAGACCGGCAGCAGCATCTGGTGGTCGAAGACCTTGCGGCGCAGATCTTCGATGGCCTTGTTGGCGACCCACTGGCTGGCGACGTTGGCGGTGTATTCGGCCAGCCCCTTGATCACCGCCACCAGCAGGATGAGCAGGGGCACCTGCCACATCGAAGTGGTGTTCTTGGCGATCAGGCTCTCGTCGAGCAGCGGCTTGACCAGGCTCGGCAGCACCGGATTCATGCCGGCGGCGATCGCCATTGCCCCCATCGACAGCAGCGAGACGCGCCAATACGGTTTGATGTAGACGATCAGACGCCGGTAGAGCTGGAAAGAATCTTTCATGCGTGGTTGTACCGTCGGTAAAGCGCCCTTGGGCGCATCAGGCTCATTCGCGGTCGAGCACCTTGTCGACGACGAAATCGGCCCAGCCCTTGGCGTGGAAGCGCGCGCGCAGTTCCTCACGGTTATAGACCGTCTCGACCCACGTCATGAAATCGATGGGTGTGCGGGCGTTGTACGCCAGGTAATCGTAAAAGAAGGCGTCCAGGACGCCGGTCTTGGACGCCCGGATGTGGCCGTAGATCCAGCCCAGTTCGCGCAGCGCCTGATCGATCGGCTCGCCGAGGCGGAAGTGCCGGTACAGCACCGAGGCGAAGCCGGCGCGATCGGCCCCCGACTTGCAGTGGATCAGCGCCGGATAGTCCATGCTGGCGAACAGATCGCGCGTGGCGCGGATCGCGTCGACCTCGGGCGCGCTGCGCGAGAGGATGCCGCGATGGTTGATGAGCGTAATGCCCAATTCGCGACAAGTGGTCTCTTCGAGCGCGTAACGGCCGCTATCGTCCGCCCCGCGCAAGTTCACGATGCTCTGGATGCCGTACTTGCGATGGTATTTGCGGATCTGGCCGGGCGAGGGCTGGCTGCAGCGGTAGAGACCGCCGGGCAGGGCATACAGATTGTTGTAGACGACACGGAAAAAGCCATGATCGACGAAGATCAAGTCGAGATAGGCCAACAAGCGTGCTTTGAACGTATCGAGATTCCGCGCCACAAATGGGTTCCGGCTGGGCAAACCGGCGATTATCCCGGTCGGCGGCGCCGCCCACAAGCCGCGTGCTAACATCGCGGGCCAGTTCGCTTCAGAATTTCACATGCAGGACATTGCCAGCCACTTCGCCGACGACGGCACGCTCGCGCGCGTCATACCGGGCTTTCGCCCGCGCGCGCAGCAGCTGGAAATGGCCCAGGCCATCGCCGCCGCCGTCAAAGGCAACCGCGTGCTGGTGGCGGAGGCGGGCACCGGCACCGGCAAGACCTTTGCCTATCTGGTGCCGGCGCTGCTGTCCGGCGGCAAGGTGATCATCTCCACCGGCACCAAGACCCTGCAGGACCAGCTTTTCCACCGCGATCTACCGGCTGTGCGCAACGCCCTGCGCGTGCCGGTCACGGTGGCGCTCCTCAAGGGACGCGCCAACTACGTCTGCCATTACCACCTGGAGCGTGCCCAGATCGAAGGGCGGTTCTTCAGCCGCGAAGACGTCGCGCACGTACGCACCATTGCCCGTTTCGCCAAGGTCACCAAAACGGGCGACAAGGCCCAGTGCGCCGAAGTGCCGGAAGACTCCACCGCCTGGCTGCAGGTGACCTCCACGCGTGAGAACTGCCTCGGGCAGGAGTGCCCCAACGCCAAGGAGTGCTTCGTCATGGCGGCCCGCCGTGCGGCGCAGGAGGCCGACGTGGTGGTGGTCAACCACCATCTGTTCTTCGCCGACGTGATGCTGCGCGACGAAGGCATGGCCGAACTCCTGCCGGCCTGCAATACGGTGATCTTCGACGAAGCGCACCAGTTGCCCGAAACCGCCTCGCTGTTTTTCGGCGAATCGGTGTCCACCGGCCAGTTGCTCGATCTGGCGCGCGATACGCGCAACGAAGCACTGTCATCGGCGCGCGACTTCGTGCCGCTGCAGGACGCTACCCGTGCGCTCGAAAAAGCTGCCCGCGATCTGCGCCTGGCGATTGCCGGTGAAAACGCCCGCTACGGCTACGCCCAGATGGCGGACAACGCCGAATTCCACAAAGCCGTGGACGAAGTCGAAACGCAACTCGAACACTTCGTCGAGCTGGCCGAAACCCAGGCCGAACGTTCCGAAGGCCTGGAAAAATGCTGGCAGCGCGCCACCGACGTGAGCGAGCGGCTGCAACGCTGGCGTCGCGTGGAGCAGCCGGACATCATCCGCTGGATCGAAGTCTTCAGTCAGTCGGCGGCCCTCAACGCTACGCCGCTGAAGGTGGCGGACATCTTCGCCAAGCAGATCGAAGGCAACGCCAAAAGCTGGATCTTCGCCAGCGCCACGCTGGCCGTCGGCAAGAGCTTTCATCACTACAGCGACGAGCTGGGCCTGGATCAACTCACCCAGCCGCCCGAAACCGCCATGTGGGGCAGCCCGTTCGACTACGGCACGCAGGCGGTGCTGTACGCGCCCACCGGCATGCCCGATCCGAACAGCTTCGAGTATGCCGATGCCATCGTCGAAGCAGCGGTGCCGGTGATTCGCGCGGCGCTGGGCCGCACGTTCGTGTTGTGCACGTCCTTGCGCGCCATGCAACGCATCCACGAAGGGCTGGCCACGCGCTTCGCGCGCGAGGGGTTGGAGTTTCCGCTGCTGATGCAAGGGCAGGGCTCGCGCTCCGAGTTGCTCGATCGCTTCCGCCAGCGCGGCAACGCGGTGCTGGTGGCAAGCCAGAGCTTCTGGGAAGGCGTCGATGTGCCGGGCGACGCGCTGTCGGTCGTCATCATCGACAAGCTGCCCTTTGCGCCGCCGGACGATCCTGTGCTCAAGGCGCGCGTCGAGTGGATGGAAAAGCAGGGCCGCAATCCTTTCATGGAATACCAGCTGCCGCGCGCCGTCATCAGCATGAAGCAGGGCGCGGGCCGCCTCATCCGCACCGAACGTGACCGTGGGGTGCGGATGATCTGCGACCCCCGCATGATCGCCAAGCCCTACGGCCGCCGCGTCTGGCAAAGCCTGCCGCCGATGCGCCGCACGCGGGTCGAAGAAGAAGTCATCGAATTCCTGCGCCAACTGCCGCCGCCGGCCGCCAGTTGAACCCGCCGGATCCCGCGCTGTTGGCTTGACCTCCTGGCCGTTCGTGCCGGCACGGCCTTTACCAGAATTTATATTCCCTCCAATTGACCTCGCCAACGGCTGCCGCGAAAGTCGCGAAGGCGGTCGCACAGGGCGGCCGCATGAATGATCGGGAGGGACGACCATGTGTAGGGCAGGCACATCGTGCGTGGCATTGCTTATCTGGCTGGCATTGAGCGCCTGCGGCGGCGGGGGCGGCAGCGTGACCTGGAGCAGCGGCGAGACGACGAGCAGTTCGAGCAGCGCGGCTTCGTCCAGCGGCACGCAGAGCAGCGCCAGCAGCAGTACCCAAAGCAGCGCGGCCACAGGAGCCGCCGGCGCGTGGGATCTGGCCACCGGTGCGCACGACGCCGACACCACCACGGCAAACTTCGTATCGGTTGCGATCGCGCTCGACAGCCTCACTGTCACCAGTGGCAGCAACGCCTGGGCCGTCGCCAGCACCAGCACCGGTACAGTGGTCACGCAGGACGGCAGCACGGTACTGACCGTCGCGCAGGACAACCATGGCCTGACGATCACCGCCACGACACCTGCGGCCACGCCTGTGGCGTTGTCGCTCTCCGGCACCTACGGCAAGACCATCACCGTCTACAGCGACCGCGACTTCAAGCTCGACCTGGCCGGCGTGACCCTGGCCAGCACCGACGGGCCGGCCCTCAACATCCAGTCCAAGCAGCGCGCCTTCGTCACGCTCAGCGGTACCAATACGCTCAGCGATACCACCACGTGGACGGCGCGCACGCTGGCTGACGGTTCATCGATGGATCTCAAGGCCACCTTCTTCAGCGAAGGACCGCTGATTTTCTCGGGCAGCGGCACCCTCGGCATCGCCGCCGCCTCCAAGCATGCCCTGTGCAGCGATGCCCACGTGCGCCTGCGCAGCGGCACCCTGAGCCTGAATGCCGCCAAAAAGGACGGGCTGCGCGCCAATGACGCCTTCATCATGGATGGCGGCGCGCTGACCATTACCACCGCCGCCGGCAAGGGCATCAAGGTCGAGGGCAAGGAAGACGACAGCACGCCCCTGGGCTTCATTGCCATCAACGCCGGTTCGCTCAATATCACCAGCTATGACAAGGCCATCACCGCCTCATGGGAGGCCGAGGATGGCGACACCACCACTGTCGCCGACGACCCCGATCCGCGCGTGACCATCAACGGCGGCACCATCACGGTGACGACCACCGGCACACCGTTCGAGACGAGCACCGATTCGCTCAGCCCCGAAGGCATCGAAGCCAAGTCGGTGCTGACCATCAATGGCGGCACGCTGACCCTCAACACCACGGATGACGGCCTCAATGCGGGCACGCACATCGCCATCAACGGCGGGCGCCTGTACGTGAAGAGCAGCCTCAATGATGCCGTCGATTCGAACGGCACGCTGACCATCACCGGCGGCTTGCTGGTGGCGCAGGGCGCGGGGGCGCCGGAAGGCGCGCTGGACGCCGACAACAACACCTTCACCGTCACCGGCGGCACCTTCGTGGGCATTGGCGGGCGCAACAGCTCCGTCACGCGCGCGGCCTCTACGCAGAACACCGTGTCACTGTCGAATCAGGCCGCCGGCCTGCTGGTGATCCGCGATGCCAGCAGCAATGTGGCTTTTGCCTATACGCTGCCGAACTCGGCAGCGGCGGTGTTGCTGAGCAGCCCGGCACTGCTGACCGGCAGCCGCTACACCGTGTATCGCGGCGGCACGCTGGCGAGCTATAGCGAACTCTTCAATGGCCTGTACGTGGATGGCGCCAATTACACGCCAGGGACGGCGGGCAGCAGCTTCACCCTCTCATCGACGGTGACGTCGCTGTAGTGGGGCAGCCCGTCCGCCCATGAAAAACGGCCGACCTGTGAGGGGCGGCCGCATAAGCCGTACGCACGGCAGCAGGCTCAGTCGAGCAGATCGGAATAATCACCCTTGGCATAGCTGTCCAGCGCGACCCACGGCAACTGGCGCGGCGCCGCGATGGCGTTGACTGTCATCACCTGATGCGACAGACCATGGCCGTCGGATTGTTCGATGCGCTGCGCATACTGCTTGGCGATGTTCCAGTCCACCAGGGTGGTCCGCTCGCCCTGCTTGAGGCGATAGCGCTGAACCCCGTCGCGCGGCGCACCCAAGGCTTCCATGCGACCCAGTGCGGCCGGGTCGATCAGCCAGTAGGCCGATGCCCACGAACCGCCGTAACCGACGTTGCCGTAATGGGCGAGGTCGATGTCGATGGCACGCTTCTGTTCGTGCAGTGCGATCTGCACGTGCACTTTGCCATCGGTATCACGGCGCACGTACAGCGGTGCGCCCTGGGCTTCGTCGTGAGCATGGCCGGCGTGCGGCCCCGGCGTTTCGTGGTGGCCGTGGGCTTCCGATTCCTTGAGCGCGCGCGGCAGGTCACGTTCGACCCATACCCGTCCGTTACGCCGGTACATGATGTCGGCGTAGGCCGTGTCGCGTTGCACGCCGTCGTGGCCGATGACCCGGCTCTGGTAGGCGATGCGCACATTGAGATCGGATGCGGCGTCGGTGACCGTCGGGGCGGCGGCTTGCGCCGCCCCCGCCATCGCCAGAGCCGCCAGCAGTACGCCTGCCGCGCGTGCGTGGGAGAGGGCGCTGCGCATTACAGACCCGCCGCTTCCTTGACCTTCGAGAACACCTTGGTGTTGTCCATGGTGCCCTTGAAGATCTTCGAGCCGGCGCCGCCAGCGAACAGCATGACATCGCCGCCGCCGTGCGTTTCCGAACCCGGCGTGCCCAGGTTGATGCCCACTTCCTGCAGGTAGTTGTCCTGCGTGGTATCGACCGCCGTCACGTCCTCACGCTCGGCGGAACGGGCCGGGGCGACCCACGGCTTGTTGTTGTCTTCCGAGTTGGTCAGCGACGACGACGTCGGACGGCCGCCGTTGCCGAACACCAGGGTGGTGTAAGGCTTGCCGTCGGAGGCCAGCGCCAGGTTGCCGGTCTGGTAATCGACAACCTTGCCCAGGATCGGCGAGCCGATCTTGCCGTAGCCGTTGAAGGCGATGGCGTGGTCATGGTCGGCAGTGACGACGATGAGGGTGTTCTTCAGGCCCGGATCGAGCTTTTCCATGTAGGCCTGTGCCGTCGCGATGGCCTTATCGAAGGCCAGGGTGTCGACCAGCGCGCGCTTGGCGTTGGTGCCGTGCAGGGCATGGTCGATACGGCCGCCTTCCACCATCAGGAAGAAACCGTTGGTGTTGCGGCTGAGCACGCCAAGGGCCTTCTCGGTCATTTCAGACAGGCTGGGCTGGTCCAGGTTCTGATTGACGCGATCCAGCTCGTAGGCCATTTCGCTGGACGAGAACAGGCCGAGCAGCTTGTTGGTGTTGGTGGTGTTCACCGCGCGCAGCTGCGTGCCGGAGGCCACGTAGGTGTAGCCCTTGTCCTGCATCGCGGTGACCAGGTTCACCTCGTCGGTGCGCTTGCTGCCGCTGGACGACTTGGGCAGGTAGTTGCGCGTGCCGCCACCCATCAGCACGTCGATGCCGTCACCCAGCGCCGCGTTGTAGCGGGCGTGGCCGGGCACCGATTGTTCGGCGATGGTGTTGTAGGCGTTGCGGTTGCAGATGTGGGCATAGGTGGCGGCCGGCGTGGCGTGGCCGACGCGCGTCGTCGACACGGCGCCCACCGAGCGGCCCTTGGCCTTGGACAGTTCCAGCAGCGTGGCGGCGGCCTTGCCGTTGGTGGCGGTGCAGGTGGTGTCTTCGCCGCTGATGTATTGCGAACCGTCCGGCGCGTAGGCCAGCGTGTCGGTCGTCATCGAGATGACTTCGTTGTTCGACTTCACGCCGGTCATGTAGGCCGACATCGACGGCGCGCTGTCGGTGGTCTGGCCGTCATTCGAGTAGGTCTTGATGCGGGCGGCATACGGCAGCGATTGCATGGTCAGCTTGGCGCGTTCGGCACTGACCAGCGAACCGGGCTGGACCGCCAGTTGCAGTTCGCCCTTGTAGATGCGGGCGGCGGTCACCGTCACCGGGCCCATGCCATCGCCCAGGAAAAAAATCACGTTCTTGGCTTCGCCAGCGGCGGCGGCCTGGCCGGCAAAGCCGCCCAGTGCGCAGGCGAGCGCCAGGGCCATCGAAGTGGTGCGCAGGTGTTTGTTCGTCATGATGAGAGGCATCCTGTTATCTGTTCGTTAGCGTCGATGGTGCTGGCAATCACAGGCCGATCGAGGTACGGATGAGGCCGTACACATCGGTGTTGGTGATCACGCCGCTGAAGTTTTCTGCGCCCAGACCCTGGGCACCGAGGAAGACGTCGGCGCCGCCGTGCGTTTCGGACGCCAGGGGCACGACCGCTTCCTGCAGGAACTCGACGTTCTCCAGTTCGGCGTCGGTGATCGCGCCGCGCGTGGCCAGACGGCGCGGACCGTTGCCGAAGCCCAGGATCGTGTAGGGCTGACCGCCGACATCGCTCGACGGCTGACCATTGACGTAGTTCTTGACCAGGCCCAGCACGCCCGGCTTGCCCGCTTCGGTCTTGCCCGTGCGTTGGGCGTAGCCATTCATCTGCAGGGTGTGGTCGTGGTCGGCGGTGACGACGATCAGGGTGTTCTTGAGGCCCGGATCGATGGCGGCCATCTTGGTCAGCGCGGCCTTGATGGCGTCGTCGAAGGCCACCGTGTCCTGCAGTGCGCGGCGTGCGTTGGTGGCGTGCAGAGCGTGGTCGATACGGCCGCCTTCCACCATCAGGAAGAAGCCCTTCTTGCGGGCCGTCAGCGCGTCGATGGCCTTGGTGGTCATCTGGGCCAGGCTCGGTTCCTTGGCGGCGTCGCGGTCGAGGTCGTACGCCATGTGGCTCTTGGTGAACAGACCGGCGATCTTGGTGCTGCCGTCGGCCGGCAGCGCGTTGAATTCGCTGGTGTTGGTGGCGAAGCTGTACTTGGCCGTCTTCAGTTCGGCGATCAGGTCGCGCTTGTCGTTACGCGTGCCGCCGCTTTCCTTGGGCGTGAAGTAGCTGCTGCCGCCGCCGAGGATGACGTCGACGCCGTCGCCCAGCTTGCTGTTGTAGCCCGTGCCGCCCGGCACCAGGGCCGCAGCGATGGTGTTCTCGGCATCGCGGTGGCACACGTGCGAGTACGTGGCCGCCGGCGTGGCGTGGGTGATGCGGGCGGTGCTGACCACGCCCGTGCCGTAACCGGCTGCCTTCATCTGTTCGAGCAGCGTTTCGACCGCCGCGCCGTTGCTGGCCGGGCAGGTGCTGTCGTAGCTGGTGTGATAGGGCTTGCCGGTGGCGTCGGTAGCCTTGGTTTCCGCGGTCATCGAGATGACCTCGTTGTTCATTTTCACGCCGGTCATGTAAGCGGCCATCGAGGGCGCGCTGTCGGTCACTTGGCCGTCATTCGAATAGGTGTGGACGAAGGCCGTTTCCGGCAGGGTGTCCATCGTCAGGTCGCCGTCTTCGCCGACCGAGTAGATGCGCGCGGCCGTCATGGTGGTGATGCCCATGCCGTCGCCCAGGAAAAAGATCACGTTCTTGCTGACGGTTGCCCCGCTCGACGCGGCTGAGCTGGCTGCCGACGACGAGGCGCCAGAGCCGCCGTTGTCGTCGTTATCGCTGCCGCAAGCCGACAGCATGAAGAGCGCGCTCGCCACGGCGAGACAGGTCACTTTGAGTTTCATCGGGGTTCCTCGGGTGAATGCGGCACGACGCCCCCCCGGGCATCAGACGCGTGGAAAGTGAACGGCGCGACTGTATGCAAGCAACGTGACGTGTATGTGACAAATATTTGAAGGAATAGAGCGGGGCGTCCGCCCGCCACTGGAAACGCGTGCTTGGCGGCACGCGGTGATGAGGGGCATGCAGCCGGTATGCGCCAGACAAAGGCCGAGGCGGGCGGCCTGGTCGCGGGCTGGACAGTTCATTGCGGCACCGCTCGCCGGGCAAGCAGCGGGCGTCGTGTCTGCGTCAAAACCAAACAGAGGGTGTAAGGAATTTCCTCAAACGGCGCGGCTGGATCGCCATCAAGCCCTGATGTCTCATACGCGCATGACATCCATCAAGAAGGTATCGCTCACAGACGAGCGCTGTGTTGATCATGACGGAAGGCGCTCTTACCCTTAAATGCATAATGCCGCGCGGCTAAATGGCACGGCTCGACGCAACAATCAGGCTTGGGTCATTGCGATGGGTGGGAGAACAAGCGCACGTGCGTGGGTGGTCGGTAGCGGCCTTGTGTTGTCGTGTGCGGGTGCGATGGCGCAGGTGCCGACCTTGCCGGGCATCGATGCGCGCGAGCAGCAGTTGCAGCAAGAGCGCGAGCGCTCCCTGCGCGAGCAGCAGGAGCAACGGCCGGACGTGCGCCTGCAAGAGCCCGGCTTGCCCAGGGCATCCGAAGCCCGGATCCCTGATGACGAATCGCCGTGCTTCCAGATCGAGCGGATCGAACTCGTCGGCGATGCCGCCGAGGCGTTTCAGTGGGCCATCGCTGCCGCCCAAGAAGCGGGCGACCCCGCAGTGGGGCGCTGCCTGGGCAGCACCGGCATCAATGTCGTCCTGACCCGCATCCAGAATGCCATCGTCAAGCGCGGCTACGTCACCACGCGCGTGCTAGCGGGCGACCAGAATCTGCAATCCGGTGTGCTGCAACTGACCCTGGTGCCCGGTCGCATCCATGCCATCCGCTTTGCCGAAGGGGCCGAAACAGTCTGGGCCACGGCGTACAACACGGTCCCCGCCAAATCCGGCGATCTGCTCAACCTGCGCGATATCGAGCAAGGGCTGGAGAACCTCAAGCGCGCACCCACCATCGAGGCCGACATCCAGATCGTGCCGACAGAAGGCGCCGACGCCGTGGCCGGCCTGAGCGATCTGGTCATCTCGTGGCGGCAGGCGCGCCACTGGCGGCTGTCCCTGTCGGCGGACGATGCCGGCAGCAGTGGCACAGGGCGCTACCAGGGCACGGCCACCCTGTCGCTCGACAATCTGCTGGCGCTCAGCGATCTGTTCTATGTGTCGTACAACCACGCGCTTGGCCCCTTCAACTCGGCCGGGCGCAGCACCGATGGCTACAACGTCTATTACGCCATTCCGTTCGGCTACTGGATGGCGACGGCCACCTATAGCGACAGCAGCTATTACCAGACCGTCGCCGGAGCCTTCCAGGACTATCGCTACAGCGGCAAGAGCAGCAACGTCGACGTCAAGCTCTCGCGCATTGTCTGGCGCAATGCCACCAGCAAGACGAGCGTGGGGGTCAAGGGCTGGCGGCGCACCTCGTCCAACTACATCGACGACACCGAAGTCGAAGTCCAGCGCAGACGCACGGCCGGCTGGGGGGCCGAAATCAATCACCGTCGCTTCATCGGTGCCGCGACGCTCGATCTCACCGTCGATTACAAAAAGGGCACAGGCGCGCTCGACGCCATACCGGCGCCCGAAGAGATCTTCGGTGAAGGCACCTCACGCATGCGCCTGTGGTCGTTCAACGCCTCGTTGGACATCCCGTTCGTGCTGGCCGATCAGCGGCTGCGGTACAGCACCCACTGGCGCCAGCAATGGAACGGCACGCCGCTCAGTTCGCAAGATCGTCTCTCCATCGGCAACCGCTACACCGTCCGCGGCTTTGACGGCGAACTCACGCTCATGGGCGAGCGCGGATTCGTCTGGCGCAATGAACTGTCCGCCGCGCTCCCGCCGCTGGGCGCAGAAATCTATTGGGGCCTGGACTATGGCCGCGTGTTTGGCTTCCCCACGGCCGACCAATTGGGGCGCTCACTTGCCGGCACCGTGTTGGGGGTGCGTGGCAACCTTCTGCGCATCAGCTACGACATGTTCATCGGCACGCCGCTCTACAAACCAGATCGTTTCCCCAGCGCCAATCCGGTCGTCGGGTTCAACCTGAACTGGTCGTACTGAGCCCTTCGCACACCTGTCAAAGCAACGAGGCAGCATCATGAACAAGAACGCCTATCGCATCGTCTTCAACCGCCATCGCGGGCAATGGATGGCCGTGGCCGAAATCACCTCTGCTCAGGGTAAGAGCGCACCGGGCGGGGCCACGCAAACGGGGGCGTCGTGGGCGTGCTTTGCCAGCCACCTGAGCACGCTGCGGCTCACGCTGATGTGCTTGTTCGGGTGGGTGACGATAGTGCCGCAGGCGGCGCATGCGCAGATCTTTGCCGACCCCGGCGCCCCCAAGAACCAGCAGGCCACCGTGATCCGTGGCGGCAATGGCGTGCCGGTGGTCAACATCCAGACACCCAGTGAGGCCGGCGTGTCGCGCAACACCTACCGGCAGTTCGACATAGGCCAGAACGGCGCCATTCTCAACAATGCGCGCGGCAGCAGCCAGACGCAGCTTGGCGGTTGGGTGCAGGGCAACCCGTGGATCGCCAAAGGGGGCGCCCGCATCATCCTCAACGAGGTCAACAGCGCCAACCCCAGCCGCCTGAATGGGTTTCTTGAAGTGGCCGGCGAGCGGGCTCAGGTGATCATCGCCAATCCGAGCGGCATTGCCTGCGAAGGCTGCGGCTTCATCAATGCCGATCGCGGCACGCTCACCACAGGTACGCCCGTCTTCAACGGCAGCCATCTCGAAGCGTTCCGCGTCGAGCGCGGCACCCTCAGCATCGGCGGCGCCGGGTTCGATGCCAGCCAGACTGACTACACGCAGATTCTCGCGCGCGCTGTACAGATCAATGCCGGTGTGTGGGCCAAGGAAATCAAGGTGCTCACGGGCGTCAACGACGTACTGGCGAGCGGCGAGGGGCATCGTGCCGTCAGCGACGCGCCGGGCCCATGGTCGGCCCTTGCCGCCAGCGGCACCGAACGCACCGGCTTCGCCATCGACGTCGCCCAACTGGGGGGCATGTACGCCGGCAAGATCACCCTGGTCGGCACCGAGGCCGGCGTGGGGGTGCGCAACGCCGGCGTCATCGGCGCCAGTGCCGGGCAGGTGATCCTCAAGGCCGATGGCCGGCTCGAGAACAGCGGCGCGCTCAGCAGCAGCGAAGATGTGCGCATCACCGGGCAGCATGGGTTGGTCAACAGCGGGACCATGTATGCCGGCCAGCACATCCACGCCGATCTGACCGGCACGCTGGAGAACAGCGGCTTCATGGCCGCGCGGCACGACATCAACCTGACCGCGCTCAATGGCGCGGGGCAGGCCGGGCGGGTCATCAACACCGCCACCGGCGTACTCGCCACGGGCCTGACCCGCGCGTACACGGCCACTGGCGAGGGGATGCTGCGCGTCAAGGCGCAAGACGGCATCGAGGCGGGCGGGCGCATCATCGCCGGCCAGGGCCAGCGCTGGGATGCGCCCTCGCTGTCCCTGGCGGGCGCCGTCCTGCACACGCCAGACTTTGCCGTGGCGGGCAAGGCCGTCAATCTCGATGGTGCATCGCTGGTTGCCACCGGCCAGATCGCCGTCGCGGCGAGCGGCCAACTGAGCACGCGCGGCGCGTCGCTGTCGGCCGAGCACCTGGCCCTCCGCGCGCACAGCCTGGACAACACCGGCGGGCTGCTGCAACAGGTGGGTGACGATAGCCTTGTTCTGACCCTGGCAGGCGATCTGGTCAACGCTGGCGGGCGCATCGCGGGCAATGGTGACGGAGCCATCACCGCGCGCAATATAGACAACGCGCAGGGTCAGATCATGCTGGCCGGCCCCATCGCTACACTGGCCACCTCGCTCAACAATCGCGCCGGCAGGATTCTGGCCGGGGGGCAGCAGACGTTGGCCGTGGCGGCCGCGCTCGACAACACGGGTGGCACGATCCAGACCGGTGCCGGCCTGAACCTGACTGCCGGCACCCTGGCCAATGGCGGCGGGCAACTGCTCAACAGCGGCGAGCAGGCGCTCGCGCTGGCGGTGGCAGGGCATCTGGACAACGCCGCCGGCCTCATCGCCGGCAACGGCCAAGCCCGCATTCAGGCCGACACCCTGGCCAGCGATGCAGGCAAGATCAGCCTGCTCGGCCCCCTCGCTATCCAAGCCCGGTCGCTATCGGTCCGCAACGAGGGCCTCATCCAGACCGAGGGCGCACTCAAGATCGCCGTCGAACGCGATCTCGACAGCAGTCGCGGGCACGTGGTCTCAAAGGGGGGCATGGCACTCAGCGGGCAGCGCCTTCACAACCAGGCCGGTGATATCCGTGTCACAGGCGCCCATGCCCTGGCTATCGACATGGCCGACGCCGTCGACAACAGCGCCGGCCACATCGCCGGTCATGGCAAGGGGGTGATGTCCACCGAGCGCCTGACCAATGCCAGCGGTTTCATCGGAGTGGCGGGTGAGCTGTCCACCGTTGCCGGGCAGATCAACAATACGGGCGGCACCCTGCAGTCGGCTGGCGCACAGACGATCGAGGTTGCCACCGATTTCAACAACATGCGCGGCGCAGTGAGTTCAGGCCGTGCCTTGACCTTCAGCGCGGCACGGCTCGACAACACTGGCGGGGCCATCTCGCAGAGCGGCAAGGGGGGCGCTCAAGGCAACGCCCACGCGCGCGGCCGCGATCTTGCCATGCAGATTGCAGGCGAGCTGCGCAACGTGGGCGGGCGCATCAGCGGCAATGCCAACGAGGCGCGCGTGCAGGCGGGCACGCTCGACAATCGCGGCGGGCAGATCCTCCATGCCGGCATGTCCGGTCTCGAACTCACCATCGCCCGGGATCTCAATAACAACAACGGGCAGATCGCCGGCAACGGTAGCGCCCGCATCGAAGCGGGGCACGCCGGCAATCACGGCGGTGCCATCACATTTGGTGGCGCCATCGGCGCCAACGTCGCCAGTCTCGACAACACCGGCAACGGCCTTGTGCAGTCGGGCGACGCGCTGACTGTGAACGCGGCGCAAGAAATCGACAACACCAGCGGCGTCATGGTGGCGCAAGACGCGCTCACCGCCGTCGCGCGAACGCTCACCAACACGGGCGGGCGGATCAAGGCCGCCGGTGATCGCATCGACCTGATCGCCCAGCGCACGCTCGACAATACGGCCGGCACCATCACGAGCAATGGGCGCGGCACCCTCATTGCCAGCACCTTGGTCAACGGCCGGAGCGGGGTCATCGGCATGGGGGGCGCGCTTACCGTACGTGCCGACGAACTCCACAATCAAGCCGGCTTGGTGCAATCGGGCGGGGCGCAGACGCTGACCGTCGCAGGGCTCTTCGACAATAGCGGCGGCGCCGTGGCCACCGCCGACGCGCTCAATGTCACCGCCGGTGCGCTCACCAACGCGCACGGCAAAATATCGCAAAGCGGCGGCAAGGATCTGGTCGTGCGCGTAACCGGCGCATTCGACAACACGCGCGGCAGCGTTGCCAGCAACACCCTCAACGGCCATGTAACGGCCGCGACACTCGACAACACCGCAGGGGTCGTCACCACCGTTGGCGCGTTGAACGTCGAAGCGGGCGGGATCACCAACGCCGGCGGCTCGCTCACGAGCCAGGACGCCCTGCGCGTGGCCGGCACGCACATCACCAATGGCGCCGGTTTCATCGGTGCCAAGGGCGCGCTTGATCTCAAGGCGCAGTCACTCAACAACCAGGGTGGCAAGGTGGGCTCCGTGCAATCGGAGGCGCGCATCGTCGCCGCGCACACGATGAATACGGCCGGCACGCTCTTCGCGTCACGCGCACTGAATATCACCGGGGGCACTGTCGACAATGCTCAGGGCGGCGTCAGTGCCGATTCGGTCCGCATCGACACCGGCGGACAAGGCCTGGGCAACGCCGGTGGTGTCATTGCCGGAACCAACGGCGTGTCCATCGACGCCGGTGCGGTCGACAACAATGCCGGCCTCATCCAATCGCAGAGTGGCCTGGCCATCGACACGCACGGGCAGCGGCTGAGCAACACCGCCTCGGGCGAAGCGCGCGGCATCGTGGCAGCGGGCGCTGTTACCTTGCGGGCCGGTGAGGTGGACAACGGCGGTGGCTACGTCGGCAGTGGCGGCGCGCTGTCGCTCAAGGCCGAGGGCAGTATCGGCAACAGTGGCGGGCGGTTGAACTCACAAGGCTCGCTCGACATCACCGCCCCGCAACTGGACAACGGCGGCGGTCAGATCCAGGCGGTGAACAACCTCACGGTGGGGGCCACCCAGGCGGTCAAGAACGGGGGCGGTCTCATGCGGACGAGCGCCACCTTGTCGATCACCACCGACACGCTCGACAACACTGGCACGCGCAGCGACGGGCTCGGCCTGGAAGGCAACGAAGTCACCCTCCAGGCCAAGGCGGTCGACAATAGCGGCGGCGCCATTCGTGCCTTGGGCAACCTGACCGTGCAAGCGTCTGGCAGCTTTGCCAATCAGGGCGGGCTGGTCAGCGGCAATGGCAACACGCAGATCAAGGACGGCGGCGGCAAGACGCTGACCATCGACAATCAGAATGGCGTCATTGCCGGCGGCACGGGCGTATCGCTCGACATGTCGCGCTACCGCGGCAATGGGGCGGTCGCCAGTAACGGCGAAGTCAACATGGCGATGGAAGGCGACTACACCAACACCAGCCAGATCGCCAGCAAGGCCGACGTCAACATCAGCACCACCGGGCAACTGACCAACACCTCGCTGATCCAGTCGGCGCAGGCGATCAAGGTCAGCGCTCGCGACATCGAGAACACCGAAAGCGGCGTGTTTGCCGCCGCGCAAACGAACCTCGCCGCCAGCGACACGCTCGTCAATCGGGGGGTGATCCAGGCGGAAAAAACGCTCACCGTCAGCGCGCGCGACATCGAGAACACCGAAAGCGGGGCGTTTGCCGCCGTGCAAACAAACCTTGCTGCCAGCGACACGCTCGTCAATCGGGGGGTGATGCAGGCGGAAAAAACGCTCACCGTCAGCGCGCACAGCATCGAAAACACCCAGAGCGGGGCGTTCAGCGCCGAGCTTGCGCAACTGACAGCCGGCGACATCCTCATCAACCGTGGGCTGATGCAAGCGGCGCAAACGCTCAACGTGAGTGCGCGCATCATTCAGAACACCGACGCTGGTCGATTCAACGCCACGCATACCCAGGTGGCCGCCGCTGACGCGTTCGACAATCGCGGCCTGGTTGAAGCTGTGCAGACCATCAAAATCAGCGCCAGCGAGATCCACAATGCCGCGACAGGCCAAGTCAACGCCGCCGCTGCCGAGCTGACCGCCAGCGGCACGCTCAAGAACAGCGGCCGGATCCAAGCGGTGGACGCCGTCAAGGTCAGCGCACAGGCCATCGAAAACACTGAGACGGGCCAATTCAACGCCGCACGTACGCAACTGGCGGCCGGCAGTATCGGCAACAGAGGCCTGATCGACGGCGCGCTCACCTGGTTGCAGACCGACCGCCTCATCAACAGTGGCCCGGCGCGCCTCTATGGCGACCACCTGGCCGTGCAGGCCGGCTCGGTCGATAACGTGTCGGGGGCCAGCCTGATGGCCCGCAAGACCTTGCAGATCGGCGCTGGTGAGATCAACAACAGCGAGCACGCATACATCCTCAGTACGGAGGACTTGAACATCGGTGGCGCGCTCGATGGCAACCTCATCGCCACGGGCCGCGCCAAGTCGTTCAACCAACGGAGCGCTTCGGTCGAAGCCCTGGGCCATATGCGCCTGGGGGCGGATCAGGTCCTCAATCACAACAACCACTTTGTTACCGAACTCGTGGAGATCAGCCGAGGGCATGTTACCGAATATGCCGGGGGCGTGAATCGTGCCAGCGGCGAGCGCCTGTACTCCGTCGACAAAGACGGCGCCTTCATACGGAACATCAAAAAGCGCAACAACCTGTTCATCATCGACGCCAACGGCAACGAACAGCGCATCAGCACCGAGTTCGACAAGTGGGACTACGACCAGGTGGTGGTCGAAACGCGCATCAAACACACCAAGCCCAGCACCATCTGGGCGGGCGGCAATCTGTTCTTGGATGTCGCTGTGCTCAACAATGTCCAGAGCAGTTTGCTGGCCGGCGGCACGGTGCTGGGCAATGTGGGCGCCATTCGCAATGATGGCGGATCGGGCCAGCGCATCGTCACGCGCCATGGCACATACATCCAGTATCGCAACCTGAGCACCACACCCTTTGCCTACAACCCGGCACTGCCACCGGAAGTCATCGATCTGGGCGCCGCCATCGGTCCCAAGGCCCCCGAGGCCCCCAAGGATCCTAAGGACCCCAAAGGCAGCGCGGGGGGCGCGGGGGGTAAGGGCAGCAGTCCGAATATTGGTGATCGCAATGGATATGGCGGCGTGTCCGGTCCTGGCTCCGGCACGGGCACAGGTGCCGGCGCTGGCGGAGGTACGGGCTCCGGTTCGGGTGCGGGCACTGGCACTGGTGCAGGAGCAGGCTCGGGGGCGGGCGGTGGCACACCGACGCAGATCGGGACGGTCGCAGGTGGTCGTACGCCGGCGGGGGGAACGAGCCAACCGAGCGGGCTGCCCGAGCAGCCTCATGCCCTTGCTCCCATCATCGAAGTGACCCGCAGCGGCGAGCCCAACCAGGTTATCCGCACCACGCAACCGACGCTGACCATCCCTGAAAGCAGCTTGTTCCGCGTCATCCACCAAGGGGTGGGGCGCGTCAGCTTGCCCGTGGGGGCACGGGCCACTGACCTGGGCACCGCC
>JASGFB010000094.1:0-18984 GCA_047605765.1 Rhodocyclaceae bacterium
TACCGGCCTGTCACGCCGGGGGTCGCGGGTTCGAGTCCCGTCCACTCCGCCAGACTGAGAAAAGCCGCCTCCCAAGGCGGCTTTTTTTGTGCAAGTTGTGTCTTCATCATGATGTGCGCTACGGTGCACCACGTGGTGAGACAACTAGGTCCCCATCGTCTAGAGGCCTAGGACACCGCCCTTTCACGGCGATAACCGGGGTTCGAATCCCCGTGGGGACGCCAAGGCCCTGACAATGCCTCGGCTGTAAAAGAGCAGTTTGAACCGCGCAAGCGTGTTCGCAATGTCGTCGCTCCTCCGACTGAGGGCAACGATGCAAGGAGTGGTAGTTCAGTCGGTTAGAATACCGGCCTGTCACGCCGGGGGTCGCGGGTTCGAGTCCCGTCCACTCCGCCAGACTGAGAAAAGCCGCCTCCCAAGGCGGCTTTTTTTGTGCAAGTTGTGTCTTCATCATGATGTGCGCTACGGTGCACCACGTGGTGAGACAACTAGGTCCCCATCGTCTAGAGGCCTAGGACACCGCCCTTTCACGGCGATAACCGGGGTTCGAATCCCCGTGGGGACGCCAAGGCCCTGACAATGCCTCGGCTGTAAAAGAGCAGTTTGAACCGCGCAAGCGTGTTCGCAATGTCGTCGCTCCTCCGACTGAGGGCAACGATGCAAGGAGTGGTAGTTCAGTCGGTTAGAATACCGGCCTGTCACGCCGGGGGTCGCGGGTTCGAGTCCCGTCCACTCCGCCAATACTCAAAAGCCGCCCTTGGGCGGCTTTTGTTTTTTCTGCGTCTCACTCTCACACGCTCGTGCCTGCATCGCGCCATCCGTCGCGATCTTCTTCGCAAGAATTTACCTGGCCATCACGTCCCGCTCACCCTTTGTGGAAGGTGTTTGTGCGGTAATGGATGTCAGGGCGTGTCAAGGCGTACGCAAGGGTGGCGTGGCGACCCGGGCATGATCGCAAGTGATATTCCCGATGCGTGTGTGTCCGGTCTCATGATGCTGTTCTCACGTCTTCATGCCAAATGTCACGACTATCGACGTTGCAGGTATTCGCCACCTCACCAAATCGCGCGCTGTGTCAACGAACGCCATGCGAATGGCATAGATTGTTTCATATCGATGCATTTGCCCGATGGTCTGTATATGCCTTCATCATTGAGGCGCACCATTGTTGTATCGTCTGCCCAGCGCACGAGGATTCGTGCGTGGCAACTATGTAGATTGTGGTGTGTTATGGATTTTGGATATCGACGTGGCAGTGTCATGGAATATGCCGTAGTCATTGTGGTCTGCGGTTTCGGAATGGCCTATGTGAACTGGGCGATGGAAGAGCACACGCCGATGCTGTTATTTGCCAATGCGGTGGCCGTCGTTTGTCTGGCAGGTATCTTGTGGCGTGGCCTGTGGGACAGGCGGCCGGCGCTCAAACTGTCTGCCGAGGGAATATGGTTTCGGGGGTGGCGCTCCGACGCACCTTTGCCTTGGTCGGCGGTCAAGCGCATCCGCTGCACGCGTGGCAAGTACAACTGCATCTGCTTCGACCTGAAGGACGCGTCCGACATCCTTGGCCGCCCTGAATTCGCTTACGTGCAGCGCTGGTCTCGCGTCACAGAACAGATGGCGGGGGCGCCATTCACCATCGGGGCAACCATGCTGAGCGCCACGCCCGTTGAATTGATGGAGCGCCTCACCGAATGCCTGGAGCGCTCACGCCGGCGCCATTGAGTCGCATGGCGTGCGTCGGGCCGGGGGCCGTCGTCCGACGGCCCGCCGATGAGAATGCCGGGTACTCAGTAGGTCTTGTACGGCAGGAACTTGCCACTCATCGTGATGCTGACGCGATCGCCCTTGGGGTCGGGTTCGCGTTGCAGATCCATCTTGAAGTCGATGGCGCTCATGATGCCGTCGCCGAATTCTTCATGGATCAGTTCCTTGAAAGTGGTGCCATACACGCTCACCAGTTCGTAGAAGCGATAGATCAGCGGATCGGTGGGCACTGCCGTAGGGAGCGATCCCTTGTAAGGCACCACTTGCAGCAGCGCGACGGCGTCCTGCGGCAATTCGAAGAGCGCACCGACGGTGGTGGCCTGCTCGGCGGTCAACGTCATCTGGCCGAGCAGGGCGGCGGTCGTCCATTCCTTGCTCTGGCCGACGGCTTCGGCCACCTGCGACCACTTCAGACCCTTGCGGATCTTGGCGGCAACGATCATTTCGGTCACGTCGATTCGTTTCATTACGTATTCACTCCTTCGGTTTCATGAAGCCAAAGCGGCGGGGGCCGGCGCGGTGTCGGTCCGGCCTGGTGCGACGACGTGCGGCGGACCGGCGGGACGCAGGCTCGCGCGCTTGACGAGAAAATCCAGCAAGTGGTTGCGGATCGGGTAGTACCGGGCATCGTGATGCATGCGTTCGCGCGTGCGCTCGCGCGGCAGGGTCACTTCGACGATCTCGGCGATGGCCGCACGCGGCCCGTTGCTCATCAGCAGGATGCGATCGGCCAGCAGGATGGCTTCGTCCACGTCATGGGTGATCATGAACACCGTCTGGCCGGTGGCTTGCACGATGCGCAGCAGCTCTTCCTGGATGGTGCCGCGTGTGAGCGCGTCGAGCGCTCCGAAGGGTTCATCCAGCAAGAGCATCTTGGGCTGGATGGCGAAGGCGCGTGCGATACCGACGCGCTGCTTCATGCCGCCGGACAGTTCCGCCGGCTTCTTGTGCAGTGCATGTGTCAGTCCGACCATGGCGAGGTATTTTTCGGCGTGCGCGATCTGCTCGGCACGCGGCCAGCCGGGCCAGCGCGATTGCACCGCGAAACGCACGTTCTCGAGCACGCTGAGCCAGGGCAGCAGTGCGTGACTCTGGAACACCACGCCCCGATCCAGGCCGGGGCCGCGCACTTCGCGCCCATCGACGAACACGTGCCCTTCGCTGGCCGTTTCGAGACCGGCCAGCACATTCAGGATGGTGGTCTTGCCACATCCGGAATGGCCGATGATGCACACGAACTGCCCGCGCTCGATGTCCAGGTCCACCCCTTCAAAAACAGGGTCGGCGCCGGGCCGGTAGCGCTTGGCGAGTTTTTCCACTTTCAGATAAGGCATGTCCGGCTCCGGGTCTTATTCGGCGTAGGTCACCGCGCGCTGCAGCAGCGCGAAGGCGCGATCGAGCACCATGCCCACCACACCGATGGTCAGGATGGCGAAGATCACATTCGGCAGCGCCAGGTTGTTCCATTCGTTCCACACGAAATAACCAATGCCGGTGCCGCCCACCAGCATTTCGGCTGCCACGATCACCAGCCAGGCGATGCCCATCGAGATGCGCGCGCCGGTGACGATGGTGGGGGCCGCGGCCGGCAGGATCACCCGCAGCGCCGTGCGCAGCGGCGGGACTTCCAGGGTACGGGCGACGTTGAGCAAATCGCGCCGCACCGAAGCCACGCCGAAAGCGGTGTTGACCAGCATCGGCCATACCGAGCAGATGAAGATCACGAAGATGCCGGAGATGGACGAATCCTTGATCGTGTACAGCGCCAGGGGCATCCACGCCAGAGGCGAGACCGGCCGCAGGATCTGGATGAACGGATCGAGTGCGCCATACAGCAGCGGCGACATGCCAATGGCAAACCCCAGCGGGATCGCGATGACGGCCGCGATGGCAAAGCCGAGCCCGACGCGCAGCAATGACCAGCCCAGCTGAACGCCAATGCCTTTGTCATTGGGGCCGGCGTCGCGGAAAGGGTCGGACAGGTGCGTGACGATGGCGTGGCCAACCTCGGCGGGCGGTGGAAAACCGCTGCGCTTCTCGGCGCCCTTGCCCATCAGGGCGGCGTATTCGTCCTGCGCGGCCGTGGTGGCGACCGGCTCGGCGACGGTGGCCAGATGCCAGGTGGCAAGAAAGGCCACCAGCAGGATCACAGACAGCAGGGCGCTTTTCCAGCGAGTGCTTCTCATCGCTCAGGCTCGCTTGATGGCGAAGCTCGCCAGATAGGCGTCCGGCTTGGCTGGATCGAATTCCTTGCCCATCACCTTGACCTTGGCATAGCTGTCGCGCGGGGCCTGCAATCCGACTTCGGCCATGCGCGTGCGGGCCTCGGTGGCCAGGAAGACGCGCTCGGCGATTTCGCGATAGTTCACCTCGCCCTTCACATAGCCCCAGCGCTTCATCTGCGTCAGGATCCATACCGCCATCGAATCCCACGGGAACGGATCGAAATCGGCGCGATCGGGTTCGTTGCGCACGCTTCCCAAACCATCCGCGAATTTGCCGGTGAGCACCTGCGCCAGGACCGTCTTGGGCTGGTTCAGATAATTGGCCGGCGACAGGACTTCGGCCATGATCGGCCGGTTCTTTGGATCGCGCGCCATTTTCGAGGCTGTCAGCACGGCGCGGTAGAGCGCCGCGAAGGTGTTCGGGTTCTGTTTGACGAAGTCAGCCGGCACGGCAAAGGTGCAGCACGGGTGGCCGTCCCAGATCTCTTTCGAGAGCAGGTGGATGAAGCCCACTTCGTCGTAGACGGCGCGCTGGTTGAACGGGTCCGGTCCAAGAAAACCGTCGATGTTGCCGGCGCGCAGGTTGGCCACCATCTCGGGCGGCGGAACGACGCGGATCTGGATGTCACGGTCCGGGTCCAGTCCATGCTCGGCCACGTAGTAGCGCAACAGGAAGTTGTGCATCGAATAGTCGAAAGGCACTGCGAATTTCATGCCCTTCCATTGTTTTGGATCGCGTTTGTCCTTGTGCTTGAGCGACAGCGTGATGGCCTGGCCATTGGTGTTCTGGATGGTGGCCACGTTGAGCGGCATGGGGTTGGACCCCACGCCCATCGAGATCGCCACCGGCATCGGCGCCAGCATCTGCGAGGCGTCATGCTCGCGATTGATGATCTTGTCGCGGATGAGCGCCCAGTTGGCCGTCTTGATCACTTGCGCATTCAGGCCCTGCTGGCGATAGAAGCCGAGCGGCTCGGCCATCACGATCGGGCTGGCGCAGGTGATGGGAATGAAGCCGATCTTCAGATCGGCTTTCTCGATCTTGCCGCGCTCCTGCGCCATGGCTTCGAGCGCACCGAAAGGGAAGATCGAGCCGATGGCCGCCATGGCGGTGCCTCTGCCGACTGCCGACAGAAAGCGCCGCCGCGCGCCATCCTGTGGGAACAGTGCACGCATGACCGCCGATTCGAGGGCGCGCCGGCTGATGGCTTCTTCGCTGGCGTCTGCGCCCAAGGCTGCCGTGTGCTCAGCCTCGCTGGCGTGCGCGCCGCATGAGCAGCCTGTTCCGAGGCGTACGCGTGAATCGAAAGGGTCCTTGAAAGCAGACATGGCAGATCTCCAGGCAAACCAGCGAGTCGGGGGAAAAGGGAATCTCTCAGGCGGGGAGCGCGGCGGCGTATTCGATGTCGTCGCGGTATTGGTCGTAGGCGCGGTGGTATTCCATGACCCGCGCCACGTCTTCGATGAATCGTTCGTCATAGCCGGCGCGGCGCAATAGATGAAATCCCAGTTCCATGCCGGCGCTGATGCCGCCTGCCGTCACCAGGCGGCCGGCATCCACCACACGCGCGCGGCTGATCAGGCAGGCGGGCGCAATCTCGGCTAGGCGTTCAATGGGGGTCTTGCCCAGGTGGGAGGCTTCGAGCCGGTCCGGCTCTTTGCGGTTGGTCGCCGGCAGGCCGTCGAGCAGGCCCATGCGGGCATAGATCCAGGAGCCCGTGCACACGCTGGCGAGCAGGCAGTTGGCGGGCAACTGGCGGATGAAGCGATGCAGGCGAGCGTTGTGCATCTCTTGCCGTGTGCCGAAGCCGCCGGGAATGACGAAGGCGTCCATGGCGGGTTCGTCGCCGAAGCCATAGGCCGGCATGACGGTCAGGCCAGCCTGCGTCTGCACCGGACGCAGGGCATCGGCAATCAGGAAGACATCGATCTCGGGATCGAAGCGGCGCGCCACCGACAGGACGCCGGCAGGCGCCGCGTAGTCGACGATCTCGGCGTCCTTGAATACATAGATGCCCACCCGCAAAGCACTCGTGCGTCCCATGACCGGCGCCTCATGACGATATGGCGCTATCGTAGGCAGGCGGCACGGGGCGCGGTATCGCGCCGGCCATGATAGAAATGTAGTGCCAGCACTACACGCGGCGCCCGCTCCGGGGGGGGGGGCGGTCGAGGCGATCAGGGGGCGCAGCGGGGCGCCAGGGGAGGTCGTCTTGAGGTGGTCAGGCGCGCACGGTCACACGCAGTGGCTTGTCCGGCGTCTGCTCTGGTTGTACCTTCACCGGTTGGGGTTGGGAAGCGGCTTGTTCCTCGTGGTGGCGGCCAGCCAGACCGATCAGAAGGCAGACGCTCACGATGAACGCCAACAACGCCTTGACGTGATTCATGGTGTATCTCCCTTGAACGATGCGTCGGGGGACTCGGGGACGGTCGAGCGCGCACCTTATAGCAAGCGATGTTGCGCTTGGCCCGCCCGCGCGCCTGTAGGCGACGCATGGAATCGTTGTAGGACGAACGCGGACGTCATGCAGATGTCCTAATGGACGGCGTGCCCGTCCGGGCACCCGGCGTGCTCGCGGCGCGGTCATCGCGCCGCTTTCTGCCACACTGCGGTCGCCCGCCGCACATGCGCCTTCGCTGACGAAAGGATTTCATGAATATCCGCCGCGAACACCGGCCACTGCTGTGGCTCGTCGCCGTCGGGCTTCTCATGCAGATGCTCGATTCAACCATCGTCAATACCGCACTGCCGTCCATCGCGAGCGATCTCAAAGCCAGCCCGCTCAAGATGGAAATGGTCGTCATCAGCTACATGCTGACGGTCGCCCTGCTGATGCCCGCCTCTGGCTGGATGGCTGACCGCTTCGGCATCCGGCGGCTGTTCATCACCGCCATTGCGCTGTTTACGCTCGGCTCGGTGTTGTGCGCGCAGTCGCACAATCTGGGGCAATTGGTTGCCGCCCGTGTGCTGCAAGGGGTGGGGGGCGCCTTCATGGTGCCGGTGGGGCGGCTGGCCGTGCTGCGCACGGTGTCGCGCGATGAGTTGCTGGCGGCCCTCAGCTTCATTGCCCTGCCAGCCCTGATCGGCCCCTTGCTCGGCCCGTTCGTCGGCGGCTGGCTGTCCGAAGCCATTTCCTGGCACTGGATCTTTCTCATCAACGTACCCATCGGCATCGTCGGGCTGGTGCTCACCTTCAAACTCATGCCGGCATTCCCGGCGCGGGCCACGCGCACGGGTTTCGATTGGGCGGGCTATGCGATGTTCGCGTGTGCCATCGCGCTGGTTTCGCTGGCGCTCGAAGGATTGGGCGAGCTGGGGCTGTCGTTGTCGGTGGCGATGCTGCTGATGGTGTTCGGCGTGGCGCTGCTCGGCGCCTACTGGCTGCATGCCTCGCGCCGCCCGCAGGCACTGTTCTCGCCGCGCCTGTTCCGCATCAACAGCTATTCGGTCGGCCTGCTGGGCAACCTGTTCGCGCGCCTGGGCAGCGGCGGCGTGCCCTTTCTACTTCCGCTGATGTACCAACTGGCGCTGGGCTATACGCCGCTGCAGTCGGGGCTGTTGATGATTCCTTCGGCGGCCGCCTCGCTGGTGTCACGCATGACGGTGTCGGCGGTGGTGGAGCGCTTTGGCTACCGTTGGGTGTTGACGGTCAATACCGTGCTGGTGGGCCTGGCGATCATGAGCCTGGCGCTGGTGGCGCTCAAACCGCCGCTGTGGCTGCTGGTGATCCAGCTGACGATCTTCGGTTTCGTGAATGGCCTGCAATTCACCGTCATGAATACCGTGGCGCTGCGTGATCTGCCCGAGGAGGACGCCAGCGGCGGCAATACGCTGCTGTCGGTCGTCATGCAGCTTGCCATCAGTATGGGCGTGGGAGCGTCGGCCGCTTTGCTCAACGGCTTTGACACATTCTTCGGCGAGACGCAGATCGTTGCCGTGTTCCAGGCGACCTTCGTCACCGTGGGGCTGATGGGCATGGTGGCGGCGGCGATCTTCCTGCAATTGCACACCGACGATCGCAACCCGACCGCCAAGGACGTTCCGCTGGCGGAATAGGGGGGGCGCGAACGGGGCTAGCGCATCAGGCGTTGCCAGCACGGCATTGTTCAGGCGCCGTGGAAGACCGCTTCGATGTTGTAGCCATCCGGATCCAGCACGAACGCGGCGTAATACCCGGCGTGGTATTGCGGGCGCAGACCGGGCGCGCCGTTGTCGGTGCCGCCTGCGGCCAGCGCCGTGATGTAGAAGGCATCGACCTGCGCCCGCGTGGTCGCACGAAATGCGATGTGGGTACGCGGCACGTAGGGGATCCCCTCAGTGATCCAGAAGTCGCCGCCCGGATCTTCTCCGCCACCACCGGCGTGCGCATCACCAAAGCCGGCGGCGTCTTCGAGCTCGAGTTTGAGGACACAGCCGACGGTGCCGAGCACCTCGGTATAGAAGACCTTGCTGCGCGCGAAATCCTGCACCTTGATACCTGTGTGGTCGATCATGGACATCTCCTGTGGTCAATGAATGTCTTGCTACGCTAGCACGCAGATTACATATCCGGGCGCGCCCGCTCCATGCCCGCGATGGCCGGCATGGCGGCGCGCATGGCATCGAGAAACAATCGCAATCGGGCGGGGTAGAAGCGGGCGTAGGGGTAGAGCAGGTACACCGGTAGCGGGGTCGCGCGCCAATCCGGCGCCACGTGCACCAGCCGGCCCTGGGCAATGTCATCGGCGACGGCCCAGGCCGACGCGATACCCACGCCCAGGCCATTCATCGCCGCATTGCGCAGCGCGTACAGGCTGTCGGTGCTCAGCCGCGGACGGATGCCGAAACGATGTGTTTCGCCGCTCTGCTGGTGCGCCAGCACGACCTCGTTGCGATAGAACGTACGCAGGGCCAGCCACGGCAGATGCGCCAGCGCGCGCGGATGGCTCGGCAGGGGGGCTTCGATCAGGCCGGGCGCCGCCACGATGATGCGAGGCACCTCGGCCATGCGGATCGCCACCACACCGGGGTCGTCTACTTCGCCGACCCGCACCGCACAATCCAGCCCCTCGGCGATGAAGTCCGGACGCCGGTCGTGCAGCAGCCATTCCACGGTCACCTTCGGATAGCGCATCAGGTAGGCCGTCAGGGGCGTGACCAGTTGATCCTGCCCGAACGCATGCGGTACCAGCACGCGCAGGTGGCCTTCGGGCTCGTCCTGCGTGCCGCGCAGATCGGCCGTCAGGGCCTGCCAGCTTTCGATCAGGGCCTTGGCATGGGCGTAACAGCGTTCGCCTTCCTCGGTCAGCTTCATCACGTGGGTCGAGCGCTGCAGCAGCTTCAGCCCGAGTTCGTGCTCCAGCGCCTGCAGGCGGCGGCTGACGGTGGGTTGGCTGGTGCCCAGTTGCGCGGCGGCGGCGGACAGATTGCCCGCTTCGACGATGCGAACGAAGGTTTGCATCAGGCCCAGGCGGTCGATGCTGGCGAGTTCAGGACTTTTCATACGCAGCACGTATAACAGATCTACGTTGTGGCCGGCTACCGCCTACAGAGAATGGCATGCACACTGCGGCCACGGTTCATCAAGCAGGGAGTAGGTTCATGTCTAGTATTCAATCAACGCATGCAGCAGCCACCGCCGCCGACGTGCCGGAGTCCGGCCTGTCGCGTCCGCTGGTGTGGTTGCTCGCCAGCGGCGCCGGTTTCAGCGTGGCGTCGCTCTATTACAGCCAGCCGATGCTGGGCGTGCTGGGGACGGCATTGTCGGCGAGTGATCGGGCGGTCGGTTGGGTGCCCACCATGACGCAACTGGGCTATGCCTTGGGGATTCTGCTGCTGGCGCCCCTGGGCGACCGCTATGACCGCCGCACCATCATCCTGGTCAAGACGGCCTTGCTTGCCCTGGCGTTGCTGGCCAGTGGCTGGGCACCCGCCATCGGCTGGCTGTTGCCGGCCAGCCTGGCGGTAGGCCTGATGGCCACGCTGGCGCAGGACATCGTGCCGGCCGCCGCCACGCTGGCGCCGGCCGCCCATCGCGGCAAGGTCGTGGGGACCGTCATGACGGGGCTGCTGCTCGGCATCCTGTTGTCGCGGGTGGTCAGCGGCCTGGTGGCGGAGAACTTCGGCTGGCGCACGGTCTATGTGCTCGCCGCCGGTGCCATGGCCCTCATCGGCGTGGCGGCCTGGCAGGGTTTGCCGCGTTTCACCGCGACCACGCAAGTGGGCTACGGCGCCTTGATGCGCTCGATCGTCACTCTGTGGCAGCGCCATGGCGATCTGCGCCGTGCCGCTTATGCCCAAGGCTTGCTGTCACTGGGTTTCAGCGCCTTCTGGTCGACTCTGGCGGTGATGCTGCATGGCACCTTTCAGCTGGGTAGCGCGGCGGCTGGTGCGTTCGGCCTGGCCGGCGCCGCCGGCGCGCTGGCGGCGCCCTTGGCCGGTCGCCTGTCCGACCGTCACGGGCCGGAGATGGTGACGCGTCTGGGTGCCGTCATGGCGGCGGTATCCTTCGGCGTAATGGCCTTGTCGCCCTTGCTGCCGCCGATGGCCCAACTGGTCTTGATCGTCATCGCGACCATCGGTTTCGACTTTGGTGTTCAGGTCTCGCTGGTGGCTCACCAGACACTGATCTACGGTATCGATCCGCCTGCTCGCAGCCGTCTCAATGCTGTGCTCATCACTGGCATGTTCGTGGGCATGGCGGCCGGCTCGTCGCTCGGCAACGCGGCCATGGGCCAGTGGGGCTGGTCGGGCGTGGTGGCGGTGGCGACGCTGGCTTCTGTCGGTGCGCTGCTGGTGCGGGTACTGCCGGCTCGCCGCTGATCGCGCATGCCCGGATTGTGGGGCAGCACCCGGCGGAGGTATCGTCGGGTGTGCGTCATGGGGGGCAAAATGTCCTGTGGCGACGCCAACCAAGGAGCCATGCATGATCGAGCGCGTGACCGAATATGGCGACGGCATTTTCGCCATCGACACCGGCCTGCTGCGGCCGGGCTTCGATGCCAGTTATCTGGTGGTAGAGCAGGGACGCGCCGCCTTCATCGACACCGGCACCGCCTACGCGGTGCCGTTTTTATTGTATGCGCTGGCTGAACAGGGTCTGCAGGCGAGCCAGGTGGACTGGGTGATCCTGACGCACGTACATCTGGATCATGCCGGCGGTGCCGGCGCGCTGCTGCAACACCTGCCCAACGCCCGCCTGGTGGTGCACCCGCGCGGCGCGCGCCACATGATCGACCCCTCTGCACTGGTGGCCGGCGCCTCGGCGGTGTACGGCGAGCAAGCCATGCAGGACACCTACGGCACCCTCGTGCCGGTGCCCGCCGAACGTGTGGTGGAGGCAGCCGACGGCCATGTGGTCGACATGGCCGGCCGCACCTTGCTGTGCCTGGATACGCCGGGCCACGCGCGCCATCACTTGAGTGTGTTCGACGCGCGCAGCCAGTCCTTCTTTGCCGGCGACACCTTTGGCATCTCATATCGCGATACCGATGGCCCGCAAGGCGCTTTCATCATCCCCACAAGCTCGCCGGTGCAATTCGAACCGGACGCCCTGCGTGCCTCAATCGAGCGCCTGTGCGCCTACCTGCCGCAGGCGATGTTTCTGACCCACTATGGCCGCGTGGCGGATGTGCCGGCGCGTGCCGCCGATCTCATCGATCAGATCGCCGCCATGGTGGCGATCGTCCACGAACTGGGTGAGCGTCCCGAACGCCATGCCGAACTCGCTCAGCGCCTGCAGGCCTACTACCTGGCGCGCGCCGCCCATTACGGTTGCCCACTGCCGGCGGCGCGCGTGGCCGAGCTGCTGGCCATGGACATCGAACTCAACGCACAGGGTTTGGCTGTGTGGTGGGATCGACAGCAGAAGACGGCCTGATGTCGCGCCGGCGGCGGGCCAATATGCGATCCGTCACAGGCTCGGATAAGCGCAATGGCGATCAAGACGGCGATGAGCACGGCGCGCATGCTCTTTTGCGTGCGTGCCTCAGGGTAGGCATGGCGCAGGTATCGCGCGCCCAACTAGGGCTCCTTCGCGGGCACGGCGGCATTCTGCCGGCCGATGAGAACGATCTGGAGGCAACATGCAACTGGCAAAAACGCTGTGTGCGCTGACCGCGTCTGTCATGCTGACGGCATGTGGCGGCGACGATGACGACGCCAATTCCAATACGGATACGGCTCGTCCAATACAGATCACCATCTGGCCCAATGGCGTGGCGCCCGGCTCCGAAGCGGTGACGGTGCAGCAGGCGGTGGTCGAGCGCAGCACCGTGGTCGGCGTGACCGACCGTGCCGTGACTGGTGTCACGCGACCGGCGCTGACCTTCTACAAAGCGGCCCGCCCCAATGGTTCGGCGGTGCTGATCGCGCCGGGTGGGGCCTATGTGCGCGTGGTGATCGACAAGGAAGGCGCCGATGTCGCCACACCCTACAATGCCGCTGGCATTTCAGTGTTTGTGCTGACCTATCGCTTGCCCGGCGACGGTCATGTTGATGCCAAGAATGCGCCATTGGCCGATGCCCAGCGCGCCATACGTGTGATTCGCGCCAATGCCGCGCAATGGGGCATCGATCCGGATCGCATCGGCGTAATGGGTTTTTCCGCCGGCGGGCACGTGGCGGCCAGCCTGGCCACCAAGTTCGATCACCAGGTCTACGCGGCTCAGGATGCCGTCGACAGCCTGAGCGCGCGGCCGGCTTTCGCGGTGCTGCTGTATCCGGTGATTACCATGGATCTGACCCACGGCCATGCCGGTTCGCGCCAGGCGCTGCTGGGCAGCAGTCCGAGCAGCCAGAACCTGTTCGATTACTCGTTGGAGAACAAGGTGCGCACCGATATGCCGCCGACCTTCGTGGCGCTGGCCGCCGATGACGCTTCGGTGGAGCCCGCCTACAACGGTGAGCTGTTCGCCAGCAAGGTGAGCGCGGTCGGCGTCAATTCCGAGCTGCATGTGTTCCCGCTGAGCGGACACGGATTCGGCATCCGCGCGGCAGTGGGCGACGCGACAACCTGGCCGCAGTTGTCGCTCGATTGGCTGCGTGCTCGCGGCATGTGATGCGTGCAGCCGTTACCAAAAAGAGAAAAGCCCGGCGTGCCGGGCTTTTTCGTCTGCATGTGCGCCTTGCTCACTCGTGGCGCAGCGCCTCGATCGGGTCCAGTTGCGCAGCGCGCCGCGCCGGCACGTAGCCGAAGATCACGCCGACGGCGGCCGAGAAACAGAACGCCAGCACATTGATCTGGAAGTCGAACTCGAACGGCAACTGCATGATCGTCGACAAGCCGAGCGAAGCGAACAGCGCCAGCACGATGCCGATGACGCCACCGAGCGACGACAGCGCCACCGACTCGACCAGGAACTGCAGCAGCACCTCACGCTCCAGCGCGCCGATGGCGAGACGGATGCCGATCTCACGCGTGCGTTCGGTCACCGACACCAACATGATGTTCATGATGCCGATGCCGCCGACCAGCAGGCTCACCGCTGCCACCGCGCCGAGCAGGGTGGTCATGACCTTGGTGGTGGTCGACAGCGTCTTGGCGATCTCTTTGGTGTCCACCACCTGGAAATCGTTGTCGCGGCCGGGCTGGATATTGCGGCGTACGCGCATGACTTCGGTGATGTCCTCCGCCACCTTTTCGGTGTCGAAGCCGTCCTTGGCCGAGATGAAAAGATTGGGAATCACCTGCGTGCTGGTGCGGCCCAGCACGCGGCGCAGCATGGTCTTGAGCGGCAGCAGAATGGTGTCGTCCTGGTCCTGACCCATCGCCGATTGCCCCTTGGGAGAGAGCACGCCGATGATGTCGCAGGTGAGCGCGCGGACGCGCATCTTCTGGCCGACCGGATCGATGTTGGGAAACAGCTTGGTCTGGATGGTGGCGCCGATCACGCACACGGCCTTGCCCGCCTGCTGTTCGGCGTCGGTGAACATGCGCCCGCTGCCGATACGCCAGTTGCCGACGATGAAGTAATCGTTGGTCACGCCATTGGCCTGGGTGGTCCAGTTCTGCTGCATGTATACAGCACTGCTGGAGCGCGACATGGTGGGGGCCACGGCGCGCACGCCGGCCACGTGATCGGCGATGGCTTCGGCATCCTCGAGCTTGAAGCTGGGCGCGGCCGAAAAGCCCGTGCCCGGCCCGAAGTTCTGGCCGGGGCGGACGAACAGCAGATTGCTGCCGAGGCTCGAGACCTGGGCCGTGATCGAATTGGTGGCGCCGTTGCCGAGCGTCACCATGGTGATGACGGCGGCCACCCCGATGACGATGCCCAGCACCGTCAGGAAGGCGCGCAGCATGTTGCGGCGGATTTCGCGCAGCGCCAGTAGCAGTGCGTTCCAGAACATCAATGCTCCTTGGCGCTGTTGCGCTCGTCATCGGCCACCAGACCATCGACGAAACGGATGATGCGGTGGGCATAGGCAGCCATGTCCGGTTCGTGCGTCACCATCAGGATGGTGATGCCGCGCTCGCGGTTCAACTGCGTGAGCAAGCCCATGATTTCTTCGCTGCGTGCCGAATCCAGATTGCCGGTCGGCTCGTCGGCCAGCAGGACGGCCGGCTGCGTGACGATGGCGCGGGCAATGGCCACGCGCTGCATCTGGCCGCCCGACAGCTCGGCCGGGGTGTGGTCTTCCCAGCCGGTCAGGCCGACGGCGGCCAGCGCTTCACGCGCAGCGCCATGGCGTTCGGCGCGCGGCATGCCGCGATAGAGCAGGGGCAGTTCGACGTTCTCCAGCGCCGTGGTGCGCGCCAGCAGATTGAAGCCCTGGAACACGAAGCCGAGGTAATGGCGGCGCAGCAGGGCACGCTCGTCGCGGCTGAGCTGTTCCACGTGGGCGCCCTCGAAGAGGTATTCGCCGGAGGTGGGCGAATCGAGGCATCCCAGAATGTTCATGGTGGTCGACTTGCCCGAGCCGCTGTGGCCCATGACCGCCACGAAATCGCCGCGCTCGATGTCGAAGCTCACGCCGCGCAAGGCTTGGAAGGCCGCCGTGCCGCGGCCGTAGGTCTTGGTGACCTGGCGCAGAGTGATCAGCGGTGCTTCGCTCATTGCTTGCCGCCGAACGTTGCGGCCGTGATGGCTTGCGCGCCTTCGTGCAGGCCTTCGCCGGAGACCTCGGTATTGCGGCCATCGGTCAGGCCGATGGTCACCGCTACCGCCTTCGGGCGACCGTTTTCGAGTATCCACAGCGTGCCGGTCTTGATGCCGGTCCGCTTGCCGGTGCTGACGACTTCCTTTGGCCGGCTCATGCCGCGCGGCATCGGAAACAGCGAGGACATGATGTTGCGCTGCCCACGCGGGCCGTCGGCCTGTGCCGTCGGCGGCTGGAAGCGCAGGGCGGCGGCCGGCACCGTCAGCACCGCGTCGGCGGCAGCCGTGACGATGTCGGCCGTCGCCGTCATGCCGGGGCGCAGCGTCAGGTCGTCGTTCTTGACCGTGAGGATGGTGGCGTAGGTGATGACGTTGTCGGTGGTGGTCGAACCGAAGCGCACCTGGCGCACCGTGGCCTTGTATTTGGTTTCGGGATAGGCATCGACGTTGAAGGTGGCCTGCTGGCCTTCCCTGACCTGGCCGACGTCGGCCTCGGCCACGGCCACGTTCAGCTCCATCTGCGCCAGATCCTGCGCGATGGTGAACAACGTCACCGCCTGCAGCGAGGCAGCCACCGTCTGACCCGGCTCGGCGCTGCGCGACAGCACCGTGCCGTTGATGGGCGAGCGGATGGTGGCCTTGGTCAGGTCGGTCTCGTTGGTGCGCAGCACGGCGGCCAGTTGGGCCACGCTGGCCTGCGAGGCGGCCAGGGCAGCCTTCTTGCTCGACAGGGCGATGCGGGCGTCATCGAGCTCGCTACCCGCCGGCAGCTTGCCGCCGGATAGCTGCGCCACTTTTTCGAGCCGCGCCAGGTTGATCTGGGCCTGTTCCTGATCGGTCTTGGCCTGCGCTTCCTTGGCCTGTGCGTTCTGCAGGTTGGCGCGGCCTTGTGCCATCTGATCGGAGAGCTTGCGCGTATCGAGGACAGCCAGCACCTGGCCCTTGGAGACACGCGCGTTGTAGTCCACCAGTACCTGCGAAATGGTGCCGGACAGTTCCGAACCGATGTCGACCTTGGTGGTCGGCTGCAGCGTGCCGGTAGCGGTCACCGTGGTCGCGATATCGGCGCGCTTGATGGGCACCGTGGTGTAGGTCGGCGCCTCCGGCGTGCGATGCATGTACGCATAGAGCCCACCGCCGAGGGCGATCAGGACCACCCCGGCGATGATGCCGCGGCGCAGCCATCGCTTGCGCGGCGAGCCTCCGTTGCCCTGGGCCAGCACGTCGTGGACATTCTTCTTATCGTTGCTGCTCATTGCGTCGCTCCGGCTTGCGTTGCGGGCGTGGCCTGCCAGCCGCCGCCCATGGCTTTATAGAGTTGCACCACCGTGGTGGCGCGGTTGCCCCGGGCCACGGCCAATTGATCCCGCAGCGACAGCTCGGTGCGCTGCGCGTCGAGCACCGTCAGCAGATCGACCGAGCCGGCGGTGTACTGGATGCGTGCCAGTTCGGCCGCCTCGGTCGCCACATCGGCGGCCACTTGCAGGGCAGTTAGGCGTTCGCTGGTCTTGACGTAGCCGTTGAGAGCGCTTTCGACGTCGGCCAGGGCCTGGTTGAGCGTGGCCTGGTAACTGGCCAGGGTCTGCGCCTGCACGGCCTCCTGGATGGCGACGTTCTGGCGCGCGCGACCGGCGTCGAACAGGTTGCCGGTGAGGCTGCCCAGGATGCTGCTGGTGATGGTGTCGGCGCTGAACAGGCCGCCCGGCGTCAGCGCCGCCACACCCAGGCTCCCGCTCAGGCTGAAGCTGGGGTAGCGGGCAGCTTCGGCGACCCCGATCTGGGCCGTCTGGGCCGCCAGGCGGCGTTCGGCGGCACGCACGTCGGGGCGTTGGCGCAGCGTGTCGGCCGGTATGCCGACGGTAATGGCCCGCCAGGTATGCGGGATGTCGCCGGGCGTGCGCAGCAGCGCGTCGACGTCGGCACGCTGCGTGCCCAGCAGGACCGCCAGCGCGATGCGGCTGTCCTCGATGCTGCGCTCGAGCGCAGGCAGTGACGCCCGCGTCTGCTCCAGGCTGCTCTGCGCCTGGCGTACGTCGAGCATCGATACGATGCCCGCCTGGCCGCGCCAGTCGGTGAGCTGGTAGGTTTCCTGGCGCGAGGTGATGCTGGCGAGCGTGCTGGCCAGTTCGGCCTCGCTGGTGCGCAGGCTGATGTAATTGCTGGCCACTTCGGCGGCCAGCGATACGCGGGCGTTGTCGACGTCGGCTTCGGCGGCGCCGAGACTGGCATCGGCTGCTTCGAGGGCGCGCCGGCGGCCGCCGAACAGGTCGACCTCCCAGGCGGCGTCGAAACCGGCCGAATATTGGTTGCCGATGGTGTTGGTGGTGTCGGTACGGCTGCCGCTGCGTCGGCCGCTGGCCGAGGCGTCCAGGGTCGGCCAGTCCTGCGCTGCCTGCACGCCGCGCTGGGCGCGGGCCTGGCGCAGCTTGGCCTGGGCGCTGGCGATGTCGGGGCTGGCCAGCAGCGCCCGTTCGACCAGCGTGGTCAGGGTGGTGTCGTCGAACTGCTGCCACCATTGGGCGAGCGTGGCGGGATCGGACGGCGTTGTGGCGATGTCGGCACCGCCGTTGTGCCAGGCGCCGTGGGCGCTGTCGGTCGGCTGACGGTAGTCTGGTCCGACGGTGATGCAGCCGGTGAGGGCGGCAAGCGCCGCGATCAGGGCGGCATGGCGTAGTCTGGGTTGGAAAATCACTGAGTCAACGTCCCATGGGTGGGGTGGGCAAAGTGTGACGGCAAGTTCGGTTAAGCACTGTCGGCCAAGTGTCAAGACACGTAAAGAAGGGTAAATAAAGGCAAGAGTGCCACAGGGGCCGCTTGTGCGCGTCTTATCATCGGGCCGGCTCAGACAGAGCGTAAATTCGAAAAGAGGTTCCTCAATGGCAAGTGTGCTGCTCGTCGATGACGACGTCGAACTGTGCGCCATGCAGGCTGAATATCTGCTGGCGGAAGGCTTTGACGTCCGTGCCGTCCATTCCGGAGAAGAAGGCGTCGAGCGCGCGCTGTCGGGCGAATACGCCATCGTCGTGCTGGACGTCATGATGCCTGGCATGAGCGGGATCGACGCATTGCGCCAGATCCGCCAGCACAGCCGCCTGCCGGTCATCATGCTGACGGCGCGCGGCGATGATATCGACCGCATCGTCGGCCTGGAACTGGGCGCCGACGATTATGTGCCGAAACCCTCGTCGCCTCGCGAACTGGTTGCGCGTATTCGTGCCATTTTGCGCCGTGCCGGCGGAGGCGATGGCGCGGCGCGTTCGAACCAGCCGCTCGTCTGCGGGCCCCTGACGGTGCGCCCGGAGCAACGTCGTGCCGAATGGGAAGGTGATCTGCTCGAGCTGACCAGTACCGAATTCAACCTGATCGAAGCGCTGGCGCGCAGCGCCGGCCGCGTGGTGAGCAAGCAGGAGCTGTCGCAATCGGCCCTCGGCCGCGATCTGGCCCGCTATGACCGCAGCATTGACGTGCATATCAGCAATCTGCGCCACAAGCTGGGCAACCTGCCCGATGGTCGCTCGCCGATCCAGACCGTGCGCGGCGTGGGCTTTCAACTGCTGGTGTCATAGTCGATGCGGGTGCCGCGCATGGGCCGGATGTTCTGGAAGATCCTCCTGGGCTACTGGCTGACGCTGGGGGTGCTGGGCGTGGGCGTGGCGGTGGCGATCAGCCTCTACCAGGAGGCGCGCAGCCGCGAAACCCCCATCGCGCTGGGGCCGCGTGCGGACTACCTGACCGGCACCATGGCGATGGCGCTGACCCACGCCGACCGCGACAAGGAAACCGACCTCATGCGCAACTGGCCCAGTTCGCGCGGCATGCCGCCACCGCTGGTGGTGGATGAGGATGGGCGCGATCTGCTCGGGCGCGAGGTGCCGGAGCGTGCCCTCGAACTGGCGCGGCGCTGGACGGCGGCGTCGCC
>JASGFB010000095.1:0-18757 GCA_047605765.1 Rhodocyclaceae bacterium
GCGCCGATGTAGAAAATCAGGATGCGGTAGAGCACCTGGTTGATGGCCTTGGGACTCGTCTTGCCGGGGTTGTCGGCCTCGGCCGCCGTAATGCCGACCAGTTCGAGACCGCCGAACGAGAACATGATGATCGGCAGCATCATTGCCAGCCCGCCGAAACCATTGGGGAAGAAGCCGCCGCGGTCCCACAGGTTGCGCACCGTTGCATCCGGCCCGGCCGTACCCGACAGCAGCAGGTAGGCGCCCAGCAGGATCATGCCGATCACCGCCACCACCTTGATGATGGCGAACCAGAATTCCGCTTCGCCGTAGAGCTTGACGTTGGCAAGGTTCACCAGGTTGATGGCGACGAAGAACACCGCCGCCGTCGCCCACATCGGGATCCATGGCCACCAGTACTGCACATACTTGCCGACGGCGGTCAGTTCCGACATGCCCACCAGGATGTACAGCACCCAGTAGTTCCAGCCCGACATGAAGCCGGGCAGGTCGCCCCAATACTTATAGGCAAAGTGGCTGAACGAACCGGCGACCGGCTCTTCGACGATCATTTCGCCCAATTGGCGCATGATCAGGAAGGCGATCAGGCCGCCGATGGCATAGCCCAGAATCATCGACGGGCCCGCCGACTTCATGACCCCCGCCGAGCCCAGGAACAGGCCCGTGCCAATCGCGCCCCCCAGCGCGATCAGCTGGATGTGGCGATTCTTCAAGCCGCGCTTGAGCTCGCCTTCATGCAGTGGATTTGCATCCATGTACTTAAACCCCGGTGTAGGAAATTTATAAGGTGTGCTCGTATCTCACAGCCGTTTCCGTCGCTCTTTGACGAGCGACAGATGCGGCGTGATTGGCACGGTTTTGGTGCGTTCTACTAGTTAAATGTGACACAAATGGCGCTGCGTCTGGTTCAAGACGCGGCCTTTTTGAGTGCATACAGCGCTTCGAGCGCTTCGCGCGGGCTCATGGCGTCGGGGTCCAGATCTGCCAACTGCGTGAGGGCAGGGTGGCTGACGCGGGCCGTTTCGGGCTCCGGCATCGATGCGAACAGATCGTCCTGCGGACCCGCGGCGATCTCGCGGTTCTCCAGCGCACGCAGGCGCCGCTTGGCGTCGCGTACGACCGACGGCGGGATGCCGGCCAGCGCCGCCACCTCGATCCCGTACGACTGCGAGGCCGGGCCTTCTTCGACCGCGTGCAGAAATACGATGCTGTGCCCATGCTCGACGGCGCCCAGGTGCACGTTGGCGCATTCCGGGTATTCCTGGCCCAGGCGCGTCAGCTCGAAGTAATGCGTGGAGAACAGCGCGAACGAGCGATTCTTGTCCAGCAGGTGGCGCGCGATCGAAAAGGCCAGCGCCATGCCGTCGAAGGTGGACGTGCCGCGCCCGATCTCGTCCATCAGGACCAGGCTGTGTTCGGTGGCGCCATTGAGGATGGCAGCCGCCTCGGTCATTTCGACCATGAAGGTCGAACGGCCGGAGGCGAGATCATCGGACGCGCCGATGCGCGTGAAGATCGCATCCACCGGCCCGATGCGTGCCGAACGTGCGGGCACGAAGGCGCCGCAGTGGGCCAGCAATACGATCAGCGCCACCTGGCGCATGTAGGTCGACTTACCGCCCATGTTCGGGCCCGTCACCAACAGCATGCGCCGCGTGGCCGACAGCGCGGTGTCGTTGGAAATGAAATTGTCGACCTGACGCTCGACCACCGGATGGCGGCCACCCTGGATGTCGATCACCGGCTCATCGACCAGGCTCGGTTGGGTGTAATCGTGGCGAGCGGCGATTTGCGCGAAGGTGTTCAAACCGTCGAGCGTGGCCACCGCATGCGCGATGCGCTGCAACAGCGGCACGCCGGGCGCCAGGGTTTCGAGCAGCGCCTCGAACAGCAACTTTTCGCGTGCCAGGGCGCGTTCCTGCGCCGACAGCGCCTTGTCTTCGAAAGCCTTCAGCTCCGGCGTCACGTAGCGCTCGGCATTCTTCATCGTCTGGCGCCGGCGGTAGTCGTCCGGCACCTTGTCGGTGTGCGCGTGCGTCACCTCGATGTAGAAGCCATGCACGCGGTTGAATTCCACCTTCAGGCTGGGGATGCCGGTGCGTTCGCGCTCGCGCGCTTCCAGTTCGAGCAGGAAGCTGCCGCAGTTGGTCTGGATGTCGCGCAGCTCATCGAGTTCGGCATCGTAGCCAGTGGCAATCACGCCCCCGTCGCGCACCTGTGCGCCGGGTTCCGGGGCCACGGCGGCATGCAGCAGGGCCAGGGTGTCGTGCGGCGTGGCGGCGTCGGCCTGCAACTGGCGCAGCAGGTCAGACTGTTCGGCCGGCAGCGGCGCACGCACGGTGTCCAGCGCCGCAAGGCTCTCACGCAGGCTGGCCAGTTCGCGTGGGCGAACGCTGCGCAAGGCGATGCGCGTGGCGATGCGCTCGATGTCGGCGATCGGGCGCAGCGCGTTGGCTACCGCCGTCATGGGGCCGTCGCCGGCGTTGCCGAGCAGGGCCGCGACAGCGGCATGGCGCTGGCGGCAGGCCTGGCGATCGGCCAGCGGATGGTGCAGACAATGGCGCAGCCAGCGCGCGCCCATTGATGTCTCACTGGCGTCCATCAGGGACAGCAGCGTGGGCGAAGGCTCGCCGCGCAGAGTTTCGGAGATTTCGAGATTGCGCCGGGTGTGCGCATCCAGGCGCAAGTAATCGCCATCCCGCTCGACCATGATGCGCGTGACGTGCCCCAGCGCCTGCCGCTGTGTGGCGCGCGCATAGTCGAACAGCGCGGCGGCGGCGGCCAGCGCCACGCCCATGCCTTCGGCGCCGAAGCCCGCCAGATCGTGCGTGCCGAAATGACTGGTGAGCAGTTGTTGGGCCGTTTTGGCATCGAATTGCCAATCGGCCAGGCGGCGGATCGCCGGCACACGCATTTCGAGCGCCGGCAGCTTGAGACTGTCGGGGATCAGCGCTTCGGCTGGGCGCAGGCGTTCGAGTTGCGCCACGAGGTGTTCCGGTGCCGTTTCGGTGATGCGGAAATCGCCGTTGGCCAGATTCAGCCACGCGATGCCCAGTTGGCCGCGATGCACCTGCACCGCGATCAAAGGCGCTTCGGCACGATCATCCAAGAGGGCAGCATCGGTCAGGGTGCCGGGCGTGACGATGCGCGACACGGCGCGCTCCATCGGCCCCTTGGTCGTACCCGGGTCGCCCACCTGTTCACAGATCACCGCCGATTCGCCCAACTTGACCAGCTTGGCAAGGTAGGGCTCCAGCGCATGGAACGGCACGCCAGCCATTCTGATTGGCCTGCCGGCCGACTGGCCGCGCGTGGTCAGCGTGATGTCGAGCAGGCGCGCTGCGCGCTCGGCGTCCTCGAAGAACAACTCATAGAAATCGCCCATGCGATAGAAGAGCAGCGTATCGGGATGCTGCTGCTTCAGGCGCAGGTACTGCTGCATCATCGGCGTATGGGCGGAAAGCTCATCCGCGCTAGGGAATCCGGCCATACGTTCTAGTCTCTTGGTGCGTGTTTCAAAGGCATGGGCGCAATTATGCCGGCTTGTAGGCGCAACGCCCAGCAAGCTGATAAGTTCCTGAAAAACCGCCGCATTTCATGCAGCGAGCCGGCCCGTGCGTGGTGTTGACACTGCCGGATTTGCTAAGAGCATTGCATTCCGGTACCGAATAACCTACCCAGTGGGGGTGGGTTTTTCTCGTACCGCCCTTTCTCTATTGACAGTAATGCTTGTCCGCCATGTCTCCGACATATTGATGCGATGGCGTCAGTCGGCACTGTTATCACGCAGATTTCATGTATGCGAACGTGCTGAATGAATAGAGTTCGTGTGTGTGTTGATATGAGGCAAGCTTCAGCAATTCGTGATTGGCTGTTCGTCGGTTCTGCCCAATCGAGCTGCTGTGAAAATTGCCAAGATCAAGGAACTGGTGACGATCGGCACGGGTGGGGCTGACGAGATCTGGAGCTATGACGCGAAGGCGGATGTGCTGTCGGGGCGGCAATGGCAACGATCAGTGGTACGGCCTGTCTGGCAATGACACGCTCAATGGAGGTGCCGGTGCCGACTACCTGTACGGCTGGTGGGGCAATGACGTACTCAATGGCGGGTAGGCAATGACTATCTGGAGGGCGGTCGAGGTAGTGCGGGGAGGAGGCTCTGACGTGATCTACAAGAACGGCTCCACAGTGGGCAATGTGGATACCCTTCAACTGTCAACAGCATCTCCTCTGATCAACTGTGGTTCATGAGAGCGGGCAATAATCTCGAAGTGCGAGTCATTGGGTCTGAAGAGAAGATGCTCGTCACAACCTGGTACTCCGGTTCGGCCTTTCATGTGGAACGTTTTGAGGCGGGTGACGGGAGGGGGCTACTGGACAGTCAGGTTGGGGCGATGGCGTCCTTTGCACCGCCATCAGCAGGTGAGATCACCCTTTCCCAAACCTATCGTGACGCGTTAGGTTCGACGATATCGGCAAATTGGAAGTGCGGCCCGCGGTAGCGCGGCAGGAAGAAACGGCTTATGCGAGCGACCGTGTGATCACAGTTAGCGGTGAACTCGCTTTTATGCAGCCTGGGATCAATAAGTCGTCTCACTTCGTTTTTCGGATCAAGCCGTTATCACCATTCAGATAGTCCCTTGCTCTTCCTGTCACTCATGGCCGGGAGCGAGTGTGCCGACGTCCCTTTGCCTGGCTGGCTCCGAGCCGAGCACGGCTCGGAGCCAGCCAATTCCTCACAACAGCTTCCTTGCGGGAACGCCCCTTGCCGCCACAGCGGCACCACCACGAGGAGGCCCATCATGACCAAGACACCCTACGACGCGTGTATTGCCGCCTGCTATGACTGTGCGGCGCATTGTGATGTGTGCGCGGCGTCCTGTTTGCGCGAGCAGGAGCCGAAGCCGATGGCGCGCTGTATTGTGCTGGACCGTGACTGTGCGGCGGCGTGCCGGCTGGCGGCGGCTGCCATGGCGGGCGGGAGCGAGTTTGCGGCGGATATCTGCCGCTTGTGCGCGCGCATCTGCGAAGCGTGCGCGGAGGAGTGCGGCAAGCATCCGATGGAGCATTGCCGCGAATGTGCCGATGCCTGCAAGCGCTGCGCGCAGGCCTGCCACGACGTGGCGCCGTGACGTACGTGGTGCGTGGGATCAGCCCGGCTGGGCGGTGGCGGGGACGCCGTAACGTTCGAAGATTTCGCGCAGCGGCGCGGATACCGGCGAGATGTCACCGTTCAGCGCGTCTTCGACGACGATTGCCAGGTAGTCCAGGTGATCGACGAAGTGGGTGGCGCGGGTTTCGCGCGGGTCGGTGCTGGCCATGATGATCGCGCTGTCGTAGGCGTAGCGGCTGGCGTCGCGGTAGAACTGCGCGGGCAGCTCCCCTTGGGGCAGGCGCGCACGGCGCAATTGACCGCGCAGATAGATGGCACCGCTTTTTTTCGGGCTGAGGATGTAGCCAATTCCTCCTACCAAGACCCGAATCAACCTGCTCATTGCCGTCTCCGCTCACCGCTATTCTTCTTACGCGTTCAAGAATGCCGGAAAATTCCTATTCATGGTACGGGTCTCAACTAGAAATTTACGCAAAATCATAAAAACGTCATGAGACCGTGTTAGCCGTCTTCAGCACTGCATTTGCGCGATAGGAATGGCCTTTGCAGCCTATCGGGCACGCAAATCTGCATGAGGCACCTATATGAGTGTGGCTACCCTGCCGGCGCGTCGAACGAGCGCGCTTGTCGTCGTGACTGCGGTGCTGCTTTTGTTGCTGGGCCTTTCAATCGGGCTGGGCGGAGCGCGCCTCGCCGCGCTGGGCGGTTCCAAGTACTACTTGGTGGCTGGCATCTGGCTGGTGGTGGTGGCGATTGCGCTGGTGGCGCGTCACGGTGCGGCGCTGTTGCTGTATGGCGCGTTTCTGCTGGTCACCACTGCCTGGGCGGTGTTCGAAGTCGGTCTGGACTGGTGGCAACTGGTGCCGCGTGTGGCTTGGTGGTGGTTGATCGCCGTGTGGCTGGCCATGCCCTGGATGACGCGCCGCCTGGCGCGTGCCCAGGCGCCTCATCGCGCGCCGGCCGCCTTGCTGTGGTGTGCGATCGGCCTGGGGGTGGTGCTGGGCGCGGCGACGGCCTTTGTGGACAAGCACGGCATCGTGGGCGAACTTCCCATGGATGCCGTCATGGCGCCGCCGGCCGAAGCCGTGGCCATGGCACGCAACGGTGATTGGCCCGCTTATGGCGGCTCGGCAGGCGGGCTACGCTATGCCCCCTTGTCGCAGATCACGCCGCAGAACGTGGGCCGCTTGAAAGTTGCCTGGCGCTATCGGACGGGCGATCGGCCCGGGCCGGACGATCCAACCGAAATCACCGATGAGAACACCCCGCTCAAGATTGGTGACCTGCTCTACGTGTGCACGCCCCACAGCAGAGTCATCGCGCTGGACGCCCGCACGGGCGAAGAGCGTTGGAAGTTCGATCCGCATCTGGTCAGCATCGAAGGGTTCAAGCATTTCGAGCACATGACCTGTCGCGGTGTGTCGTATCACGACGAGGCAGCCTACGCGGCCGCGCCCGACCAATCAGGGCCGTCGGCGACGGTGATCACGCCTGCCGCGGCAACCCGTGCTTGTGCTCAACGCATCTTTCTGCCCACGGCGGATGCGCGCCTTATCGCGCTGGACGCACACACCGGGGTGCCGTGTGCCGATTTCGGCGTTGGCGGGACGGTGGATCTGCGCACCAGCATCGGCCCCTTCAAGCCGGGCGGCTATTACTCGACCTCGCCGGCGGCGGTGACACGCAATCTGGTCATCATCGGCGGGCATGTCTCGGACAATGTGTCGAACAACGAGCCTTCCGGCGTCATCCGGGCCTTCGACGTGCACGATGGTCATCTGATGTGGGCGTGGGATTCCGGCCGCCCGGAGCAGTCCGCCCCGTTGCCTGCCGGCCAGATCTACACGCGCAATTCGCCCAACATGTGGTCGGTGTTCAGCACGGATGAAGCGCTCGGCATGATCTATCTGCCCATGGGCAATCAGACGCCCGACCAATGGGGGGGCGAGCGCACCGCTGCCTCGGAGAGCGTCAGTGCCGGCGTGGTGGCGTTGGATATCGCCACCGGCGCCATGCGCTGGCATTACCAGTTTACGCATCACGATCTGTGGGACATGGACGTTGGTGGCCAGCCTACGCTGGTAGACATCAAAACGGCCAGTGGCGAGGTGCCGGCATTGGTGGCGTCCACCAAGCAGGGCAGCATCTACGTGCTTGACCGTCGGACGGGTGAGCCTGTCGTGCCGATCACCGAAGTGCCGCGACCCCAGCGCGCCGGGCAAGGGGACCGCACTGCGCCCTCGCAACCGCTGTCTGCGCTCAATTTCAGTCCCCCCGATCTGACTGAATCGAGCATGTGGGGCGCGACACCTTACGATCAACTGTGGTGCCGCATCCGTTTCCGTTCGCTGCGCTACGAAGGGATGTTCACACCGCCTTCAGAACAAGGCTCGCTGGTCTATCCCGGCAATTTTGGTGTGTTCGATTGGGGCGGTATCTCGGTTGATCCGACGCGGCAGCTGCTGATTGCCAATCCGGATTACATGGCTTTTACCTCGCGCCTCGTGCCCAAAACGCAAGGCGAGGTGGCCAGCACCGCCCCGACCAGCGCTCAACTGGCACAAGCGCCGGGTGTGTCGACGCGTGTGTGGGATTTTCTCGGTTGGCGCGGTCCGCGTAGCGGGCAAGAGGCCACCAGCGAGAACAACGGCATCAAGCACGTGGCCGGCATTCCCTACGATTTCGAACTGATGGCTTTTTTGTCGCCCTTGGGGATTCCGTGCCAGGCGCCGCCCTGGGGTTATGTTGCCGGCGTTGATCTACGTACGCACCGCATTGCCTGGCAACACAAAAACGGCACCATCCGCGACAGTTCGCCGATCCCCTTGCCCTTTGCCCTCGGCGTGCCCAGCCTTGGCGGCACCGTTGTCACGGCGGGCGGCGTCGCCTTTCTGACCGGCACGCTCGACAACTATGTGCGGGCCTATGACGTACGCGACGGCCGCAAATTATGGCAATCGCGCCTGCCGGCGGGCGGGCAGGCCACCCCGATGAGTTACGCCGACGCCACCGGCAAACAGTACGTGCTGGTGACCGCTGGCGGTCACGGTTCGCTGGGCACGAAATCCGGCGACTATGTCATCGCCTACACGCTGCCGGATCAGTAAGCGCTGGGCAGGCGTGCGCCAACCTGGCGCACGCCTGCACCGCTTTATGGCGCCAGGCGCCCCGTGTTTGCTCCCCCGCCTGTGCCCGCCCGCAGTCAGCTGTGAGATTCGCCGCAACCTCTCTGCAGCGTTCCCGCTTTGTTCCTCATGCGCCATCACTCGGGCGCTGTCTGTCGTCATCACACCGTGTTGATTTGATCGCGTGGGCGCTTCCGCGGCCGAGCGATGCGTGTGCCTGCACTTGCCCGGAAGGGCAGGTGTGGTGTCATTGGAGGACGCTTTCATGACGGTATGTGTGTCTCAATGAATCGATGACAGATGTATATGAGAGAACTCTGTTCGTGCGTTTTGAATGTGTTTCATAAAATGACATTCGAATAAACCATGACGGTCTTGAACGGTGCAAGTTTCAGGCCGCTTGTCATGTCGGCATCGAGATAAGCCTCATGCGTCGTGTTGCAAGAGTCGCGCGGATTTCCTTGGCATGCGCTTTGCAATGGGTGCCCCGCTTCACCCGCATAACAAACTTTTTCATCTCGATTACACGACATGACGCCTCTCTCCCTCCGGAAGCAAACCCCCTTGGCCCGCAATCTGTGCCTCAGCGTGCTGTGTTGTGCCGTACTCGCTGCCTGCGGCGGCGACAACGATGACAACGGCGAGACCACTACGCCCGTTACGCTCAAGCCCAATCGTGCGCAGTTCCCCCTCGTTGAAGCTACCGTCGATGGCTTCCATGCCGCGATGAAGAGCGGTGACGTATCGTGCCGCGACATCGTCGAAGGTTATCTGGCGCGCATCGCCGCCTATGACGCCGAGCCCACCAGCAACTTCCCGGGTAGCCCGGCGCTGCACGCGGTGATGACCGTCAATGCCGGCGCCGCGCTGGCGCGCGCCGATGAACTGGACAAGCAGTTCTTCGGCACCGGCAAGATGGTCGGGCCGATGCACTGCGTGCCTGTGCTGGCCAAGGACAACTTCGATACGTTCGACATGAAGACCACGGCCGGCTCGCTGGCCCTGGCCGGCAATCAGCCTCTCGACGATGCCTTTGTCATCAAGCGTATTCGCGATGCCGGTGCCATCATCATCGGCAAGGCCAACATGGATGAATTTGCCTTTGGCTTCACCGGTAGCTCGTCGGTCGGCGGCAAGACCAAGAACGCCTACATCCCTGAGAACAGTGCCGGCGGTTCGTCGTCGGGTACGGGCACGTCGATCGCAGCGAGCCTGGCCATGCTTGGCCTGGGGACGGACACCGGCGGGTCGGTGCGCGTGCCGTCGGCGGTCGAAGGCCTGTATGGCCTGCGTCCCACGCTGCGTCTGCTCAGCCAGGACGGTATCGTGCCCCTGGCCCACGGGCAGGATACGGCCGGCCCGCTGTGCCGCCAGATTCAGGACTGCGCGCTGGTGATGGACGCCATGGTCGGTTTCGACGGCACAGAACACAGCGGCCAGCGGTCGGCCAAGGCCTGGGATGCGCCGCTGGTAGCGTCGGCGACGGCCTACGGCACCATGATCGGCGCGCCGGGCAGCTATCTCAATTACCTCAAGGCCGATGGGCTGAAGGGCGCCCGCATTGGTGTGGTGCGCAGCATGTTCCCGACGGCGACGACCGCCAACCAGGGTTTCATCGATACGCTCAACGCCGCGCTGGATCAGATGCGTGCCGCCGGTGCGACGGTCGAGGACATCGAACTGACGGACAAGACGACGATCCTGGGTTCGTATGCGTCGTTGTCGTCGTATGAGTTCCGCGATGACCTGACCGCCTACCTCGGTTCGTGGACGTCGGCGCTCGACAATCACCTGCGCAGCACCGAAGACGTGGCCACCGCGCTGGTGACGCTGGAGCCGACGCGTTCGTCGAACTTCAATTCGTATGTGCGCAACGGCACCAACAAGGAGGCCAACACGACGTACCAGAACAACCTCAAGCCGCGCGACGAATACGTCATCCCGCGCGTGCAGGCGGCGCTGGACAACGTGGACTTTGCCACCGGCGCGAGCAAGGGTGCCGCCTATGACGTGTTGGTCTATCCGGTGCTGCAAGGCTTCAACGGCACCAGCGTGAACTCGGGCAGCAACAACCGCCTGAGCCCCTTCACCGGCTTCCCGGCGCTGGCCATCCCGGCTGGTTTCGTCAAAGCCACCGAAACCTCCAGCTCGGTCGAGCCGGTGGCGTTCGAAATGCTGGGCCGTGCCTTTGCCGAACCGACGCTGTTCAAGCTGGGTTACGGCTGGCAAAAGACCACTTCCGCACGTGTGGCCAGCCCGCTGGCGCCGGAACTGAGCCGCAACTGAGCAACACACCTGTCGTGCCGTGATGGCACGGGACACCGGCCGGGGCGATGGGGCCGCCCTGGCCGACGGCCCGTGTCCATGACCAACGCCCGTTCCCTCGCCGGGGACGGGCGTTTTTCATTTGACGCCGTGGTGGCGGGCAGGTGGGGGCGAGCGACGCAATTGTGCGCGGCTCACGGTTTCGTCATCTGACTGTTACATGCGCTGCCTAGACTCGCCGGCGTTGCACAGCTGTGCAAGCACGGGTTTCAGTCATGTCCGCCGCCTTCGTCGATGTTGAAGATCTGCATGTCGCCTACGGCGAGCACCGCGTTCTCGATGCCCTCAGCCTGTCTGTGGCGCGCGGCGAGTTCGTGGCGCTGCTGGGCGCGTCGGGCTGCGGCAAGACGACGCTGCTGCGCACGCTGGCCGGGTTCATCCAACCCAGTCAGGGGCGTGTGCGGGTGAAGGGTGAGGACGTCACCCATCTACCGCCCGACAAGCGCGGCATGGCCTTCGTGTTCCAGTCGTATGCGCTGTGGCCGCACATGAGCGTGGCGCAGAACATCGGCTACGCGCTCAAGCTGCGTCGCCTGGCGCGTGAGGAGATCACCCGCCGCGTCGCCGACATCCAGGATCTGCTCGGCCTCACAGGCCTGGGCGAGCGCAAGCCCGCCGCACTGTCGGGAGGGCAGCGCCAGCGGGTAGCGCTGGGGCGCGCACTGGCCGCCAGTCCCGACATTCTGTTGCTGGACGAACCCCTGTCGAACCTCGATGCCCGCATCCGCCTGACCGTACGGCACGAGATCAGCGCCCTGCAGAAGCGCCTCGGCATCACGGCGGTGCACGTTACCCATGATCGCGAAGAAGCCATGATCATGGCCGATCGCATTGTCATTCTGGATAAAGGCCGTATCGCCCAGGTCGGTACGCCCAACGAGGTGTACAACCAGCCCTCGTCGGATTTCGTGGCCGCCTTCATGGGTGCCGAAAATGCCATACACATGAGCGGTCATGCCGACGGCCACCGCCTCATGCTCCATTCGCCGCACGCCACCGCGCCATACGTCGTCGAACCCGTCGCCCATCGCAGCCCCGGCGCCTTCGTGGCACGTTTTCGCGGCGACGCTGCGCGCCTGCTGGCGATGGGGGAAGGCGGCGAGGGCTTGCGCCTGCGCGGGCGTGTTACCCAGGTCAGCTATCCGGGCGGGCTGTGGCGCCACGCCATCAGCGTTGGCCAGCATGCCGTCATCGTCGATGCGCCGGTGGCGCGCACGGTGGGGGAGGACATAGACCTGCTCGTGCCGCGCGACAAATTGTTCGTGTTTCCCACGCAGGCGGCCGCTGCCGCGCCGCTGCACTGATGTGCCCGTTCCTGGGCAAGCCTTTTCAGAATCGGAGTGCCGCCATGAAAACCCGCTTGATCTCGCTCATCGCCCTGGGGCTGTTCGCAGCCCACAGCCATGCCGCCGAACTGACGGTCATGACTGCCGGCGACCAGAACATGGTCGACTACATCAACGAATACCTTGGTCCGCTGTTCGAGAAGCAGAACCCCGGCACCAAGGTGCGCGTGGTCGGCACCGGTCCGGGCGATGCCGGCTCGCAGAAGATCCTCGAACGCTTCGAAGCGCAATCGAAGGCCGGCAACAAGGCATGGGATACCGACGTGGCGGTGGTGCATGAGAAGTTTGTCGGCCCCATGGTGCAGTCGCAATACTTGCTCAAGTACCGCAGCGGTATCGATACCGGCAAGTTGGTGACGCGTGACAACGCGCGCATGGCGCTGGGGACCAACGTGGACGGCTTCGTCATGCCGATGTTCAACAGCCAGACGGCCATCGCCTACAACGCGGCCTTGGTGCCGACGCCGCCGAAGACCTATCCGGAGATCGCCGAATTCGCGCAGAAGCATCCCAAGCAATTCGGCTACAACGGCATCAAGGGCGGCGCATCCGGCGTGAGCTTTGTGATGGGCTGGATCTACGCCTTTGGCGAGGGTGATGCCAACAAGCTGATGAATGGCCCCTTCGAGCAGGGCGAAACGCAAAAATGGGGCAAGGCGCTGAAGTCGCTCAAGGCCTTCAATGCCAACGCCACGCTCACGCCGGGCAATGCCGGTACGCTGGATATGCTCAGCCGCGGCGAGATCGCCATGGGGCCGGTGTGGGTGGACATGTTCGAGTCGTGGCAGCGCAGTGGCCAATTGCCGCCGAACATCAAGCTGGTGCTGCCGGCGCCGGGCATGCCGGGGCAGCCGATGCACTACGTGATCCCGTCCAAGACTGCCAATGCGGCGCTGGCGCAGAAATTCGTGGCACTGGCGACCAGCCCCAAGGTGCAGGCCGAAGGGATCGTCAAGCGCTTCAACTGGTATCCGGGCATCGACGCGCAGTACGTGCGCAAAGAGCTGGACACGGCAACCTGGGACAAGCTGTTCAAGGACGTGCCGCCGGACACACTGGCCCGTTACGGCAAGCCGTTTCCGATCGCGCCCTATAACAATGCCATTCTCGAAGCCTACGAGCGCGAAGTGGCCAACGCCAACTGAGGCGGCTTGAGCAGCCATCGAACCGGTATGCGCGGCGCCTGCAGGTGCCGCGCGCTCGCCATGCATAACTCATCGACTTATTCGACGCGCCTGTTGGGCCTGCTGTTGGTCCTGCCCGCGCTGGCCATCATCACGCTGTGCTTCATCGCACCGCTGCTTGCTTCGGTCGTCGGCGCTTTCCAGACGTCGCAGGGCATGGGGCTGGATAACTTTCGCAAGTCGTTCGCCCTGTATTCGGGGGACATGATCTTCACAGTGTTCATCATCGGCACGTCGACGCTGGCGATCGGCCTCAGCGCGGTGGCCATTGCGGGCTACCTGACGCTTGGCGAACATCCACGCGCGGTGGCCATGCTGCGCTGGCTGTATCGATGGCCGATGTTCATTCCTTTCATCGTGGCGGGGCAGGTCGCGCGTACCTTTCTGGCCAAGAACGGTTTCATGAACAACGCGCTGGTGGCCGCCGGCGTGGTGGCGCCGCTGGACACCGTCAGCCTGTTGGACTGGCGTGGCATCGTCATCACTTTCGTGTGGAAGCAGACGCCATTCGTGGCGCTGTTGCTGGCCGGTGCGATGGCCGCCATCGACCGGGGCACCATCGAGGCCGCGCGCAACCTCGGGGCAGGGCGGCTGCGCATCCTGTTCGAAATCGTACTGCCGCAGGTGGCACCCACCTTGCTCACCGGTCTGATCCTGTCCTTCGTCACCATGATGTCGGTGCTGTCCGTGCCTTTGATGGTGGCAGGACAGTCGCCCACGCTGATGACGGTGGACATGGCTTTTCGCATCAGCGCCTATCGCGACTACGGCGTCGCCAATGCGCTGGGGCTGGTGTCGTTGGCGATGACGGCGATGGTGGCGTGGCTGTATCTGCGGCGCGGGCTCAAGGAGCATGCGCAATGATCGCGGTGGCTTTGCAACGCCAGTGCCGCTGGGCCGAACGCTTAAAACGTGCGGCCGTGCCAGGCTTCAATGTCTGGTGGCTGCCACGCGCACTGGTGCTGGGGGCGCTGGCGTTCGCCGTGTTTGGCCCCTTGCTCAATCTGTTGCTGTGGGCGGTGGCAGAAAAGTGGTACTACCCCAACGCCTTACCCATTGAATACGGTTTCAGCTATTGGGCGCGGGTGTTCTCGTCGCGCGGCAATGCCTGGGAAGCTCTCATGACCAGCGTCGTGGTGGCGTTGCTGACAGTGCTGCTGGCCTTGGCGGTGGCGGTGCCGGCCGGCTATGCGCTGGCCCGCCTCAAGTTGCCCCTGCGCAGTGCGATCCTGCTGGCGTTCTTGATCCCGCAGGCGTTCCCCAATCTGCCGGTGTACGTGAACATCGCCCGCCTGTTCTATCAACTGGGCCTGAACGGCACGCTGGCTGGCGTCGTGCTGGTCCATGTGACGCATGGCCTGGTGTATGCCGTGTGGATTGCCACGGCGGCGTTCGCCGCAGTCGACCGCTCGCTGGAGGAAGCTGCGCGCGCCACCGGGGCCGGGCCGCTGCGCGCCTTTCTGGACGTGACTTTGCCGTTGGCCATGCCGGGGCTGATGGCCAGCGCCATCTTTGTGTTTCTGGAATCGCTCGACGAGTTCACCGGCAGCTACTTCGTCGGCGCGCCGGACATCAACACGCTGCCGCTGCTGTTGTATACCGCCAGCGCTGGCGGCAACTACCAGGTGGCGTCGATCACGGCGCTGTTACTGCTGGTGCCTTCCATTGCCTTCATGCTGGTGGTGGAGCGTTTCCTGCGCGCCGAAGTGCTGGCGCAGATCGGCAAGTGAGCGTGGCATGACTGATCGGCCCGCATCGCGTCGCCCGCCTGCTTTCGCCAGCGCGGCGCAGGTGGCCAAGGCCGCCGGTGTGTCGCGCTCGGCGGTGTCGCGGGCGTTTACCCCGGGCGCCAGCATCGCGCAGGAGACCCGCACGCGCGTGATGCAGGCGGCACAAAAGCTTGGCTATCAGGCCAACGATCTGGCGCGCGCGCTGCTCACCCGGCACAGTCATCTGGTCGGGTTGGTGGTGACCGAGCCCGAGGTGGGCTTTCGCGCCCACCTCGTCGCCGCGCTTACCCAGGCCCTGGTCCAGAGCGGCCGCATCCCGGTGCTCATCAATACCGGCCGTTCGGAGGAAGACATTCTTGCAGCCCAGCGCGCCTTGCTCGGTTACCGCCCCGAGGCGACCCTGGTGTTGTCGGGATCGCCGCCTGCCTCGTTCCTGGATCTGGCGCGTCGCCATGGGCACGCCTTGATCCTGCTTGGACGGTCGGAAGAGGGCGCCGCTCACGTGCGTATCGACAACGCCCAGGCCGGGCGCCAGGCTGCGGTTCAGTTCGTGACGCGAGGTCTGCGCCATCTGGGGGTGGTGGGGGTCGGTCGCGCCACGCCCAGTTTTGTGGAACGCGAAGAGTCCTTCGTGGCCCATGCGAGGGCCTTGGGCGCGACGGTGAGGGTGGCGCGCGGTGCCGAAGGCGATTATGCCGGCGGGGTGGAGGCGGCCCGTGAGCTGCTTGCGCCAGACGCCCCGATTGAGGGCGTTTTCTGCGTCAATGACCTGTTGGCGTTCGGTCTCATGGACCACGTTCGCGACACACTCGGATGGAACATTCCACACCGGCTTTCAGTCATTGGTTTTGATGACGTGCCACAGGCCGCTTGGGCGTCCTATCGTCTGACCACCTTCCGCCAGGACCCGGCGCGCATGGCCGCCGAGGTGCTCCGTCTACTTGATGTCATCACCGCCGGTGCGCACGGTGAAGAAATTGATGCCTGCCTCGTCGCGCCGCTCGTCTTGCGCGCTACACTCCGCCCCGCTTGAGGCACACAATTCTCATTCGTGCTTTTCTCTTGAACGGATTGCGCATTTCTTGCCGCCACTATGAAGATCATCCAGATCTCCGATCTGCACCTCGTCGCGCCTGGCGCGACGCTCTTCGGCCAGGACCCTTTGGCGCATTTACATGCCTGCATCGCACACATCAATGCTCGGCACGCCGATGCCGATCTGGTGGTGCTGTCGGGCGACCTGACTGACACCGGTGATATCTCCGCCTACACCGCGTTGCGTGATGCATTGGGCGGATTGCATGTGCCGTGGCGGGCGATGGTGGGCAACCACGATCATCGCGAACGTTTTCTCGACGTGTTCCCCGACAGCCGCGACGAGGCAGGCTTTGTGCAGAGCCTGATCGACATGCAGCACGGGCGCATCGTGCTGCTAGACACCCTCGACCAGGGGCAAGTGGCAGGGCATCTGTGCGCGCGGCGCCTGGCCTGGCTGGATGAAGCACTGGAGCGTTCGACCGGCTGGCCGGTTTATATATTTGCCCATCATCCACCCTTCAAACTGGGCATGCCCGCCATCGATGCCTGCCGACTGCGCGACGCCGATGCCTTGTATACGCAATGCCTGCTGCATGGGGGCGTGCGGCACATCTTTGCCGGACACGTGCACCGGCCGGTGGCTGGCACCTGGCGCGGCATTCCGTTCAGCGCAGTCAAGGGCACGCACCATCAGGCCGCCTTGCAGTTCTCGGATCGTTTCGTCACGCGGATGGAACCGCCAGGGTGTGCGGTGATCCTAATCGATGCGCAGGACGTCATCGTGCACTTCGACGATTTTCTGATCGAAGCCGAAGAATTCAGCGACTGAGCTGATTTACGGCGCGACGATGCCCGAACCCGGTTGCAGCAGACCATCAGCCAGAAAATCGATGAAGCAGCCGATGCGGGCGGCCAGTTGAGTGTTGCGGTAATAGACCGCGTGGATCGCCTGGCGGTTGTCGACCGTGGCCTGTGGCAGCACTTCGACGAGCTGCCCGCTGGCGCGATCGCGCTCGGTCATGAAATCGCTCAGGCAGGCGATGCCTTCACCGGCCAGCGCCAGCAGGCGCAGGGTCTCGCCGCTGCACGCCACGATGCTGGGGCGGACGCTCAACAGATCCCCCTTGTCATGACGCAACGGCCAGTCGTTGAGCGATTCGGGCTGGTGGAATCCCAATAGCGTGTGATCGGCGAGCGCAGCCACGTCGGCCGGCTGCCCGCGCGTGGCAAGGTAGGCCGGGCTGGCAAGCAGGCGGCGGCGCGTGATGCCCAGGGGCCGGGCACGCAGCGTCGAATCGCGCAGCGGGCCGATGCGGATGGCCAGGTCGGTGTCGCGTTCGAGCAGATCGATGATGTGCTCGTTGGTATGCAATTCCAGTTCGATGGCGGGGTAGTGGGCGCGGAATGCACCGACCAGCGGAACCACGCTGTGCAGCATGAACGACGTCGCCGAATTGATGCGTAGACGGCCCGCCGGCATCTGGCGCCGACGCGACATGTTGTCTTCGGCGTCATCGACGGCGCCGAGGATGGTGCGCACGTGCGCCAGGAACGCCTCGCCTTCTTCCGTCAGTGCCAGCCGCCGTGTGGTTCGGCGCAGCAAGGTGGTGTCGAGTTTTTCTTCCAGGCGCCCCAGCGTGCGGCTGACGCCCGACGTCGTCTGGCCAAGGTGCTCAGCGGCCGCGGTGATCGAGCCACTATCCACAACAGCGCGGAATGCCTGCATTTCTTCCAGAGTGGTTTTCATTATTGACGTCAGTGCAAAGATCCTTGCCATTTAACTGCGTTTCCTGGCAAGAGTGAAGCCGGCGCATGTGGCGCTCGGCGTTGCTGCCGGGGAACCCGCCGGCCGCGCACGCGTCCCATGCAGCGAAAGGAGCTGCCATGGTCAATACACAGGTGTTCTGGCGCATGACGCGCGCGCAATTCCTGCGGCTGGGTATGGGCGCTGCGACACTGGCGATGGTGGGGCGCGAAGCAGGTGCGCAAGCGGCGCCGCGCATCCTGACGCGGCCCATTCCCTCGTCCGGCGAGCCCCTGCCGATCATTGGCTGCGGCACCTGGCGCACCTTCAGCACCGATCCCACGCAGCGTGATGAACTGGTCGAGGTATTGCGCATCCTGTTTGCGGCGGGGGGCAGCGTTATCGACAGCTCACCTATGTATGGCACGGCGGAGGCCGCTGTCGGGCAAGTGCTGGCGCAATTGGGTACAGAGCGGGAACATGCATTTCTGGCCACCAAGGTGTGGACACAAGGCCGGCGCGAAGGCATTGCGCAGATGGAGCAATCCCTCAAACACTTCCGCCGTGAACGCATCGCCCTCATGCAGATCCACAATCTGGTGGACTGGCGCACGCAGTTGGCAACCTTGCGAGCCTGGAAGGCTGAGGGGCGTATCCGCTATATAGGGGTGACGCATTACACCGCCAGCGCCTTTGCCGAGCTCGAAGCCGTCATGCGGGCGGAGCCGCTTGATTTCGTGCAGATCAACTATGCGGCCAACGACCGCCAGGCGGAATCACGCATCCTGCCCCTGGCAGCGGAGCGGGGCATGGCGGTCATCGTCAATCAACCCTTTGGCGGCGGAGGCCTGATCCGGCGCATGCAAAGTGCAGCCTTGCCGGCCTGGGCGGCGGAGATCGGTTGCAGCAGTTGGGCTCAGGTCCTGCTCAAGTTTGTGCTGGCGCATCCTGCCGTGACGGTGGCGATCCCGGGGACAGGGCAGGCAAGGCATATGACTGACAACATCCAGGCCGGCATGGGTGCCATGCCCACCGCCGTGCAGCGGCAACTGATCATCAACGCGATCTGACAGACTTTTTGAGCCCTTTTCTTACATAGGGGTTGACGCCTAGGGAAGTGGTGTCCATAATCTCGCCTCTCTGCTGCTTCAG
>JASGFB010000096.1:0-18634 GCA_047605765.1 Rhodocyclaceae bacterium
GGCGGCCCCCTTGCTCGCACGTGCTGATGGCATGGCATGGAACAAGGACAGTTGGAAGTGGCCGATCAAGGATGCTGCTACGGCTGCCGGTCTGCCGCAGGCGACGACTGCCTACGCCCTGCGGCATTCGACCATCACTGACCTCGTGACGGGTGGGCTTGATCTGCTTACCGTCGCGCAGATCAGTGGCACCAGTGTGGCAATGATTGAAAAGCACTACGGAGCGTTGCGCCAAGACATTGCGGCCAGCGCATTAGCTAAATTGGCGCTTTAGACGAGGAATCAAAGTGGAGCGAGTCATCCGTTACGTGCATAGCGCGGGAGAGTCTCTTGACCTGATATTCCGTGGGATGTTGGCCTTTCCTGTGAAGTCGAGCAAAGCTCAAACCAGCTTGAAGGATAGGCATGCGAAGAGTGATCCAAATGTCATCGCCTGGCGCCATGACGACGATGATGTCGAGTACAGGCTTGCCTTTACAAAAGAGCAGAGAGAACAAATCGAGCAGGCCTTCACAAAAGCGTCCCCCGAACAAGTCACACCCTGGGGTATAAAGCAGGTAACGGACAACGCAGCAATTTTTGTTGGCCTCTTAGAAGCCTGGGCAAATAGTGCCCCCCTTATGGAAGCGGTAGCTCCCGCAAAGCAGAAGGATCGTCAGCGGGCCCTGGAATCCGCTGCAATGGCGATCGAGAAGCTAGATGAAGCCCTATCGCATCTGGACAGCGCAGCATTGGGCTATTGGTATGGAACGCTTGCCGACGAAATGGCACGCAACGGATTTCAGCTGTCTGATTCAGACGGTAATGTTGTCTCGATGCTTCGCAACCCCCTGAGAGCGATGGTCGAGGGCGGAGAATTCCGCGACACCATTCGCCGCCTGGCCATGGTGTCGACGAAGGCCACACGGTCGGCAGCAGAATCGCTACCCAAACATGACCATGCCGGCAGCAGCGTTGAACTGATGAACGCGGTCGCCATCAAGCGTTGTTGTGTTGAGCATGGGATTGAGTTTGTGACGACAGATACGGGCTTCCCTGCGCTAGCGTTGCGTGCGCTGCTTGAACTTGCGGGGCACGACGTCGATAGAGTGGCCTATTGGCTTAAGAAGGCAAAGGATCACCAATAGGTCTACTCGCAGTTGCTGAAGCAGGTAGTGAAAAAACGGGGGCAGAAATTTGCCCTCGTTTTTTTCGACAGCTGAAACGAGCATTCATAAATTAGGGGCGTCCCTCCCGGACACTGACAAACACCAGTGGAAGGAACCGCCTAATGCTCAAACCCACCTTCACCGTAGCCGAGTTCTGCGAAGCCCACGGCCGCATGTCTCGGACCCTTTTCTACAAGCTTATTCAAGAAGGTCGCGGCCCCCGTCTGATGAAGATCGGACGGCGGACAATCATCAGCCAAGAGGCTGCCGCCGACTGGCGCCGGCAGATGGAAGCCGAAACCAATCCGCCCGCAATCCATTCCCTCTCTCTCGCGTGAGGGTCGCGATGCTTGCAACCTTCACGCGGGCGCCGCATAATCGGTGCGTCGCTGACACAACAGCGGCCGGGTGTCAGAACCCGAGATCACAAAGGCGGACAGCCGCCACTCAGCGGCTTTTTTACGTCCGTAGCGCTTGCGCACGCCTCTTCAATGGTGGGCCGGGCGGGGCACCCGCAAGGGTGGCCGGTTTCCTTTGTGGCCGGTTTCTGACCCCCGCTTTGGCCTGCCGCCCTCACGTCAGAATGAACGGCAGGCTCCAACCACATGAAGGAGCCGCGCAATGAGCCGCAATACCTCCGCTCGTCTCGAGCAAACCAATTCTGTTGTCGCATCCGTCCCCACGAGCCGGAACTACAAGCCTGAAGTCGTACCCGTGCCCATGACTGCGTTGCCATTCGTCTACCGGCCAGCACGCGGATTCAAGAACTTCAGCAACTGGCGAGTCGCCCCAACCGATGATTATGGTCTGGCCTGCGAGATTGGCCGTTTGTACGCTGCTCACTTCGCCCAGTACATGAAAGACAACCCCGCATGCGTTGGCGCAAATATGCTGGGCGCCATCGCCAAGCACATCGATTTCAAGGACAAGTCCGGCGCCAAAGGCTATTGGGTGGGCTTCTTCTCTCAGCTGGAATTCCTCATTCACGCTGCAGCCAAGCACATGGATGTGTTCGCTGACGCGGAACGCATCAATGCCCGCTACGCTGAAATCGTCGCGCAGGCCACTCAAGCACGGCGCAAGAAGGTGTCCTGATGAGTATCGACACCTTGCTCAATCGCCTTGATCGGGTGAGAAAGACCGGACCGCATTCGTGGATCGCACGCTGTCCGACACGAGACGACCGAAAGCCAAGTCTGTCGGTCAGGGAGCTCGATGACGGCCGGGTGTTGATCCACGACTTTGGCGGCGACTCGGTGGACGAAATTCTGTCGGTTCTGAATCTCGGTTTTGACGCCCTATTCCCCGACAAGCCCATCGGCAATGCACGTTCTGAACGTGCGCCGTTTAGCTACGCCGATGCCCTCCGGTGCATTGACTTCGAAGCTACCGTGGTCGCTGTAGCAGCAGGCAATATCGCCAACGGAATCGAACTCACTAACGATGATCTTGCTCGCCTGCTGGAAGCGGCTTCACGCATTACTCGTGCATTGGAGGCTTGCCAATGTCGCTGACCGTCAAATCGCTGCATCTTGTAGAGGAGGCAACGAAGCGCCTTGATGCAGCGATTCCTCCTCTACCGCCCATCGAGGCATATACCGAATTTTCTGCTACTCGCACGAGTGTCGCTCTAACGTGTGCCGCCGACGTTAAAGAAAGACCTATTCACTGGCTTTGGCCTGGTTGGCTTGCCCAGGGAAAATTGACCGTACTGGCCGGCTCTGCTGGTGCCGGCAAGACCAATCTTGCTTTGGCCTTCGCGGCAGTTGTCACGCGGGCCGGATTGTGGCCGGATGGCGCTAAGGCGAGTGCAGTGGGCAACGTCATTATCTGGTCCGGGGAGGATGACCAAGCGGACACGCTCAAGCCTCGCCTAATGGCTTGCGGTGCAGATTTGCAGCGTGCGTTCTTCATCAATGGCGTGAGCGACAACAATGGTCAAGCCATCGCATTTGATCCTGCCCGTGACATCTCGCTACTGCGCCAGGCCGTCTTAGACGTGGGTGGCGCGGCCCTCCTCATTCTTGATCCTCTTGTAAGCGCTGTAGCCGGCGACATGCACAAGGCAAATGATGTGCGTCGAGGGCTGCAAGCCCTGGTTGATTTCGCAGAGGAACGAAACTGCGCGGTGCTTGGCATCAGCCACTTCTCAAAGGGCTCTATCGGCACGACACCTCAGGAACGCGTCATTGGGTCACAAGCCTTCGGGGCCTTGGCCCGTACCGTTTTGGTTGCGGCGAAGCAAGAGGGCGAAGAGACGCGCGTCCTAGCTCGCGCCAAGAGCAACATTTCTTTGGATGACGGCGGGGTTAGCTACTTCCTTGAAGCCTGCGAGCCAGTACCTGGTATTGAGACAACCCGCGTAGTTTGGGGCGACCGAATTGATGGCGCTGCGCGGGATATTCTGAGAGCTGCCGAGGGGCCGCAGGACGAGGATTCGGAACGTAGCGATGCCAAGCGATTTCTGCGAGCGCTGCTTGAGGATGGTCCCGCTACCGCGAAGCAGGTCAAGGCAGAATCCTCTGACGCGGGCCACGCATGGGCAACCATCCGACGAGCTCAAACAGATCTAGGTGTGGTGGCGTACAGGGAGTCTATCAAGGGGCCGCGGGGTGGCGGTTCGTGGTGGTGGAAACTCCCGTGATCAAGATGCTCACCACTATGTGAGCATCTTGATTGCGGGGTGAGGTGAGCATCTTGATCAAACCCAGTGTTCATGCGGGTTTTGAGTCGTTTTTAGAGCCTCGTTCTGATCAAGGTGCTCACTCTCTGGATGTGAGCACCTTGATCGGGATTCAGCATAGATTCACGAACCACCGCCAAACAAGTTGAATAGTCTGCTCTCTGCGTCAGGATCGTCCGCGAAGGTTCTCGCCAGTGCGGCGCCATCTACTTTATGATCGATACTCATGCCGCAGTAGTTCTGCTGTAGCCGCAGAACATCGTCTAGCGCCCGGACAAGGTGAGCAACAGTGGCATCATCTGCCCATGTTTTGTGGGCGATCTGCGCAATCCAGTCCAGCACTTCGGCGCTGTTGTTGCACCGACCAAGGCTGACATAATACTGCTCCACCTTATTTTCGAGCGTTAAGTGTTCGGCATTGAACTCCCATGGCCCCCAAGTCTTCATTATTCAACTCCATCGCAAAATAAACACAGAGAATCGCTGCACATCCAATAGCAGCTATGCCGATGATGACAGAGCCTGTTAAGGCGCACATCTGAACCAAAGGGCCGCTACGACCGTCCTTGCATGTGCGCCATTGTTCGCCAGCGTTTTATCTTGGTGTGATATGTAAGATCGAGCATCGCTGGGTGTAATTAGGTGGGCGTCAACAACATAGGACGCCCATCATGAAGCTCGCAGCAATCCGCGAAGCTCGCGCCGCCAAGACGGCCGAGATGCGTAAAATCCTCTCCTCCGCTGACGCTGAAAAGCGCAGCCTGACGGACGCTGAGAAAGCGGCGTTCGATTCCCTCAGGACCGAAGTCACCGCGCTGGACGCTGATGAGCAGCGAGCCGCGTTCATGGACGAGCAAGAACGCCGTGCGCGTGGCGATGTTGTCACGCCTGACGCTCAGCTGGGCCAGTTGGAACAGCGTGTGTCCGTCGTTCGCGTGATGCAGGCACAAATGGAAGGCCGTGCACTGGACGGTGCCGAACGCGAATACTCGCAGGAAGCTGAACGGCGCACGGGTCGTCAGGCTCAGGGCGCCTTCGTGCCCATGTCGGCCCTTGAGCAGCGCGTCAACACCACCACATCCGCCGGCGAGCTTGTGCCGACGGATCACCGTCCCGACCTGTACATCGGCCCCCTGCGGCAAGCGCTGGTTGCCCGCCAGCTCGGCGTACGCGTCCTCACTGGCCTGCGCGGCAATTTGTCGATCCCCAAGTATGGCGCCGGTCTGGAAACCGGTTGGATCGCCGAGAATTCGCCCGTGCCCGAAGGCGAAATGGACTTCGGTAACGTCGGCCTGACACCCAAGCATGTGGGCGGAAAGACCGAACTGTCGCGCCAACTGTTGCAGCAATCGAGTCCGGATATCGAACAACTCGTGCGCGACGACTTGGCGTTTCTGATCGCCAAACAGATCGACCGCGCGATCATTGCTGGCAGGGGGGCCGACAATGAGCCGCTTGGCGTTCTCACCGCGGCAGGCACTCAAAATGGCTCGCTCTTGCCGCCGATTTGGTCTTCGGTGCTGGACATGGTTGAACAGTTTGAAGACACCGAACTAACCGGTGGCACCTGGCTCACTATGCCCGCAGTCAAGAAACTGCTTGCACAGAATCTCAAGACGGAGGGCTTACCTGGTTATCTGCTGGAAAACGGTCAAATGGCAGATAGGCCCGTGCGCACGTCGCGTCATATTCAGCCCGTCGATGGCAAGGGCGTCGTAATTCTCGGGGACTGGTCGCAAATTCTCCTCGGCGTGTGGTCCGAGCTTGATCTTTTGGTTAATCCGTATGCTGAACCGGCATACAGCCGTGGCGGCGTTCAGGTCCGCGCCATGGCGACGGTTGGCACTGCGATGCGCTATCCGGAAGCCTTCGTGATCGCCAAGGACGTGAGACTGGAATAACCACATGGATCTCGAAATCCGGGCGGCCGGGACGCTCAAGGCAGCGTCCCCCGGGCACTTGTCAGGCTATGCCGCCGTCTTCAATGTCGAATCAAATCTTGGTGGCTTCGTTGAAGTCATTCGGCCGGGTGCCTTCGCACAGTCGTTGCGTGCTGGCACCAACGTGCGAGCCCTGTATCACCACCAACAGGATGCGCTGCTGGGCACCACAAAAGGCGGGACACTCAGCTTGCACGAGGATTCACACGGGCTTGCGTTTTCGCTTGCCCTGCCGGATACGACCCACGGAAGAGACCTTGCTGTGCTGGTAGGACGTGGAGATATATCGGGGTGCTCGTTCGGCTTTCGAGTAAGAGATGGCGGCGACAAGTGGGAGCGAAGAAGCAACGGCGAGCTACTGCGCGAATTGCGGTCCGTAGAGCTGGAAGAAATCACGCTGACGCACGATCCGGCATACGTTGATACCTCGGTCGCCCTGAGAAGCTACAGAGCAGCTATCGCCCTCTCGCCTGACGATCTGCGGCGACTGTGGCTGGAGACCTTTTGATGATTGAACGCCTGTTGCAGCGCTTCGGATACGAGAAGCGCGCGGACGGCGATGCGTACGACACCTATTGGCAGAATTGGCAATCTTTGCGGTCTGGTCCTGTGAATGACAGGTCAGCGCAGAGCGTCAGTGCCGTGTACGCTTGCGTATCCGCAATCGCAGAGACTATCGCGAGCCTTCCCCTCATCACATATCGTCGTGATGGGGACAGTCGCACGCCAGCGACGGAACACCCCCTTTACGGAGTGCTTCACGACATTCCAAATCCTCATCAATCAGCCATTGAGTTTCGCGAATGGATGACCGCGTGCGTGTTGCTTCGCGGCAACGCATACGCCCGCATTGTTCGTGGATGGGATGGCCAGGTACGCGAGCTTTGGCCGATTCATCCGAGTCGAGTAAGCGTGCTTCGTGTTGGTGATAACGTGGCTTACGAATATGCAGATCGGAAGGGGCAAGTACATCGCTTGCTTGCGCACGAGATTCTTCACCTACGCCATCGCGCGGGTGATGAGTGCCTACTTGGCGTTACACCCATTCATGCCGCTAAGGAAGTGATCGAACTATCAATCAGTGAGCGCGATCACGGTAATGCGACCTTCCGTAATGGTGCCCGCCTGTCTGGCATTCTAAAGTTCCCGCAAAAGCTCAAGCCCGAGCAACGTACCCAGCTCAAGGAGAGCTGGGATAGTCAGTACGCCGGCGGACAAAACAGCGGCAAGACGGCGGTGCTTGAAGAAGGCGTCGATTATCAGGCTATCTCAATGACGTTAGAAGATGCTGAATGGATTGCCGCTCGGCAATTCAGTGTTGAGGAGGTTGCGCGCCTTTTTCGTGTGCCGCCCACCATCATAGGTGACCTGCGTCATGGCAATTATTCCAATAGCGTGGAGATGAACCGCCAGTTCGTCACGCACACCCTACGCCGGCATTTGGTGGCATGGGAGCAAGCCATTGGTAAACAACTGCTGACCGATGCGGGCCGGCGCATCTACTTTGCCGAACATTCGGTTGAAGGGCTATTGCGTGGTGACTCTGCGTCTCGTGCTGACTTCTATGAAAAAGGCATAGCGTCTGGCTGGCTGCTGCCAAGCGAGGCACGACGCCTTGAGAACCTACCGGTAATTGAAGGGATCGATGATGTTTAACGCGAAACGAGGCTCTCCTCGCCGGAGTAATAGAACGGGGCGGGAAGCCGATGCCCGGCGCACACTGCCACTGAATCGGGCTGCGTGGCAGAAGCTACGTGCGTCGGTGCTCGCAAGTGAGCCGCTGTGCCGCGCATGTCGTGCACGCGGCTTGGTTGTGCCGGCAACCGATGTCGACCACATCAGCGGCGATCCGAGCGACAACAGCATGGAGAACCTGTCTCCGCTGTGCCATGAATGCCATTCGCGTAAGACCGCGAGCGATCATGGATGGAACGTCGGCTATGGATGTGATGTGCACGGCATGCCGCTGGACCCCAACCACCATTGGAACAAGCGCTGAAAATCACCAGGAACCGAGGGGGTCAGACCGCCGTTCCCCCTCCGAATTATCGCTAAGTCCAAATATTTCCCTTTCACGCCAATGGCTTACAAGAGATTCCGATCAGATTCCGCCTCTGCCGCTGTCTTGGCATCCCAGGCCGCCGCCCTTGGCCCCCTTGAGCCGCCCAGTCACGTTCAAGTGAGGGACTGCGACCGGCCCTACTGGGCAGCAATCGTACAGGCCCGTCCTCGGCATACCTGGACGGATGCGGACCTCGCGCACGCGGCGAACCTGGCCCGCTGTCAGTGTGATGTTGCGCGCCTGCAGGATGAAGTCTCCCGAGAGGGCGACGTCATCAATGGGAAGCTAAATCCGAAGCATAAGTTGATCGAGACATTGAGCCGTCGCGCGGTTGCTTTATCTCGCGTTTTGCACGTGCACGCTGAGTCCGTTGTCGGCCGTTCACGCGACCAGGGAAACATGCATCAGCTTGAGATTGAGGCCGTGACTGAACACGATCCGCTTATCCCGACATTACGGGCGGTCAAATAATGACGTCGCCAGAGATGACGCGTGGCGAAAAGGTGATTGCCTTCATCGAGCGCTATTGCGTGACTCCTGATGGCGCGCATGTCGGAAGGCCGATGGAGCTAGCCGAATTTCAGCGACGGTTCATTCTCGATGTCTATGACAATCCGGCAGGTACGCGCAGAGCGTACCTGTCGATTGCGCGCAAGAATGGCAAAACGGGGCTTATCGCTGGACTGCTGTTGGCGCATTTGGTGGGTCCTGAGGCAAGGCTAAATGCACGCATGGTGTCCGGAGCTATGAGTAGGGACCAAGCAGCACTGGTCTTTGACCTAGCCGCAAAAATGGTACAGCTATCGCCCCGTCTCGCACCGCTTGTGAAAATCATCCCATCAGGCAAGCGTTTGGTCGGGCGACCGCTCAACACCGAATACCGTGCATTGGCAGCCGATGGAAAGACCGCTCAAGGTTTGTCCCCTGTACTGGCGATTCTTGACGAAGTCGGACAGGTAAGAGGGCCACGTAGCGAATTCGTGGATTCCATCCTGACAAGTCAAGGCGCTCACGCAGACCCTTTATTGCTGGTGATTTCTACCCAGGCCGCGGCAGATGCCGACATGCTCTCCGTGTGGCTTGATGACGCGGAGCGTAGCCACGACCCACGCATCGTGTCGCATGTCTATGCGGCGCCGCCAGGTTGCGGGCTACTCGATGAGGCCGCGTGGCAAGCATCCAATCCTGCCTTGGGTATCTTCCGTAGCCGCGATGACCTTGCTGAGCACATGAAGCAGGCACAGCGCATGCCAAGCATGGAAAACGCAGCGCGCAACCTGATGTTGAATCAGCGGGTAACGACTGATTGTGCATTCGTTTCGCCCAATGTGTGGCAGTCCTGTGGGACCACGCCGTTGCCTTTCGACGGCCCAATCTACGGTGGTCTGGATCTGTCCTCGCGCACGGACCTTACCGCGCTGGTATTGATCGGAAAGGTAGATGGCGTCTGGCAGGTTCAGCCGCACTTCTGGGCGCCTGAACAGGGGATACGCGAGCGGGCGCACAAGGATCGCGTTCCTTACGACCTATGGGCCTCTCAGGGGCACTTGCGGACAACACCTGGTGCCACTGTCGACTACGAGTGGGTTGCGACTGATATTGCCGATCTGGTGGCGGACCTCGACATTCAGTGCATCGCCTACGACCGCTGGAGGATTGATTTGCTGTCTAAAGAACTGGACAAGATCGGTGTGGACCTGCCGTTGGTTCCTTGGGGGCAAGGTTTTAGGGATATGTCTCCAGCAATAGACGCGCTTGAGGCCGAATTGCTCAACGGGCGGATTGCTCACGGCATGCACCCAGTACTTTCGATGTGTGCGGCAAATGCGGTCATCACGAAAGACCCTGCTGGTTCTCGCAAGCTCGACAAGGGGCGAGCGACAGGACGCATTGACGGCATGGTTGCGCTGGCCATGGCCCTAGGCGCCGCTGGTCAGAGTGACTATGACGGCCCGAGCGTCTATGACGGCGGCTATTTCACGTTTGTGTAAGGGGAATTGGATGGTTACGTTGGAAGAAGCAAAGCTGCATCTACACGTCGATGATGACGGCGAGGATGATGGCATTCTGCAAATGATCGAAGCGGCAACGGCGGCTGTGGCGGACTACCTCGGAAGTGAAATTCCAGACCCTATGCCGGCACCTGTGCGAGCGGCCGTTCTATTGCAGATAGGCGACTTATTTGCGAATCGCGAGCGACAAGGTGAGGCTTCGTACTACCAGAATCGGACCTATGAGCGCTTGTTGAACCCGTATCGGGATATGGCTGTTTAGCCTGCGCGCGTCTTAAGTATATTTTGAGTATCAAAACAAAAAGGACCTAGATTTATTCAATCTAAGTCCTTGATTTCCTTGGTGGGCGGTACTGGGATCGAACCAGTGACCCCTGCCGTGTGAAGGCAGTGCTCTACCGCTGAGCTAACCGCCCAAGACAAGAACAGAACGTCTTGGAGAGGCGGCATTATAGCGATCTTTTCCTGTTCGTCAAAGGTTTTCTCGCTTTGTCTGCAGGCGCGTAATACGGCCGCGCCCCTGCACGCTACGCCGCGCGCGTCACAAACGGTATGCCGACACCACTTCGCGCAAAGTGCCCGCCAGAGTATCGAGTTCATGCGCGGTGTCGGACGTCTGGCGCGCGGCCTCGAGCGCATGGTCGGCGCCGGAGGCGATCTTGTCGATCTGGCTGGCGATGGCGTCGCTGGCCCTGCCCTGTTCGATGATGGCGTGGGTAATTTCATCGACAGCCGCGACCACCTGGCGCGTGCCGCTATCGATGCGGCCGATGGCGCCGCTGGCGTTGCCGGCACGCGTCACGCCGGACTGCGTCTGGGAGACGGCGCGCTCGATGCTGGCGACGGCGGCGTCGGCGCTGTTCTGCATGGCTTCAACGGTCTGTGAGATCTCACGCGTCGACAGCGCGGTGCGCTCGGCCAGCGTGCGTACCTCGTCGGCAACCACGGCAAAGCCCCGTCCTTGTTCACCTGCGCGGGCCGCTTCGATGGCCGCGTTCAGGGCCAGCAGATTGGTCTGGTCGGCCACTTCCTTGATGACGCCGAGCACGGTGGCAATGCGCAGGCTCGACTCCTCAAAGGACCGGATGCGCTCGGCTGCTTCCTGCACCGACACGGCGATATCCTGAATGTCGCCGACGGTCTGGCCGATGACCCGTGCGCCGGTGCCCGCCTCCTGGCCGGAGGCCTCCGCCAGCCGGTTGGCGCTGCCCGCCTGCTCGCCGACGTGGGCGATGTTGACGCTCATCTGCTGCACTGCGGCGGCCATGCTCGACGACGCATCGCTCTGGGCGGCGGAGACCTCGGACACGCGAGCCGCTGCGCCAGTGAGGTGGCTGGCGGCACGCGCCAGTCCGGCACTCTGATCGGCCACCGCACGCAGGCTGTGCTGGATGCGTTCGACCAATTCGTTGAAGGCCACAACAGTCTGCGCCACTTCATCGCGCCCCCGGGCCGGCGCGCGCAGCGTGAAATCGAGTGAAGCGGCCATGTTGGCGACCACTTCGCGCAGCGTGCGCAGCGGGCCGATCATGCGCCGGTACAGCAGCACGCCCCACAGCAACAGACCCAACGCAGCCAGCGCAATGACGCCCCCCATCAGTACCATGCCCCGCTCGGCTGCGGTGGCGGCACGGGCGCGCTCGCGTTCGGCCAGTTGCTGGTTGTAGGTGGCGTGCGCGTCGAGCGCAACCAGTGCGCGCTCTGTCGACTCCCAGCCGTCGCCGGTCAGCATCATGTGGGCCTTGTCGTCTTCGCCATCCATGGACAGCTGCACCATGGTGTCCTGCACACGCAGGTAGTCGGCAATGGCGGCGCGGTCGGCGGTCAGCAGTTGGCGGTCCTTGCTGTCGCTGGCGACCTTGGCGTAGGCATCCAGGCGCGTGGCGATGGCGGCGGCGTCTTCGCCGAGTACATCTTTGGCGCCTTCCTTGCGCGACATGTCCTGCGTCATCAGCAAGGCCAACAGATGGGTACGCATGAACATGAAGCGGTACTTGGCGTCGGCAATGTTCTCCACGCTGCCCAGCAGGTTCTCGTGCGCGTAACGCAGCGACGCATCCAGCGCCCGCAGTTGCCACACGCCGACCGCGCCCACCGCGCACAGCGCCAGCACCCCGGCCGCGATCATGATCATCAATCGCCTTGCAAATGTCATACAAGCTCCGCTTCTTCAAAGTCAGCACGCCCGCAGGCGTCACAGCGGAACATATCGGCCCACCATGGTGCATCACGCAGGGCCGCGGCACGGATATCTGGAATGCGGGAAACCCCATAAACCCTTGGCATGCAGAGGCTGCGTGGCAGGTCGCATCTTTCTTGCATGCGCGGTAGCGCAAGGCCGCTATACTGCGCGCGGCACAAAGAGGGTCGGCAGGCCGCAGCGCTCCAGGGGCAGCCCCGGGCGCCGGTGCCGGCCCGCATTGATTCCTGGCGAAGCGGAGAGCCACGTTGCGCATCTTGCTGGTGACTGACACGGACAAGCCCATCGGCGAGTTGCGCGCCGAGCTTGCGCGCCATGGCCACGAGGTGCTCACCGACGTCGCCAGCCCGGTGGCGCTGCTGGCCGCCGTCGAGCGCCAGCGGCCGGACGTGGTCATCATCGACACCGAATCCCCCTCGCGCGATACGCTCGAACAACTGGCGGTCATGAACAGCGCGGCACCGCGCCCGGTGGTGATGTTCAGCCACGACGCCAACCAGCAACTGATCCGCGCCGCCGTCGGTGCGGGCGTCACCACGTATATGGTCGACGGCATCGCGCCGGAGAAGATTTCGCCCATCGTCGAAGTGGCGCTGGCGCGTTTTGCCGAAGAATCACGGCTGCGCCAGCGTCTGGCCGAAGTCGAGCAGAAGCTCGCCGACCGCACGCTGATCGACCGCGCCAAGGGCATCCTCATGGACAAGCGCGGCCTGACCGAGGCGCAGGCTTTCGAGACCTTGCGCAGCGAAGCCATGCGTCAGGGCATCAAGCTTGCCGAGGTGGCGCGCCAACTCATTGCCATGGCCGATCTGCTCGGCTGAGGGGAGAATCGAACGCATGTCCGAGTCTGATTCCACGCGCGCCGCACCTGCCCAGGGCGTTCATGTCGCCGGCAGCGATGCGCCCGAAAAAAAACGTCTGCGCATCGGCTTCGTGCCGCTGACCGACTGCGCGCCACTGGTGGTGGCCCACAAGATGTCGCTGGCGGCGCGCTACGGCATCACGCTCGAACTGGTGCGCCAGCCTTCGTGGGCGGCCATCCGCGACAAGCTGCTGTCGGGCGAACTGGATGCCGCGCACGCGCTGTACGGGTTGGTGTATGGCGTGCAACTGGGCATCGGCGGCCCGCAGGCCGACATGGCCGTACTCATGACGCTCAACCAGAACGGCCAGGCGATCACGCTGTCGCGCACGCTCTACGATGCCTTCGCACAGGGCGCGCCTCTGCCCGCGCTGCTGGCCGCCCTGGCGCACCGCCCGGTGTTCGCCCAGACCTTTCCCACCGGCACGCACGCCATGTGGCTCTATTACTGGCTGGCGGCACAGGGCGTGCATCCGCTGCGCGACGTGCGCTGTGTGGTGATCCCCCCGCCACAGATGACGGCCGCCCTGGCGCAGGGCCTGCTCGACGGTTTCAGCGCTGGCGAACCGTGGAATGCGGTGGCCCAGAGCGAAGGTGTGGGCGTCACCGCCGTAGCCAGCAGCGAGATCTGGCCCGATCACCCCGAAAAGGTGCTGGCCTGCCGGCGCGACTTCGTCGCGCTCTACCCCAACACGGCGCGTGCGCTCACCGCTGTGCTGCTCGAAGCCTGCCGCTGGCTCGATGCCCCCGACAACCGCGAGCAAGCGGCCGAGTGGCTATCAGAGCCCGACTACGTCGGCCGGCCGGCGCGCGACATCGCCCCGCGCATGCTCGATGCATATGGCCGGGCGGGTACCTCGGCGCGCGGCGCGGCGCCGCTGCGCTTTTTCAACGAAGGCGCGGTCAACTTCCCCTACCGCACCGATGGCGCCTGGTTCGTCAGCCAGTACCTGCGCTGGGGGCTCATCGATGGGCAGCAGGCGCTGGACAGTGTGGCCGCCGAGGTCAACCAGGCGGCACTGTATCGCGAGGCCGCGCACCTCGCCGGCGTCGCCCTGCCGCCCTCCGACACACGTCAGAGTGTGCTCATCGATGGCCGCGTGTGGCGCGGCGACATCGTCGGGTTTGCCACCGAGGCGGCGCTGCGCGCCTAGCCCCACATCCGAGCGCCAAGCCGGTGCGGGCGCGCACCGGCACGGTGCGATGCAACAGGCCCACGCCTCACCAACCCCACTTTTCAAAACAATGACTTAACGCCTACCACGCGGTTGGCATGCGGCCTGCTTTGTAAGGTTCGGGCTGCGCAACGGCGCGCGGTCCACACGAACAGCCGCTTCGCCAATGAAGGCGAGGCAACCGGACAACGGCGTCCTCTCGAACCCTTTGCGGGTATCGAGCGGACGCCGTTTTTTTTCGTCCCTTCGCCGCGCCGGCGGAGGCGCAGCGCATCGGAGAACACGCACATGGACCGTTCATTCTGGCGTTCAGGCCACACCCCCACGCTGTTGTCGGCCTTCCTGTATTTCGACCTGAGCTTCATGGTCTGGTACCTGCTCGGCCCGCTGCAGGTCCAGATGGCGGGCGCACTCAATCTGAGCACCCAGGAGCGCGGGCTGATGGTGGCCACACCGATTCTCGCCGGTGCCATCCTGCGGCTGTTCATGGGCATGCTGGCCGATCGCATCGGCGCCAAGCGCGCCGGTCTGGCCGGCCAGGTGATCGTCATCGCCGCGCTGCTCGCCGCCTGGCAGATCGGTGTGCATTCGCTGGCCCAGGCCTTGTTGCTGGGAGCCTTCCTGGGTGTGGCGGGTGCCTCGTTCGCCGTTGCCCTGCCGCTGGCCTCGCGTTGGTACCCACCGCAGCACCAGGGCACGGCCATGGGCATCGCCGGCGCGGGCAATTCGGGCACCGTACTGGCTGCGCTCTTCGCGCCGGCGCTGGCGGTGGCCTTTGGCTGGCAGAACGTGTTCGGCATCGCCTGCCTGCCCCTGCTGGCCGTGCTCGTCATCTACGTGCGCTGCGCCAAGGATGCGCCCGGCCCGGTACGCAGCAAGCGCCTGAGCGATTACGGCCGTATGCTGGCCAACCGCGACGCGTGGTGGTTCATGTTCTTCTACGCGCTCACCTTCGGCGGTTTTTCGGGTTTTGCCAGCGCCCTGCCGGGGTACTTCTCCGACCAGTTCGGCTTCGATCCGAAAATGGCCGGATGGGCGACCGCCGCCTGCGTGTGCGCCGGCTCGGTGATGCGCCCGCTCGGCGGCGTACTGGCCGATCGCATCGGCGGCACGCGCTCGCTGCTGGCCGTCTATGCCGCCGTCGCTGCGCTCATCGGCCTGGCCGGCTTCAGTCTCGGCGGGGCCGGCGTGCAGGTGGTGCTGTTCATCGCCGCCATGCTGTGCCTGGGCGCCGGCAACGGCGCCGTATTCCAACTGGTGCCGCAACGCTTCTCTCATGACATTGGCGTGATGACCGGCCTGATCGGCATGGCCGGCGGCATCGGGGGCTTCATCCTCACCGCCAGCCTGGGCGCCATCAAGCAACACACCGGCGACTATGCCACCGGCCTGTGGCTGTTCGCCTGCCTGACGGCGCTGGGCTGGGCCAGCCTGTCGAGCGTCAAGCAGCGCTGGCGCGCCGACTGGTCCGCCATGGCCGCGCGCGTCTGATTTCCGCCAACGAGAACATCGGTATGAAAGCACTCAAACTCGTCGTCATCGGCAACGGCATGGCCGGCATCCGCACGGTGGAAGAACTCATCGCCCTGGCCCCGGGCATGTATGAGATCACCGTGTTCGGCAGCGAGCCGCATCCGAACTACAACCGCATCCTGCTCTCACCGGTACTGGCGGGCGAACAGGCCTTCAACGACATCGTGCTCAACCCGCTGTCGTGGTACCAGGAGCACAGCATCACCGTGCACCTGGGCAAGACCATCACGCGCATCGACCGTGCGCGGCGCGTGGTGGTCGCCGACGACGGTACCGAAGCGCCCTACGACCGGCTGCTTCTTGCTACCGGCTCGACCCCCGTGATGCTGCCGGTGCCGGGCAAGGATCTGGCCGGCGTCATCAGTTATCGCGACATCCGCGACACCGAAACGATGATCGAAGCCGCGCGCAGCATGCAGCATGCGGTCGTCATCGGTGGCGGCCTGCTCGGTCTGGAAGCCGCCAACGGACTCAAGCTGCGCGGCATGCAGGTGACCGTGGTGCACCTGGGCGACTGGCTGCTCGACCGCCAGCTCGACCCGACGGCGGGCGCTCTGCTGCGCCAATCGCTGGAGGCACGCGGGCTCAACTTCCTGCTCGGCCACCAAACGGCCGAGATCCTCGGCACGCCCGAGGGGCACGCCCGCGCGGTGCAATTTGGCGACGGCAGCACCGTACCCGCCGACCTGGTGGTGATGGCCGTGGGCATCCGCCCCAACACCGCGCTGGCCGAATCCTGCGGGCTGCATTGCCATCGCGGCATCGTCGTGAGCGACGGGCTGCAAACGTTCGATCCGCGCATCTACGCGGTCGGCGAATGCGTCAGCCACCGTGGCGTGGCCTACGGTCTGGTCGCCCCACTCTTCGAGCAGGCCAAGGTATGCGCCAATCACCTGGCGCAACTCGGCATCGGGCAATACAAGGGTTCGGTGCTGTCGACCAAGCTCAAGGTCACCGGCATCGATCTGTTCTCGGCGGGTGATTTCATGGGGGGCGACGGCACCGAAGACATCGTGCTGTCGGACCCGGCTGGCGGCGTGTACAAGAAGCTGGTCATCAAGGACGACAAGCTGGTGGGGGCCTGCCTGTATGGCGACACCACCGATGGCGCGTGGTACTTCAAGCTGCTGCGCGAAGGGCGGGCCATCGCCGATCTGCGCGACCACATCATGTTCGGCGAATCGGCCATCGGCGACGCCGGCGTGCAAGGCCAGAGCCGCGCCGCCGCCATGCAGGACAGCGACGAGGTGTGCGGCTGCAATGGCGTGTGCAAAGGCACCATCGTCAAGGCCATCAAGGACAAGGGGCTGTTTACCGTCGATGACGTCAAGAAGCACACCAAGGCGGCCAGTTCATGCGGCTCATGTACCGGTCTGGTCGAACAGATCCTGATGAATACGCTCGGTTCCAACTTCCAGGAATCGCCCAAGACCAAGTCGGTGTGCGCCTGTACCGACCGCTCGCACGATGAGGTGCGCCGCGCCATCCGCGAGCACCGTCTGCTGTCGCATCAGGCGGTGTACGCGTTCCTCGAATGGCGCACACCCAACGGCTGCGCCACCTGTCGCCCGGCCATCAACTACTACCTGATTTCGACCTGGCCGCACGAAGCCATCGACGACCCGCAATCGCGCTTCATCAACGAACGCGCGCACGCCAACATCCAGAAGGACGGCACGTTCTCGGTCGTGCCGCAGATGAAGGGCGGCGTCACCAACGCCGCCGAACTGCGCCGCATCGCCGACGTAGCGGACAAGTATCAGATCCCGATGGTCAAGGTCACCGGTGGCCAGCGCATCGACCTGCTGGGCGTCAAGAAAGAAGACCTCGTCGACGTGTGGCGCGACCTCGGCATGCAATCGGGCCACGCCTACGGCAAATCGATCCGCACCGTAAAGACCTGCGTCGGCCAGGAGTTTTGCCGCTTTGGCACACAGAACAGCACGCGCATGGGCATTGAGCTGGAGACCATGCTCGCCAACATGTGGGCGCCGCACAAGGTCAAGCTGGCGGTTTCCGGCTGCCCGCGCAACTGCGCCGAATCGGGCATCAAGGATGTCGGTGTCATTGCCGTCGATTCCGGCTGGGAACTCCATGTGGGCGGCAACGGGGGCATCAAGACCGAAGTGGCGCAGTTCTTTGTGAAGGTGAAGACCGCCGACGAGGTGAAGGAATACGCCGGGGCCTTTCTGCAGCTCTATCGCGAAGAAGCGCATTACCTCGAACGCACGGTGCACTACCTCGCCCGCGTCGGCCTCGACCACGCCAAGCGCCACGTGGTGGACGACGCCGCCAATCGGCGCGCGCTGTACGAGCGCCTGCTCTATTCGCTGGATGGCCTGCCCGATCCGTGGGCGGCGCGCATCGCTGGCACGCAGGCGCGCGAGTACATCCCGATCAAACTCGTTGAAGAAAGAACGCTCGATGAACAGACCAATTGAGCCGTTGTGGGTGCGCGTATGCGCGCTCGATGACATTCCGCTGCTGGGTAGCCGGGTGGTGGCGCGCGAGGCGGGCAATCTGGCGATCTTCCGGACATCGGCCGATGAGGTCTTTGCGCTGCTGGACCGTTGCCCGCACAAGGGTGGCCCGTTGTCGCAGGGCATTGTGCATGGTCGGTCGGTGACGTGTCCTTTGCATAGCTGGAATATCGATCTTGCGAGTGGGGAGGCGCGCGCGCCGGATGTGGGATGTGCGCGGCGGTATCCGGTGCGGATCGAGGGTGGGGAGGTGTTTTTGAGTTTGGCGTAGGGGTGGGAGCGCGGTGCGATTGTGTGGCGAGTAGCCATGGGGGGGTGCTTATGGACCTTCGCGAATTATTCTGGCTCTGCGTTCTTGCTGGGGTGCGTTGGTGGGGTGTTGCTGCTTGCGCCGTTGTTGTTCTTGATATGGCGTTTTTGCTGGCGTGCGTTGGCCGGGACTCGCCCCGGCGGGCGAGTTACTTTCTTGTACGGACAAGAAAGCTAACCAAAGAAACCGCCCCCGCATCCCCGCCGGCCGTTGGCCGGTGCCCTGCGCT
>JASGFB010000097.1:0-18056 GCA_047605765.1 Rhodocyclaceae bacterium
CGAGAAGGTCATGAAGTCGATCCTGCCGTTCTACACGGCACTGGCTGCGACCATGTTTGCGGTGACCTTCATCCCGGCGGTGTCCATGACCCTGCCGCGCATGTTCCACTGACGACGGCTCGCGGTTCGCACCGCCCAACGCCCCGCGCTCAACGAGCCCGGGGCGTTTTTATTTGCGCTGACGCTGCCATGCAACATATACGGGGGACTTGCAGCTTCGCAGCGGAATCACTTTCTTCTATGATCCTTGGCCTCACCCTCGCCGGAGAATCGTCGTGAATGCACTGCGTATGTTGCTGATCGCCGCGAGCCTCACCGCCCTGCCCGCCGTCGCGCAAAACAACTTCAATTTCATGAAGCGCACGCCGATGTCGCAGTTCACCAAAGAAGACACCAAGTTGTTCACCGACACCCTGGTGCCATTGCTCGAAGATCCCGCCTCGAGCGGCGCGCACGACTGGAGCAACCCCAAGACGGGCGCCGGCGGCACCATCACGCTGACGCCCAAGGGATCGGTCAAGCCGGGTTGCCGCGAGGTGAACATCGCCTCGCATTCACGCACCCTCAAGGGCCATGCCGATTACGTGCTGTGCAAGAAAAACGGCATGTGGTCGCTCGACAACTGATCGCCAGGACACCGCCCCGCCCGATCGCCATGCTGCGTGCCACGCTGTTTCGCCGCTACCTGATCAGCCACCTGTTCTACAGCGGCCTGACGGTGGCAGCCGGCGTGTTATCGATCACCCTGGGCATGTACGCACTGGTGGGACTGGCCGGTGGCATGGCGGCATCCACCGGTGCGCTGGTGGTCAGCGCGGCGGACGTCCCCACGCCGCGCGGCGACAAGTTCCGCAACACGCTGGTCAACCTGCTCCTGAGCGTGCCGATCACCTTCATCGTGGGGTTGCTGCGCGACCACCCCTGGTGGCTGGCAGTGGCCATCATGGTGCTCAGCTTCATCGGCGGCATGCTCACCGCCTGGGGCCGCAAGGCCATGCCGCAGAGCGTGTCGGTGTTTCTCAGCATGGCCTTCGCGCTGGCCGTGCCGGCGGGCAACTTCGACCAGCTCATCTATCACACCCAGTTGATGCTGCTGGGCGGGGCGCTCTACGTGCCCTATGCCTCGGTCATGAACGGTCTGCTGGCCACGCGCACCAAGCAACAGGTGATGGCCGACTGCCTGCACGACTTCGCCACCTACCTGCGGCGCAAGGCGCGCTTCTTCGACGCCGAGACGCCGCTCGACAAAGTGCAGCTCGATCTGCTCAAGCAGCAGGGCATCCTGGCCGACAAACTGCAATCGGTGCGCGACTTCGTCTTCCGGCGCCTGCGCACCGACGACGACTGGGCCCTGGCCGCCGGCATGCTGGCCTTGCTTGACGCCAATGAGCAGGTGGTGGCCAGCCAGTCCGACTACCAGGCCATCCGCCAGCACTTCGGCCATGACAAAATCATGCCCCTCATCCGTGCCTGGATCAACGCCGGGGCGGACCACATCGAACGCCTCTCGCGCGAGCGCATGGTCGGCCTGCCGCCCGGCCCGCGCATGGACCTGAGCCGCCCCGAAGCAGCCGTGGTCGGCGAACTGGCCGCCATGGCCGAACGCATCGCGCCCGAGCAGGCGCGCGCCTACGCCCAGCTTGACGCCCTGATCCGCAAGATGCAGGGCGCCACCACCAGCCTCGACCGGCTCGACGCCGCCTACCGCGAGCCGGTCGACCGCAGCACCTTTCCCGACACGCGCGAACTCAACCTGTTCGCCACGCGGGCGCACTACAGCCTGCGTCCGCTGCTGCGCGAACTGCATCGCGATTCACCCGCCTTCCGCTATGCCGTGCGCATCGCGCTGGCCATGACCTGCGGCTACACGCTGGCGCACATCCTGCCCTATGCGTCTCATGGCTATTGGATCGTCCTGACCATCGCCGTCATCCTGCGCAGCAGCTTCAGCCAGACCAGCCAACGCCGCGCCGACCGGATGATGGGCACCTTGGTGGGCTGCGTGCTCACCGCCATCGTGGTCAAGGTGGTGGAGGCACCGGTGGCGCTCATTGCCATTGTGTTCGTCTGCGTGACCATCTCGCACGCCTTCGCCGCCGTGCGCTACCGCTACACGGCCACCGCCGCCAGCATGATGGGCCTGCTCCAGTTGCACTTGCTGGAACCGGGTACACCCTTCGTCATCAGCGAGCGGCTGATCGACACGGCGATCGGCGCAGCACTCGCCTACGCCTTCAGCTTCGTACTGCCGAACTGGGAATCGCGCGCCATCCCCGGCCTGACGGCGGGGCTGCGCAACGCACTGGCGTCGTACACCGCGCAGGCGCTGAGCTGGGCGCCGCGCGACTTCAGCTACCGCATCGCACGGCGACGCCTGCACGATGCCCTGGCGGCCGTCTCGCAGGGCGGCATGCGCATGCAGGACGAACCCGAAGAGCGACGCGTGTCGATGAGCGTGCTCAACGCCGTCACCACCGCCAGCTACCTGCTCAACGCGCATCTGGCTGCGGTGCGTGTGTTGATCTCCACGCGACGCAATGAACTCGACCAGGCGCGCGCCGAAGATCTGCTCAAGGCCGGCCGCGACGCTCTGCTGGGCCGCTTGAACAACGAAGCGGTGCCATCGGCTCTGCCGCCCCTGGCACTGGATCTGCCGGAGGATGCCGCCGAGGCGGCGCTGCGCGAACGCATCGAACAGGCGCTGCATGATTCGGCCGCACTGCCCGATGCCCTCGCCAACCTGATCGCCGACGCCCATCGCGTCAACGATGAAGAGCGCCTGCGCCTGGCCGAAGTCGCGGCCCAACGGCGCGCCGCGCGCAAGGGCTCATGAAGCGCAGCAGCAGCCGTGCGCTCAGGCCTTGCGCGACGCCACGGCGCGATGGCCGGAAACTTCCGCGCCGGCATTGGCCGGCAAGCGCACGAACATCAGCGCCGACACGATGCTGAGCACCCCCACCGCCACGAAGGCGGCACGAAAATCCGCCGTGCCCGCCGCCGGCGTCGCATGCAGCGCCTGCGATACCTTGATGACCAGGGCCGACACCGCCACGCCAAGCACCATCGAAATCTGCTGCGTCATGGTCGACAAGGTGGCGGCGGCATTGCGTTGCGGCCCTTCGATGTCAGCGAAGGTCAGCGTGGCGAGCGCCGTGAACTGCATCGAGCGCGTCAGCCCGGCCACGAACATCACGCCCACCGTCAGCGGCAGCGTCGTGCTGGCGCCAAGCAGCGCACAAGCCAGCAACGACGCGCCGGCCAACAAGCCGTTGACCACCAGCACAGTGCGAAAGCCAAAGCGTTGCAGTGTCGGCGTGGTCACCGTCTTCATGCCGAGATTGCCCGCGAAATAAGCCAGCACCAGCCAGCCCGACTGGATGGCCGTCAGCCCGAAACCAACCTGGAACAACAGCGGCAGCAGGAACGGCGTGGCGTTGATGGACAGGCGAAAGAAATTCCCCGCCCCCACCGCCGCCATGAAAAAGGTCTGCACGCGCAACGAGGCCAGATCGAGCAACGGCTCGTGCGTGCGCCGGAAATGCCGCATGGCCAGCGCCCCGGCCACCACGCCCGCCAGCGTCAAGCCGATGGGCAGTGCCAGCGAACCCTGGGCGTGGCCGAAACTTTCCAGACCGTACAGCAGGCACACCAGCGAGGTGGACGCCAGCACGAAGCCCAGTTTGTCCAGCGCCACGTCATCCTCGCGGCGCAGGTTCGGCACGAAACGCCACACCAGCACCGCACCGGCAATACCGATCGGCACGTTGAGGAGGAAGTTCCAGCGCCAGTTGATGTAGGTGGTGATGAAGCCCCCCAGCACCGGCCCGATAACAGGCGCGATCAGGGCCGGCCAGGTGATGAGGGCAGTGGCCTGGAGCAGTTCGGTCTTCCTGGCGTGGCGCAGTACCACCATGCGTCCGACCGGCGTCATCAGCGCACCGCCGATGCCCTGTACCGTACGCGCCAGGCAGAAGGTGAACAGATTGGTGGCCAGGCCGCAGGCGAGCGAAGCCAGCGTAAAGACGATGATGGCGGCGACGAAGACGTTACGCGCGCCATAACGGTCGGCCACCCACGCCGAAGCCGGCACGAAAGCAGCCACCGCCAGCATGTAGAGCGTGATGCCCAGCGACAGATCCAGCGGCTGCACGCCGAACGAATGCGCCATCTGCGGCAGCGAGGTGTTGATGATGGCGCCGTCGAGGTTCTGCATGAAAAAGGCACAGGCCACGATCAGCGCGACCAGCCGGGCATTCGGGAGTGATGCGTTTGTCATTATTGTGCACCGGCATGGCACCGGCGAGCGCAGCGGAGGCAAATTGGGGAGCGGCTACCTTACTCCGCCGGCCGCCGCACGGCCAGCCCCGGCGCATCGCCTGGCGCGGCGGGGGCACACCCCGCCACTTGGCGACCGGCCGTATTTTGCGCATCCTTGGCAATCGGCCGGAGTCCCGGCACAGCCAAGGAGAGGCGCATGGGCAAGCTCGTCGAGGGTCAGTGGGTCGATCAGTGGTACGACACCGCCAGCACGCGCGGGCGATTCGTCCGCCAGTCGAGCCACTTCCGCAACTGGGTGACAGCCGACGGCGCACCCGGCCCCACCGGCGAAGGCGGCTTTGCCGCCGAGGCGGGGCGCTATCACCTGTATATTTCGCGCGCCTGCCCGTGGGCGCATCGTGCCGCCATTTTTCGCGCGCTCAAAGGCCTGGATGCGCACATCTCGCTGTCGGTCACGCACTGGCTGATGGGCGACGAAGGCTGGACCTTCGAGACCGCCGACGGCGTGATCGCCGACAGCGTCAATGGCGAGCGCGTGCTGCACGCCGTGTATACCCGTGCCGATCCGCATTATTCCGGCCGCGTCACCGTGCCGGTACTGTGGGACAAGCAGCGCGACACCATCGTCAGCAACGAATCGGCCGACATCATCCGCATGTTCAACAGCGCGTTCGACGGCATCGGCGCCCAAGCCGGCGATTACTATCCGCCACGGCTGCGCCAGGACATCGACGGCTTCAACGAGCGCATCTACGACAGCTTCAACAACGGGGTCTATCGCGCCGGCTTCGCCACCACGCAGGACGCCTACGAAGAAGCCGTCGCCGGCGTGTTCGCCACGCTCGACTGGCTGGAGACGCATCTGGCGACACGACGCTATTTATGCGGTGCGACCATCACCGAAGCAGACTGGCGATTGTTCACCACCCTGCTGCGCTTCGACGCTGTGTACGTCGGGCACTTCAAGTGCAACGTGCGGCGCGTGGCCGACTATCCGCATGTGTTCGCCTACGCGCGCGAACTTTACCAATGGCCCGGCGTACGCGACACGATCAACATGCAGCACATCAAACGCCACTACTACATGAGCCATCCGACGATAAATCCGACACGCATCGTGCCGATCGGGCCAGCATTGGATTTCGATGCGCCACACGGGCGCGAGCACATCGGCATGCCGGCCTGAGCGAGGCGAGGCGCGTCAGTCGCCGACACCGAGGATGACGGCCGAGGCCTTGAACAAGGCGCAGGCCGGGGTGCCCAGTGCGAGGCCGAGCGCCTCAATGCTCGGGTTGGTGACCATGGCGGCGATGGTGCCGCCACCGGGCAAGGCCAGCACCACTTCGCTGTTGACCGCACCGGGGGTGATGCGCGAGACCTCGCCGTGCAACTGGTTGCGCGCCGACACGCGCGCACCGTCGTCCAGCGTCATCAGGATCACCACATTGGCGGACACCATGGCAAAGGCGCGGCCGCCCACGGCCAAGCCGAGCGCCTCGCGCGATTCATGCGTGACCTGGGCGACGATGCGCAGGCCGCCAATGGCATCCAGTTCCACCTCGTCGTTGACGGCCCCGTCGCGGATGGCGGCAATGGTGCCGGCGAACTGGTTGCGGGCGCTGGTTTTCATGGCGAGCCCCTCCACCAGGGCGTAGTCGCTGCTGAGGCCGGCGCGCTCGTTGAGGCGAGCGAGAAAGCGCGCGTGCTCCTGCTGGATCAAGGTGAAATTGCGCACCAGTTGTTCGCCGCGCGCGGTCAGATGGGTGTGCCCGCCGCCCTTGCCGCCGGCCATGCGTTCGAGCAGCGGCTCACCGGCGAGGTTGTTCATCTGTTCGATGGCGTCCCAGGCGCCCTTGTACGACAGGCCAACCGCCTTGGCGGCGTGCGAGATCGAGCCAAGCTGACCGATCTGCGCCAGCAAGGCGATGCGGCGCGCACCGCCCAGGCTTTCGCCGTCGATGTTCAAAGAGAGTTCGGCACTGATGAAAGGCTGTTTGGGCGTGTCCATGGCCCGCAGCATAGCGCGCTCAGGGCGCCGCGGCGACCATCGCGAAAGGCCGCGCACCCACGGGCTCGGCCTCATCCAGAATGCGCCCGCCGCGCAGATGGAGAACCTTCTCGCCGAAGCACTCCAGATCCTGCGGATCGTGCGTGATCATCACCACCGGAATGCCAAGGTCATCGAGCAGCACATTCAGCTCGCGCCGCGTGCGTTCGCGCAGCGCCGGATCGAGCGCCGAGAAGGGTTCGTCCAGCAACAGCGCGCGCGGCGACTTGACCAGCGAACGCGCCAGCGCCGTACGCTGACGCTGACCGCCGGACAGTTCGGCCGGGTACAGATCGGCTACCGCCGTCAGTTCCAGCGCGCGAATCCATTTGTCGACCGCCGCATCACCCGCCTTGCGAGCCGGATTGAACCAGCCCGCCTGCTGCGCGAAGGCGATGTTCTGCCGCACGTTCAGTTGCGGGAACAGCGCGTAATCCTGGAACAGATAGCCGAAGCCGCGCACGCGCGCCGGCACATCCACGCCGGCACCCCCATCGAACAGCAGATCGCCATTGAAGCGAATGAAGCCTTCGTCCGGGCGCAGCAAACCGGCCAGCGATTGCAGCGTAAGACTCTTGCCGGCCCCCGAGGGGCCATAGATGACGGTGCGCCGCGCATCCGAGGCAAAGCGCGCGTGCACCTTGAACTTGCGCCGATCGCTGCCGACAGTCCGCGTGAAATCGACTTCAAACCCCATGATCAGCGCGCTCCCCGCACGATGATGCCCGGCGCCAGGCGCCCGGCCGACAGCAAGACCACCACGCAGGTCACCGACACGATCAGCACCAGCAGGTTGGCGACATCGTCCTGGCCCGCCTGCACCGCCTCGTACACGGCGATGGACAGGGTCTGTGTGCGGCCCGGGATGCTGCCCGCCACCATCAGCGTGGCGCCGAACTCGCCCAGCGCGCGGGCGAACGACAGCAGGACCCCCGCCAGGATGCCGCGCCAGGCCAACGGCAGGGTGACGCGAAAGAACACCGCCCACTCGGTGAGGCCCAGCACGCGGGCGGCTTTTTCCAGTTGCGGATCGACACCTTCGAAGGCGGCGCGCGCCGACTTGATGACCAGCGGCACGGCCACGATAGCGGCGGCCACCACGGCCCCCTGCCAGGTGAAGATCAACTGGATGCCGAACGTATCGTTGAGCCAGGACCCCAGCCAACCGCGCTTGCCGACCAGTACCAGCAAGTAATAGCCCAGCACGGTCGGCGGCAGCACCATCGGCAGCGTGAGCACCGCATCCAGCAGCTCACGCCCGACGAAGCGCCGCCGCGCCAGCAGGTAACCCAGCGACAGTCCGATCACCAGATTCAGCACGGTGGCCCAGCCGGCCACCTTCAGCGACAGGAACAGCGCGGTCCATACCGAAGGCATCGATCAGTCTCAGGGCTTCTGGAAACCGTAGCGCGCCAGCACGGCCTGTGCTTCGGCGGTCGTGAGGAACTGCAGGAACTTCTGCGCCGCGGCCGGGTTGGGCGAGCCATTGATCTGGGCGATGGGATAGCTGATCGGCGTCGTAGTGGGCACCTGCGCCACCACCTTCACCTTGTCCTTCATGACAGCCGCATCGGTGGCGTACACAAAGCCCGCTTCGGTCTCGCCGCGCGCCACGTAATCCAGGCTCTGCCGCACCGATTGGGCGAACACCGCCTTCGGCTCGACCGTGGCCCACAGGCCGGCCTTTTCCAGCGCTTCCTTGGTGTAGCGGCCAGCCGGCACGCCGGCCGGCGCGCCAATGGCCACGCGCTTGACGGATGCGGTGGTCAGGTCGTTGATGCCACGGATGGGCAGGGAGCTGTCGCTCGGCACGATCAGGGTCAGCGCGTTGCGCACAAAGCCGTGACGCGAGCCCGCCACCAGCAGCTTGCGCTGTTCGGCCTTGTCCATGGTTTCTTCATCGGCAGTGGCGAACACGTCGACCGGTGCGCCTTGGGTGATCTGCTGCAGCAGCGCGTCGGAAGCGGCGAAGTTGAACATTACCTTGGTGCCGGGATTCTGAGCCTCGAACATCGGACCCAGATCGCGGAAGGCGTTGGTCAGGCTGGCGGCACCCGACACGATGAGATCGGCGGCCTGGGCGGACAGCGACGACAGACCGGTGACGGCGACCGTGGCGAGCAATACCAGGGCCGGTTTGATGCGTGCGAAGCGAAGCATGGCAAAAGGTCCGAAAAGTGAGTAGGCAGGTCGAAATATACACAACTACATATCGGCCCGCGATCCACCAAACGAACTAGTGCCTATACACACTCCTTTATGTCAAACCAACGCCCTGTCGGCTTTGTCGCGTCCGTCGCCCGCACACCGTACACAGCGCACACAGGCGCGCTTCGCAGCGCGCCGTCACCCTGCTTACGCATGCTTCGGGCCAGTGATTGCAGCCGTCAGAAAACGCCCTCGGCAATGTTGTATTGCTCGATCACCGAGCGCAGCGTGTTGGTCCCCGGCTTGCCGGCGAAATTGCATTCCATCTCGGCACTGCAACCGCCCAGCAGGTAACAACCGCTGAACAGTTCGGCCACCCAGTCGACGAAGGCGCGCACCTTGGGCGACAGGTGCCGGTTGTGCTGGTACACCGCCGATATCGGCATTGGCGTGGGCTGCCATTGCGGCAGCAGTTCGACCAGGGCGCCCGAGGCCAGATGTTCCACCACCATGTAGCGCGGCGGCTGGATCAGACCGAAGCCCTGCAGGCCGCACGCCACGTAGGCGTCGGCGTCGTTTACCGACACCACGCCCTGCATCTTGATTTCGGTGCTGACGCCATCGACGACGAAATCCCAGTCGATGGTGCGGCCGGTGCGGCTGGAAAAATAATGCACAGCGCTGTGTCGCTGCAGATCTTCCAGCGTGTGCGGCACGCCCTGGCGTTCGAGATAGGACGGCGCTGCGCAGGTCACGCCCTGGAACGTGCCAATGCGGCGCGCCACCAGCGTCGAATCCTGCAACTCACCCATGCGGATGGCGCAGTCGACCGCCTCGCGCACCATGTCGACGGGGCGGTCGGACATGCCGATCACCAGTTCCACGTCGGGGTAGCGCGTATGGAAATCGCACAGGCTGGGGATCAGGATCAGGCGCCCGATGGATGCCGGCACATCCAGGCGCAAACGCCCGCGCGGCCCCCGCGCCGATGCGCGGAAGGACGACTCGGTGTCCTCCAGATCGGCCAGGATGCGCTGACAGCGCTCGTAATAGGCGGCGCCATCGGGTGTCAGCGACAACTTGCGCGTGGTGCGATTGAGCAGGCGTACCTGCAGGTGCTTTTCCAGATTCTGAATGGTGGTGGTCACCGTCGTGCGCGGCAGGCCAAGGCTGTCGGCGGCGGACGTAAAGCTGTTGGCATCCACCACGCGGGTGAATACCTGCATTGCCTGAAAGCGATCCATGGGCGGCTCCTGGGGCGGCATCACATCGACGGCGCCTGATTGTTCGTTCTCCGCGAACAGTATTGCCGAACGCAGGCAGTTTATCCAGTAGATACAAACATTCATCATCCGCTGCACTGCAAAAAAGCATGCGCCGCCACGGGCACCGTTGCCCGCGCCTTACGGCGCCCATTGCGTTCCGCCTTGCCGCGCGCGCCTGCACCCAATAAACCCCAGGGGAAAGACCATGGCTCTGTCTCGTACTCGCTTCGCCATTCTCATCACCGCCCTGCCGATGCTGTTCATCGGTGGTGGCATTTTCGCCTTGCGCGTCCACGCCGAAGGGCAGCAGACAAGCGCCGCCGCGCCGCCAGCGGTGGCGGTGGACGTGGCGCCCGTCCTGACCCAGACCGTCACCGATTGGCAGAGCTATTCCGGCCGCCTCGAAGCGGTCGATCGGGTGGAAATCCGGCCGCTGGTGTCGGGCACCCTGACCGCCGTGCACTTCAAGGACGGCGCCCGGGTAAACAAGGGCGACGAGCTGTTCACCATCGATCCGCGTCCGTATGCCGCCGAGGCCGACCGCGCCCGTGCGCAGTTGGCGGCGGCCGAGGCGCGCGCCGCCTATACCGCCAACGATCTGGCGCGCGGCCAGCGTCTGCTGGCGGACAACGCCATCGCCAGGCGCGACTTCGAAGAAAAGCAGAACGCCGCCCGCGAAGCGGCCGCCAACCTCCAGGCGGCCCAGGCGGCACTCGAATCGGCGCGCCTCAACCTGGGCTATACGCGCATCGTGGCGCCGGTGGCGGGCCGCGTGTCGCGCGCCGAAGTCACCGTCGGCAACATTGTCGCGGCGGGGGCCGGCACCGCGCCGCTGACCACGCTGATGAGCGTGTCGCGCATGTATGCCTCGTTCGACGTCGACGAGCAGAGCTTCCTCAAGTTCATCAACCCGGCGCGTGCCGGCGGCCAACCCGGCGTGCCGGTGTTCCTCGGCCTGGCCAACGAAGAAGGCTACTCGCGGCAGGGCCGCATCAGTTCGGTCGACAACCGCCTGGACACCTCGTCCGGCACGATCCGCGTGCGCGCCGAATTCGACAATGCCGACGGCATGCTGATACCCGGACTCTATGCGCGCATCCGCCTCGGCGGCGGCGCCCCGCGCACGGCCCTGCTCATCGACGAAAAAGCCGTCGGCACCGATCAGGACAAGCGCTTTGTACTGGTGCTCGATGGCGCCAATCGCGCCAACTATCGCGAGGTCCGCCTGGGCGCCGCCCACGGCGCCTTGCGCGTGGTCGAATCCGGTCTGCAGCCGGGCGAACGCATCGTTGTGAACGGCCTGCAACGCACCCGCCCCGGCGAAGCCGTGACGCCGCACGTGGTGTCGATGAGCGGCGCCGGCGACGACGGCCTGGGCACGCCGCGCGAATCGCGCATCGTGCGCGCCGCCAACGACCGCCAATGACCGGAGCCCGTACATGAATATCTCGCGCTTCTTCATCGACCGGCCGATCTTCGCGGGCGTGCTGTCCGTGCTGATCGTCCTGGGCGGGCTGCTGGCGGTGTTCCAGTTGCCCATTTCCGAATATCCCGAAGTCGTGCCGCCGTCGGTGGTGGTGCACGCCCAATACCCCGGCGCCAACCCCAAGGTAATCGCCGAGGCGGTGGCCTCACCGCTGGAAGAATCCATCAACGGCGTGGAAGACATGCTGTACATGCAGTCGCAGGCCAACAGCGACGGCAACCTCACGCTGACGGTCAACTTCAAGCTCGGCGTCGATCCGGACAAGGCACAGCAACTGGTGCAGAACCGCGTTTCGCAAGCGCTGCCGCGCCTGCCGGCCGACGTGCAGCGCCTGGGCGTGACCACGCTCAAGAGCTCGCCGACGCTGACCCTGGTGGTGCACCTGATCTCGCCCAACGACCGCTATGACATGACCTACCTGCGCAACTACGCGCTGCTCAACGTCAAGGATCGCCTGGCGCGGATCTCGGGCGTCGGCGACGTGCAGTTGTGGGGCGCCGGCAACTACTCGATGCGCGTGTGGCTCGATCCGCAGAAGGTAGCCCAGCGCGGCCTGACGGCCACCGACGTGGTCAGCGCCATCCGCGAGCAAAACGTACAGGTCGCCGCTGGCGTGATCGGCGCCTCGCCCAGCCTGCCCGACGTGCCGCTGCAGTTGTCGGTCAATGCGCAAGGACGACTCAAGACCGTATCCGAATTCGAATCGATCATCCTGAAAAGTTCGCCCGATGGCGGCGTGACGCACCTGTCGGACGTGGCCCGCGTGGAACTGGCCGCCGCCGAGTACGGCCTGCGTTCGCTACTCGACAACAAACCGGCGGTGGCGCTGGGCATCATGCAGTCGCCCGGATCGAACGCGCTGGCGGTGTCGGACCAGGTACGCGCGGCCATGGCCGATCTGGAGAAGGACTTTCCGCCCGGCGTCGAATACCGCATCGTGTATGACCCGACGCAGTTCGTGCGCGCCAGCATCAAGGCAGTCGTCACCACGCTGCTCGAAGCCATCGCGCTGGTGGTGCTGGTGGTGATCGTCTTCCTGCAGACCTGGCGCGCATCGATCATCCCGCTGCTGGCGGTGCCGGTGTCGATCGTCGGCACCTTCTCGCTGATGCTGATGTTCGGCTATTCGATCAACGCCCTGTCGCTGTTCGGCATGGTGTTGGCCATCGGCATCGTGGTGGACGACGCCATCGTGGTGGTAGAGAACGTCGAACGCAACATCGCCGCCGGCCTGGGGCCGCGCGAGGCCACCTACCGTGCCATGCAGGAAGTGAGCGGGCCGATCATCGCCATCGCGCTGACCCTGGTGGCGGTATTCGTGCCGCTGGCCTTCATGACGGGTCTGTCGGGCCAGTTCTACAAGCAGTTCGCCATGACCATCGCCATCTCGACGGTGATCTCGGCGTTCAACTCGCTGACCCTGTCGCCGGCCCTTTCGGCCTTGCTGCTGCGTGGCCACGACACGCCGCCCGACGCCCTCACGCGCATCATGAACCGCCTGCTGGGCGGCTTCTTCGCCGCCTTCAACCGCTTCTTCGGCCGCGCTTCGCATGGCTATGCCAAAGGCGTGGCGGGCGTGGTGTCGCGCAAGGCCTCGGCCCTTGGCGTGTACGTCGTGCTGATCGGGCTGACGGCGTTGGTGTCGTATGTGGTGCCGGGCGGCTTCGTACCGGCGCAGGACAAGCAGTACCTCATCAGCTTCGCACAGTTGCCCAATGGCGCCTCGCTCGACCGCACCGAGAGCGTCATCCGCCGCATGACCGACATCGCCCTGAAGGAGCCGGGCGTGGCCAATGCGGTGGCATTCCCCGGTCTGTCGATCAATGGCTTCACCAACAGTTCCAGCGCCGGCATCGTGTTCGTGACGCTCAAGCCCTTTGCCGAACGCCACGACAAAGCACTGTCGGCCGACGCCATCGCCGCCAAGCTCAATGGGCAATATGCGGCCATCAAGGATTCCTTCATCGCCGTGTTCCCGCCCCCACCGGTGATGGGCCTGGGCACCATGGGCGGCTTCAAGATGCAGATCGAAGACCGCGCCGGACTGGGTTATGCCGAACTGGACGCCGCTGCCCAGGCTTTCGTCAAGGCAGCGGCCGCCACGCCGGAACTGGGGCCGACTTTTTCGAGCTATCAGATCAACGTGCCGCAGTTGAACGTCGATCTGGATCGCACCAAGGCCAAGCAACTCGGCGTGTCAGTGACGGACGTCTTCGACACCATGCAGATCTATCTCGGCTCGCTGTATGTGAACGACTTCAATCAGTTCGGCCGCGTCTACCAGGTGCGGGCGCAAGCCGATGCGCCTTTCCGCGCTCACGCCGAGGACATCCTCCAGCTCAAGACGCGCAACAGCGCCGGCGAGATGGTGCCGCTGTCGTCACTGGTGACGGTCAACCCCACCTACGGCCCCGAGATGGTGGTGCGCTACAACGGCTACACGGCAGCGGACATCAACGGCGGCCCGGCACCGGGCTTCTCGTCGGACCAGGCCGAGCAGGCCGCCGAGCGCATCGCTGCACAGGTGCTGCCACGTGGCATGAAGTTCGAATGGACCGACCTCACCTACCAGAAGATCCTCGCCGGCAATGCGGGCGTCTGGGTGTTCCCGATCAGCGTGCTGCTGGTGTTCCTGGTGCTCGCCGCCCTCTATGAAAGCCTGACGCTGCCACTGGCGGTGATCCTGATCGTGCCGATGAGCATCCTCGCCGCCCTGGCCGGCGTGTGGCTCACGCGGGGCGACAACAACATCTTCACGCAGATCGGCTTGATGGTGCTGGTCGGGTTGGCGTCGAAGAACGCCATCCTCATCGTTGAGTTCGCACGTGAGCTCGAACTGCAGGGCGCCAACCCGGTACGCGCCGCCATCGAAGCGAGCCGCCTGCGCCTGCGCCCCATTCTGATGACGTCGATCGCTTTCATCATGGGCGTGGTGCCCCTGGTCAGTTCCAGCGGCGCCGGCTCGGAGATGCGCCATGCGATGGGCGTGGCGGTGTTCTTCGGCATGCTCGGCGTGACCCTGTTCGGCCTCTTCCTCACGCCGGTGTTCTACGTGGTGCTGCGCACGCTCGGCCGCCGCCCGCTGCACTCGGCACACCCGCACCTGGCACCGGCCGCCCTGCCGCAGGCCGAATGACCGCCTTGGAGAACACCATGACCCTCCCCTCGTTTCACACCCTGGCATTGTCCGCACTGACGCTGGCGCTGGCAGGCTGCTCGCTGGCGCCGCCCTATCAACCGCCCGCCGCCGAGGTGCCCGCCGCCTTCAAGGAGGCCCCCGACGCCAACCAGCGCGCGCAGTGGAAGATCGCGCAACCGTCCGAAGCGCTCGCGCGCGGACAGTGGTGGCGCATCTTCGAAGACACCACGCTGGATGCGCTCGAAGAACAAGCCAACACCGCCAACCAGGATCTCAAAGCCGCCGCCGCGCGACTGTCGCAATCGCGCGCCCTGGTGCGCAACGTCGAAGCGGATCGCTGGCCCCAGCTCGATGCCGGTTTCGGCCCGGCACGGCAACGGCGGTCGGCGGTGGCTCAAGGAGTGGCGCCGGCGGACGCGGCGGGCCCGTCGACCACCTGGCGCGCCCAGGTCGGCATCGCTTACGAGGTCGACCTGTTCGGACGGGTTGCCGATAGCATCAGCGCCGCCAGCGCCGACGCGGCACAGAGCGCAGCGTTGTTCGAATCGATCCGTCTGGCGTTACAGGCCGATGTCGCACAGGCCTATTTCCTGTTGCGCGAGCTCGATGCGCAACAGCGCATCTACATCGGCACCGTCGCCCTGCGCGAGCAGACGCTGACCCTTGTGCAGCGGCGCTTCGATGAGGGCAACATCAGCGAGCTGGACGTGGCGCGTGCGCGTACCGAACTGGCCTCGGCGCGCTCGGAATCGATGAGCATCGCGCGACAACGTGCGGTAGCCGAACATGCGCTGGCCATTCTGGTGGGCACGACGCCCGCCGATTTCAGCGTCGCCGCGCGCCCGCTCGAACGGGTAAGCGTCATGGTGCCGGCGGGTCTGCCTTCGAGCCTGCTCGAACGGCGTCCCGACATCGCCGCCGCCGAACGTGCCATGGCCGCCGCCAACGCACGCATCGGCGTGGCCCGCTCGGCGTTTTTCCCACGCCTGAGCATCACCGGTGCGGCAGGCTATGAATCGGCGCAGCTCGGCGATCTGTTCGAATGGTCCAGCCGCAGCTTCCTGATCGGGCCGCTGATCGGCGGCGTGCTGTCGATGCCGTTGTTCGACGGCGGCCGCCGTCAGGCTGACGTCGACCGCGCGCGGGCCGTGTATGAAGAAGATGTTGCACGCTACCGCCAGACGGTACTGGGGGCCTTCCGCGAGGTGGAAGACAGCCTCGCCAACCTGCGCATCCTCGGCGACCAGACGCGCGCGCAGGACACCGCAGTGGCCGCTGCCTCACGCGCGGCGCAGCTCTCGCACGTGCAATATCGTGAAGGTTCGGTGAGCTACCTGGACGTGATCGATGCCGACCGCAGCGTGTTGGCGCAACAGCGCGTGGCAGTGCAACTGGATGGCGAGCGGGCGCGTCACGCCGTCAGCCTGGTGCGCGCATTGGGGGGCGGATGGCAGGCATCCACCATCGGAGAGTCGTCATCCACGACGGGCGTAATCGCGCAGAACCGTCCCTGAGCACGCGGGCGTGCGGACGGGTTACCGTTCGCACGCATCGACATCACCTTTCGCGCATCATTCGTTTGTCATGCAAATGACAAAAACGCGGCACATCCCCCCATAAAATGACGAAATCGCCACGCGACCCTTAGGGGAAAGTCCCGACCGTCCAGGACCTTTGTCGGGTTGCGTTTTACCTCATGGCAACTAGAGTGCAGATGCTACCGTCGCGCCCGTTGCCTGGAGGGCGCCTGTCGCGGTTCGAACGATAAGAAGCGGCCCTCATTCCTGGCACGTTCCACGCCACACGCATGTACCGCGACGCGCCCTGCGCCGAGGAGGGCGTCGTGTGCCTGACGACGCAGTATCCGCCGCGCTGGTGAGAGATTCCATGACTCGACGAGAGGGCGTATTGCTCGACGCGCGCGGTGACGTGGCCCGCGAAGTCTGTGCACTGGCCGCACCCGATTGGCACTTCCAGGTCGTGTCCTCGCTCGAAGCGGCACGCAAATGGTTGCAGACGAATGCGCCACCGGTAGGCCTGGTGGTCTTCGACGGCACCCAGGACTGGCCGCCGGATGCCCTTGAAGCGCTGGCCCTGCGCGCCGACACCGAATGGGTCGCACTCGTCGAACGCCCCATGCTCAAGCAGGGCAACACCACCCTGGCCGCCCTGCGCCACTTCCATGATTTCCATTCGCTGCCGCTGGACCGCGCACGCCTGTTGATGACGCTCGGGCATGCCTGGGGCAAGGCCATGATGTGGATGACCCGCGATGCCACCGACGACGCCATCGAGCATTACCAGATGATCGGCCGCAGCGCGCCCATGCAGGCGCTGTTCCGCCAGATCGGCAAGATCGTGGCAGTCGACGCGCCGGTTCTCATCGGCGGTGAATCCGGCGTCGGCAAGGAACTCGTGGCGCGTGCGCTCCATCAGCACTCGGCCCGCCGCGCCGGCCCATTCATCGCCATGAACTGTGGCGCTATCGCCCCCAATCTGATCCACGCCGAACTGTTCGGCTATGAACGCGGTGCCTTCACCGGCGCCATCCAGCGCAAGACCGGCAACATCGAAGCCGCCGACGGTGGTGTGCTGTTCCTCGACGAGATCGGCGATCTGCCGATGGACCTGCAGGCCAGTCTGTTACGGTTCCTGCAGGAAAAGACCATCGTCCGCCTGGGCGCCACCGAGCGCGTGCGCGTCAACGTGCGCGTCATCGCGGCAACCCATGTCGATCTGCGCGAAGCCATGAGCGCGGGGCGCTTCCGCGAAGACCTCTACTACCGGCTCAATGTCGTGCAGGTGCGGGTGCCGCCGCTGCGCGAACGCGGTGCCGACATCGGCCTCATCGCCAATGAGATCTTCGCCCGCCACGTGCATCAGAAGAGCCCGCAGGTAAAGGGCTTTTCCAGCGACGCGCTGCTGGCGATGGCGTCATACGCCTGGCCCGGCAATGTGCGCGAACTGATCAACCGCGTGCAGCACGCCATGATCATGAGCGATCACCGCCTGATCACCGCCGCCGATATGGGGCTGGAAACCGTGACGGAACTGGCGCCCGGCACCCCCACGCTCGACGAGATGCGTACGCGCACCGAGAAGGCCTTCATCGAGTCGAGCCTGCAGAAGCATCAATACAACATGTCCGCCGCCGCGCGTCAGTTGGGCGTGTCGCGTGTGACGCTGTACCGCCTGGTGGAAAAACTCAAGATCATCATCTGACCGATGCCACGGGCATCAATGGGGAGGGGTCGATGCGCCATGCCAATCCGATCGACACGTGCGCACGCTGGGCCGTGGCGTCGATCGCGCTGAGTGCCGGTGCCGCCTGGGGGGCGGAGCCGGCAGCCGACGTCGAAGCCTTGCGGGCGCGCCTGGCCGAACAGATTCGCCAACTCGAACAACTCAAGCAGGATCTGCAACGCCAGGAACAGGAACTGGTGCGCTTGCGGCAGCAACTCGATGGCGCCAGTGGCGCCGCCACGCCGGCCACGGCAGGCGCCCCCACGCCGGCGCCGGCACGTGCCGCTGCCGGAAGGGGGCATTTCATGCGAGGCGCGCGTGGTGCCGGCGGGGGGCTTCGAGAGGCTCAGCCCGAACGGGGAGTGATGGCGGGTTGTGGTGGAAAGCGGACAGGAACGGCAGTAGCCATCAATGATGATGCTTTACTCGGAAGTCGAAGAGGTCTCTGCG
>JASGFB010000098.1:0-17922 GCA_047605765.1 Rhodocyclaceae bacterium
CCGGCGCGGGCGTCGTGGCCCACGGGTCGGCGGGCGCGGCCTGCCAGGGGTCGCTGTGCAAGGGCGCGTCCGCCGACGTGGGCGGCAATACGGTTTCTGCCGACAACGTGTCGGCTGCCTGCGCGTGGTCGGCAAGCGTGGTGGAGGTTTGATCCATGAATCCATCCTTGAAGATCGGCGCGCGCTCGGGCGCGTCCGGCGACGGCGGCGGGCGGCCTGCGGGCCTCCGGCATCAATGCGCGCCGCGGTCGAGAAAGCGCAGCAGCGTGGTCTTGCTGATGGCACCGCGATAGAGCCCGTCGTCATCGACCACAGGCAGGGCGTAGCGCGCCTGCGCGACATGGCCGAACAGCTCGCTCACCGGGTGCGCGCTGCGCACGGGTTCGATATCGGACAGGAAGGCATGCTGCAAACCCAGTGGCCCGGTGTGGCCGTCCAGTACCTGACGCAGCGAATCGGCCGAGACCATGCCGAGGTACTGGCGTGTCGGGCTGACCACGGCGGCGTGATCGCGATCTTCGTCTTCCATGATCTGGAGCGCGGCCCGCGCGCCCTTGTGAGCGGAATCCGCCACCACCACCAGTTGCGTCTTGCGCACGATGTCACCGGCCTTGAACACCGCTGCGGCATCGACGCCCTGCACGAAAGCGCGCACGTAGTCGTTGGCTGGCTGGCGCAGAATCTCTTCGGGCGTCCCTACCTGCACGACGTAGCCGTCTTTCATGATGGCGATGCGATCACCGATGCGCATGGCCTCGTCCAGATCATGCGAGATGAATACGATGGTACGGCGGCGGATCTGCTGCAAGCGCAGCAGTTCGCTCTGCATCTCGGTGCGGATGATCGGATCGAGCGCCGAGAAGGCTTCGTCCATGAGCAGGATCGACGGATCGCTCGCCAGCGCCCGCGCCAGGCCAACACGCTGCTGCATGCCGCCGGACAGCTCGTCGGGATAGCTGTCACCCCATGCCGCCAGCCCGACCTGGGCCAGGGCCGCATCGGCAGCCGTCATGCGGGCGGCGCGCGCGATACCGGCCAGTTCGAGACCGAAGGCGGTGTTCTCGCGCACGGTCAGGTGCGGCATGAGTGCGAAGGACTGGAACACCATGCTGATGTCCTTGCGGCGCAGTTGCCGCAGACGCGCCGCCCCGTAGGTGTTGATGTCCTCGCCGTTGATGAGGATGCGGCCCGCCGTCGGTTCGATGAGCCGGTTGATGAGCCGCACCAGGGTCGACTTGCCCGAACCGGACAAACCCATGATGACGAAGATCTCACCCTTGTTGATACGGAAATCAGCGTCGAACACGCCGATGGATTGTCCTGTTTCAGCCAGGATCTGTTGTTTGGTTTTGCCAGAACGAACCAGCGCCAGGGCTTTGTCCGGCTCATCGCCGAATACCTTGAACACATGGTCGAGCACGATCTGTTCAGTCATTGCGCCTTGGTCTCCTTGGGTTAGAAGGTCAATCAAGCGCCGCCAAGCAAGTGACGACACGACAGCGGACACAGGCGCCAAAGCGCGCGAGCCCGTAGCGAGTTGCACCCCGGCATCATGCGAATGCCGACGAACGATTTTTTGATGCGTGACCGAACTGGGGCGAACCCGTCGGCGTTTCATCGCAGCGCTGTACGCGCCAGGGGAAACGAGCATCGTGAAGGCGCGAGAAGCGCCCATGTGACCGGCCTGCGGAAGGGGGTTGGATGGCAGGCCGACGAAGAGACGATCGAACCAGCTGGATCGCCTGTGCTGATCGCCCCGGTCAGGGCACGAATCGAAGATCAGCGGGAATATTTATACCATAGCGACCGGATGCGCGCAAATCCGCGCCATTGGGCACCAGATGTCAGCAAATCGCTTCACGATACTGAAACATGCCATGCAGTTTGTCAGCCCCCGCGCGCGGCAAGCGCGAAAGCCTCGGTCATTTGCTGTGGTGTCTGGCCCCCCACGTAGCGTGCCTGAGCGCGGCCGTCGCGGCCAATGATGACCGAGGTGGGCGTGCCAATGACGCGGTAACGTTCGAGGGAGATGCCGAGCTGATCCTGCAACATGGTGAAAGCAAAACCGTTGCGACGCTGCATGTCGACGAGATCAGGCGCTTCACGGTCGATATTCACGGTCACCACCGCGACACGGCCTGCGTAAGTGCGGCCCAGTTGGTCCAGAGCACGCAGTTCGCCCAGACAGCTGCCACAGCCGGCCGACCAGAAATTGACGTAGACGGGCTGGCCGCGCCAGGCATCGAGCGACGCCGGCTGACCGGCGCTGTCCTGTACCGCCAGCGGCGGTGCCGCCTGCCCGATTTCCAATTGCGCTTCCTTGCAGGCGGCGAGCGCGACCACCGCCAGCGCACCGACGAGGACTAGCCGCGCCCTATGCCACGGCGCGCGCATGATCGTCGACGAGTTTTCCGTGCTGCAGGCGAACGATGCGATCGGCATAACGACCAAGGTCCGGGTTGTGAGTGACCATGACGATGGTGCGGCCCTGCTTGTGCAATTGCTGCAGCAGGCCCAGCACCAGTTGCTCGTTTTCTTCGTCGAGGTTGCCGGTAGGCTCGTCGGCAAAGATCAGCGGCGGCTCGTTCACCAAGGCTCGCGCGATACACACGCGCTGTTGCTCGCCACCGGAGAGCTGGCTCGGCAGGTGGGTGAAGCGATGGCCCAGCCCCACCTGTTCAAGCACCGCGCGCGCGGCGGCCTCATCGATCACGCTGTGGTAATGCTGGCCGAGCATGACGTTCTCGAGCGCGTTGAGAAACGGGATCAAGTGAAACTGCTGGAACACCAGACCGATCTTCTCGGCGCGAAAGGCGCGTCGCCCCTCTTCGTCGAAACGTGCCGCATCGGTGCCATCGAGCATCACCTGCCCGGCGGTCGCCGTATCAAGGCAGGTGAGGATGTTCATCAGCGTGGTCTTGCCACTGCCCGAGGCGCCCATGAAAGCGACGAATTCACCGCGCGCGACGGCGAGATTGATGTCGTCCAGCGCCGTGACCGGGCCGAAGCGTTTGTATAGATGACGTGTTTCGATGACGGGCGCTACCACGCTCATTCCCCTTTCAGTACGCTGGCCGCTTCGATCTGCATGACCCGGCGCGCCGGCACGGCGGCAGCGATCGAGGCCACGACGAGCAAGGCCAGAATGGTCATGGGCACCACCTGCCAACGCAGATCGATGGCGGCCGAAAACACCGTATGCCCCAGCACCTGCGCCAGGACGAAGCCCGCGGCACACCCCACCAGGGTGGCCACCAATGCGATGAGGCCGGTTTCGGTCAGAATCTGGGCGACCACCTCGCGGTCACGGGCACCCAGCGCTTTCTGCAAGGCGAATTCGCGCGCCCGTTCGCCAACGATGGCGGTCAACGTGGTGTTCACACACAGCGTGGACAGCACCAGGATCACCACCGACACCAACCCCATGAGGCCTTTGATCTTGTCGAGCACCTGACCTTCGGTGGCCGACACCTTGAGGATCGGGCGCACGTCCAGTGCCGGCCACTGCGCACGCACGCGCGTGGCGAAAGCGTCGACCTGGCCATGGTTGTTGGTGAGACTGAACAGCGCGTGGCTGGCCTCGCCGACTGACTCGAGCCAGTCCTGGGCGGCGTCCAGACTGATGACGAGTACGTTGTCGGCGGCATCGCCCGCTTCGATGACGCCCTTGATGCGCAGGTCTTTCTTTTCGCCTTCCTTGACCAGCGTAAGGGTATCGCCGAGCTTCACCTCGAGCCGCTCGGCAAGCTTCTGCCCGATCATGGCGTGGCGGTCGTCGAAGTCGACGCCGATCCAGTCGCCCGTCACTTGCCAATAGGGTGCCAGCGCGCGCAGGGCGGAAAATTTCACGCCCATCACCACGACCTTTTCCTTCTCGGTGCGCGCGGTACCGTACAGATAGGGGCTGCCGGCGTTGACCAAGCCCGCCGGCGCGGCAGCGGCGATGGCGTCGATGTCGGCCTGGGCGATATGCCCGCCGGTGGCCGGACCCACATAGAAATTGGCGCCGAAGGTGCGTAGCTCCTGGCTCATCTTGGCGTTGATGTCGAAGTACACCGACGCCATGGCGGTCACGATGGCGGCCCCCACAGCCAGCGCGGCGAACACCACCGACACCCGTTGCAGACGCCCGCGCAGAGCGCGCAGCACCAGCCGCCAGAACATGCCGCCGCGCGTGCGTGCTTCAGTGGCGGCCATAGAGCACCTCTACCGGATACAGGCGTGCGATCCGCTGCGCCGGGAACCAGGTTCCGATGACAGCGATCAGCGAAGACAACAGCAGCACGCAAGGGACCACGATCCAGGCGAAACTGAGCGGCGCATCGAACAGCGCCAGACCGATGGCGCGCGCCAGCGCCCAACCAGCCAGGCAGCCGACCAGGCCACCGATGAGGCCGGCCAGCACGGCGTCGGCGTAGAACAGCAGCATGATCTGCCAGGGCCGCGCGCCGAGCGCTTTCATGAGGCCGATTTCGCGCGCCCGTTCCATGATCGTGCTGGTCATCAGCGAGGCGATGCCCATGGCCGATGCGGCCAGTGCCGCCAGCGTGACCACCGCCAGCAGGAGCTGGATCTTGTGGATCACCACGCCTTCGGACGCCGCCACCTGCCAGATGGGGCGCACCGAGGAGCCCGAAATGGCGGCTTCCAGTTGGTGGGCGATGGACGACACATAGGCCGTGCAGTACCAGAGGTCGTATTCCTCAGCGTCCAGGCTGTCGAGATTGCGGCGCGCCTTGCGCGACAGTTGCGTCTCCGGCACGGTGAGTGCCGACACGCGCACCGCCTGCACCTTGCCGGCCAGATCAAGGATCCGCTGCGCCCATGCCAACGGCATGACCAGTTGCGTTTCTTCGTCGCCCCCCGTCGCCAGCACACCGGTGATGGTCAGTTCGGTGACGCCCTTGTCACCCTGCAGCGCCAGTTTGGTGCCTGCCTGCCAGCCGGTCTGCGCAGCCAGTTGGCGCCCCACCAGAGCCTCGGCCCGATCATCCACCGGCCACGCGCCGGTCACCGCCCAGTAGGGACTGATGATCTTCTGGCCGGTGTGGAAATCGTCTTCGTCGGGGATCGTCAGCGCCTGGTCGAAGAAGGTGCCCAGCAGCGGCACGCGACGCCCGTCCACCCGGGCGTCACCGGCCAGCAGTGGCGCAAAACCAATGATGTTGTTGCGCCAGAAGATGTCCTTGATGTTGGGGAGCTCCTGCTCATCGAGAAAATCCTGGCCGGCCAGCGGATTGCTGTGTTCGCCGAACAAGGCGGGCAGCGCAGCTTGCCCGGCGGGCTCGATGAGGATGTTGGCGCCATACGATTTGAGCTCGCGCGCCATCTTGTCGCCGATGTCGATGGACACCGCCATCAGCGCCGACACCAGCGCCGCCGCCAGGCTCACGGTAATCACCGCCAGCACCTTGCGGCGCGGCGCCCGGCGCCAGGATTGTTGGATCATCCGCCAGAACATCGCTCATGGCCCCTTGACGTATTTTTCCGGCGCGTCGCGGAACGCTTCGAAATTGGCTTCGGTGGCGAAGAAGTACGTGCGTTCGGCATAGCTGTACTTGAACGGCGCCGTGGTGTTCTTCAGACGTGCGCCGCCGACCGGATCGGTGACGGCGATCTCTTCGATGGTGGTGAACAGGTTCAGCCCGGCTTCGAGCGACGCGCGCGGAATGGTGACTTCGTCGGTGGCCATCTCCCATGCTTCGATGGGCACCGGATTGCAGCCGCCCGCTTTGCCGATGGAGGGCGTGAACATGTACACGCCACAGGCTACGCAGACGATCTGGTCGCCCTGCTGTGCATAGCCCTGGTCGCCGCACAGCAGACACGCATCGAACACCACCCCCAGACGCAGCTTGTCGGTGTAGCGGTTGACGATGAAGAAGCGCACTACCTTGCCCTCATCGGACACCCAGGCGAAGCGATGCAGCTTGCCGTCGCGCAGCGGTGCCAGGGGCACGTGGATCTTGCCGTCGGCACCCAGCGTAAGGCGCGTGGCGGCGGACAGTTGCGGCGGGCGCGAGGCAATGGCCTTCCAGTACCACTGCACGCTGGCCGATGCCGGCAACAGCACCAGGGCACTGGTCAGTGCCCGGCGCGAAGCGCGGTAGTGCGCTTCAGCCTGCCGTCGCGCAATCGGCGTGGGCTGCGAGGCACGCGCGCGGCGCTGCGGCAGCACGACAGCAACGCCATAGGCGAGCACGAACAGAGCGGTGGCCGCCAGCGCCAGATAGGTGACTGCACCAGCGTAGTTGGTGGTGTAGGCGATGAAGCTAAGCAGCCCGCGCGCCAGCGGCAATACCTGCAGCTTGACCAGCGCCAGCCCCAGTTCGCCCGCCAAGGGCCAGGCAACGAGCAGGCACAGAGCGGCCAACAGCGTCGCCCCCCCGGACGGCAGACGACGGCTCATCCAGCCAACGAGCCAGGCCAGCGTCAGCAGCACGACGAACGCAGCGGCAACGGCACCGAGGTTGAGCAACAGATCGCTGTTGACGACGGAGGTGGGCGACAGCGTCTTGAGAACCGGATTGAGCCCCCAGCGCAGGCCCGCCACCAGCATCAACGCGCCCTGCGTGACATACCCCAGCACGGGCGACCGCACGAAGATCGCCAGCACGGTCAGCGCCAGGACTCCCCACTGGGCAATGGCGCTGGCCAGCGCCCAGGTCTGGCCGGCCGGGTAGTGCGCGCCGAGCCATAGGCCTGCCGCGATCTCCGCTACGCTGACCAGGCACAACGCACGTGGCGCCGGTGCGGACCGCATGGACCACAGCACGCCGAGCAGCAGGGCAGGCAGCAGGAAGTTCTGAAGGACGAGGACGAAGAATTGGCTCATGGTGCGGCAAGATCCCGCGCACGCAAGGTGCCGGCGCAGCGGCGTCCCTTACAAAGCGCAAGCGGCCGGCCCTTGCGGGACCGGCCGTGGCAGCATGCGGATGGCATGCCTGTTCGTTTTACTTGAGGCCGACGTACTTGAAGTCGAAGCTCACGTCGAACGGCTTCCACCAGCGGGCCACGCCCGACTCCTTGTCGGTGTGGCGATGCATGCCGGCCTTGGGCGGCGGCTCGATGTGGTAGGTCACCTTGTAGTTGCCCACGCCCATCATCTTGATGTTGGCGCCATAGTGGGGACCATCGCTGGCAACCATCGGCATGAAGGTGCCTTCCTGCTTGGCGCCCGTGTCCTTGTTCACCAGCGTGTACGCGATCGTCAGGTAGGGCAGCCATTCGCCCTTGCCGAAACCGTTCTTGTTGCCGTCGGTAGCCTTGATATCGGCTTCCAGGTGGATGTCGGACTTGGCGGCCGGCAGCCCCATGCCGCGCGGCTCCATGTCGATGGGCTGCAGGTATACGGCGGCGATTTCCATATCGTTCATCGTCACCGGCTCACCGGCCGGGTATTCCTTGAACGCGAATGCCGCCGGTGCGGCCAGCAGGCCGGCCAGGATGGCGCCGGTGCACAAGGTATGTCGCATCTTCATCGTTCTTCTTTCAGTGTCAAAGTTCAGGAATGGGCTGCTTGCGCGGCCAGCGGCGCGGGCCGCTTTTTCAACAACACCCAACCGGCAATGGCCGCCGCGACCAGCAGCGCCGCTTGCGGCAGCAAGGTTTCGAGATAGGGATAGATGCCCAGCAGCGCGATCTGCGGCACGCCGTGGACCAGGGTCGGCTCGAACAGCTTGCCTTCGATCAGTTCAAGTACCCCCTTGCCGGCGAAGACAAAGGCCATCAGGTACATGAACGAACCGGTAAACAGGAAGAACGGCTTGAGCGGCAGCTTGACCACCGTGAAGCGCATGATCACGTAGGCAATCAGCAGCAGCACGCACCCGACCAGGAAGCCGGCCAGGATCGACAGGTGCCCCGCCGAGGTGGTGGCGTCACCGACGAGGGCGAAGTAGAACAGCACGGTCTCCGCCCCTTCGCGGTACACCGCCAGGAAGCTGGTCAGCCACAGGCCGACGAGCGAACCGCGCGTGAGCGAGGCGGACAGCTTGCCTTCGAGATAGGCCTTCCACTGGCGGGCTTCAACCTTGGCGAGCAGCCAGTAGCTCATCGAGAACAGCATGAACACGGCGATCAGCATGGTGATGCCTTCGAGCAGCTCACGGCTGGCGCCCGAATTGGTGAACAGCATCTGGAACAGGCCGGCGGTCACCAGGCTCGCCACCAGGGCGACGATGACCGACTGGCGGATCAGCGGCAGCTTGTCACGGTGATCGTTCTTGACCAGGTAGGCGATGATGGCGGCGACGATGAGCAATGCTTCGAGCCCTTCACGCACGATGATCAGCAGGCTATAGACAAACAGCGCCCAGCCCCCCTGCTCACCCGTGCCGGAACCCAGCATCTCGCTGGCGCGTGCCAGATCCTTGTCGAGCGCGGCCGCCTCGGTGCGTACCTGTTCGATCGGCCGGCCGGCCTTGATGAGGCTGACCATGCGCGTGAAGTAGCCTTCCAGCGTGCTCTTGAAGGTGGCGTCGCGGGCGCCGATCTTGTTCTCCATGCCGGACGCTTCGAAGTGATCGAAGTAGGCGTCCTGCACGGCCAGCATGGCGCCCTTGGCATCGCCCTTTTCATACTGCGCAATGGCGGCCGCCAGCGCGTCGGCAATGTCGGCGGAGACCTTTTTCCAGTCAGCGCTCGGCGTGGCGTCGGCCGTCGGCGCCGGGTTCTGGTCTTCGCGCGTGGCGGGCAAGCCGGGCAGCAGGTCGGTGACATCCTGCAGCAGCGTGGTGATTTCGTAGCCGAATTCGCTCGGCTTGGCTGCACCCTGCGCATCGGACGCCATCCCCATCAGCGCCGTGAACTGCTTGTTGATGGCGGCGGACGCGTCGGCCGAGCGGTTCTGCCGCACGGCGATTTCCATCTCGGAATTCTTGTAGCCGTCGTATTGCGCCTGCTGGATCTTCTGGCGCGCCTCGGCGTATTGGCCCGCTTCGTACAGCGACATGGCCTCGGCCAGCAGATCGTCGATGGTCTTCAGGCTCTGCTGCCAGTACGGCAGAATCTTGTCGTTGTCATAGCCGTCGTGCTGGCCTTCGGCCACCAGCTTGTGGCCGCTTTCGAGCGCCGGAATGACATCGGAGAGCTGTTGCTTGAGAGTGGCGACGCGCGCCTCGACGTCCGCCTGCGGCTTGCCTTGCGCGATCATCTTGCGCAGATCGCCAAAGGCGCTTTCCATCTCGATGCTCTTCTGCGCCGAGAGGTTGATGCGGATCGGGCCTTCGAGATTCTCGAAGACTTCGAAGTAGGCGCCTTGCACCTGCACGCGTGCCTCGGCCGCGTCCTGCTGCCTGTAGAGCTCGGTAGCCTTGTCCAGACGGGCCTGGATGTCCGCCACCAGCGCGCGATAGTCGACGTCGGCGGCCTGCGCCACCGCCATGAACAACACACCCGCCAGGCACGCGAGGAGTTTCCGCCACATAGAATATGCAGACCTCAAATGAGAATCGCTCTCATTTTAAGAAGGCATCTCGCTCAGAGATTGATCGATATCAAGTTGTAGGACATTGCCGACCAGCACCAAGAGGCAGGTGTACTGTCTGACGCCGCTTCGGGATGCCGGATGCCTGCCCCCACTCGCGGCATGGAACCTGCATTGCCTATCGGGACGATTTGCCCGCATCGCCAATGGGCGACGCATAATCGCCCACTGCCCGGGCGGCGCTCCGCCGCGCCACGGCGCCATGAGGACCTCGATCGATGAACGACCATCTGCCCGGCCATCAGGCCACCATGACGGTATTGATGACGCCGGACATGGCTAATTTTTCCGGCAATGTGCACGGCGGCGCCATCCTCAAATTGCTCGACCAGGCCGCCTACGCCTGTGCGGCGCGTTATGCCGGCCGCTACGTGGTCACGCTGTCGGTGGACCAGGTGACCTTCCGGCAACCCATCCATGTCGGCGAACTGGTGACTTTCCTGGCGTCGGTCAACTACACCGGCACCACCTCGATGGAGATCGGCATCAAGGTGATCACCGAGGACATTCGCTCCAAAGTGGTGCGCCATGCCAACAGCTGCTTTTTCACCATGGTGGCGGTGGATGACGATTTCAAACCGGTCGGCGTGCCGCCGCTGCTGCCGTCGTCGGCAGACGAGCAGCGCCGCTTCGACGCGGCGCGCATGCGGCGCCAATTGCGCCAGGAAATGGAGGAGCGGCGGCGCGTCATCAACGAACGTGCGGCCCAGGCATGATGCTGACATTCCGTTCAGCGGGGGGGGTCTTCAATTGCCGTGCGGCGGCGGTGGTGCTGCGCGGCAATGCGCTGCTGGTGACGCAGGAAGCCGGCTCGCCTTTCTGGTATTTGCCGGGCGGTCGCGTCGAATTCGGCGAGAGCGCTGCCCAATCGGCGGTTCGCGCCTTGCATGAGGATCTGGGCGTGGTCGGCCAGGTGGTGCGGCCGCTGTATTTCGTGGAGAACTTCTTCGCGCTGTCGGATGGGCGCCCGTTCCACGAATGGTCGATGTATTTCCTGGCCGAAATCGGGCCCGACGCCGTCCCCCGCACGCGCGACCTCAACGGCATCCAGTCGCACGCCGATCTGCGCTTTCGCTGGGCCGAACTCGATACGCTCGGCAAGCTGCCGTTGCGCCCGAACTTTCTGTGCGAATCGCTCAAGCACTTGCCGGACACGCTCGAGCACGTCGTCTATCGCGACGTGCCCGCCCTGCACCCGGAACGCTGGTAAACAGCCTCCTAGTGGCCACCACCGTAGGTGAGGGCCCGCGCCTTGCCGCCGAACACGCGATAGGCAAACACCGTGTACGCCGCGATGGCGGGCACGGTGATGACCACCCCCACAAAGATGAACACCAGCGACTTGTGCGCGGCGGCGGCCTGCCACAGCGTGAGCTGATCCATCACGACGTACGGATACAGGCTGAAGGCCAGGCCGAAAAATCCCATGACGAACACGAACACGGTGAGGGCGTAGGGCAGCCAGGCGAGCGACTCTTTGACGCGTGATGAATACAGCACGCGCGCGATGGCGAAGAGCGCCACGCCAGTGGCGATGGGGATCGGCGCCAGACCGATGAAATCCGGCAGGGCGAACCACTTGTGGCGCACCGTCGCGCTGACCCAGGGCGTGGCCAGCGAGATCAGGATCATGCCCAGCACCATCGGCAGCCAGGCTGCGCTGGCCCAGCGCACCGCCTTCGATTGCAGCTCACCCTCGGTCTTCAGAATCAGCCAGCCGGCACCGAGCAAAACGTAAGAAGCCGGCAGGGCGGCCGCGATGAGCGCCGCGAAGACGAGGAACTCTGCCCCCTGCGCAAAGCCGGTCACGTAGCGGCCCAGCATCCAGCCCTGGGCCACCGAAGCGATCATTGAGCCCGCAAAGAAAGCACGGTTCCACAGCGGCTTGTGGTGATCGCGCGCCTTGACGCGGAAATCGAAGGCCACACCACGCAGGATCAGCCCGATGAGCATGGCGGCCACCGGCAGGTAGAGCGCCGTGAGAACCACACCATGCGCCTTCGGAAAGGCGATCAACAAGATACCCACGCCCAGCACCAGCCAGGTTTCGTTGGCGTCCCAGAACGGGCCGATCGAGGCGATCATCATGTCCTTCTCGGCGTCGTTGCCGCGCGGCAGCAGCATGCCGACGCCTAGGTCATACCCGTCGAGCACGACGTAGACCAGCATGGCGATGCCCATGAGCCCCATGAATATGACGGGCAGGAATTGTTCGAATGTCATGTGCGCGCTCCAGGCGGGGTGACTTCGCTGTCGTCGACGTGGCTGGCGACGAGGAGCATTTCCGCTTCCTTCTCGCCGATCTTGACCGGCTTTTCGGCCAGGTATCGCAGCACGCCCACGTAAGCGATCAATAGCAGAACGTAGACCACCAGATAGGCCGCCAGGGTGATGGCCACGTTACTGGCCGGAACAGTAGTCGCCACGTCGGCCGTGAGCAGTTGACCAAAGACGATGTAGGGCTGGCGGCCGATCTCGGTGACGTACCAGCCGGCCACGGTGGCGATCCAGCCGCCGAAGGTCATCGCCACCAGCAGGCGCAGGAACAATCGTGGCAGGGCCTCCGGCGGGCGCCGCCGCAACATCCACCAGCCGGCCCAGCTGGTCAGGAGCATCAGCGAGCCGATGCCGACCATGATGCGGAAGGCGAAGAACACGGGCGCCACCGGCGGATGGCGGCCTTCGAATTCGGACAGCCCTTTGATTTCACCGTCCAGGCTGTGCGTCAGGATCAGGCTGCCGGCCTTGGGGATGCTGATCGAAAAGAGGTTGCTGCGTGTCGCTGCGTCGGGGATGGCAAACAACTGCAAAGGCACGCTGCTTTCGGTGTGCCAGATGCCTTCGATGGCGGCGATTTTCTGCGGCTGGTGCGCCAGCGTGTTGAGGCCATGCTGGTCACCCACGAAGATCTGGATGGGGATCAGAATGGCGCCCAGCGTCAGCCCGGTGCGCAAGACGCGGCCGGTCGAGGCATTGGCCTTGTCGCGCAGGAACTGCCACGCGCTGATGCCAGCCAGCAGGAAGGACACCGTCAGGAACGATGCCAGCATCATGTGCGTGAAGCGATACGGGAACGAAGGGTTGAAGATGACCTCCAGCCACGACCGCGCATGAAATTCGCCATCGATGATCTCGAAGCCCTGCGGGGTCTGCATCCACGAATTGAGGCTGAGAATCCAGAACGCGGACAGCGATGTGCCGGCCGCCACCAGAAAGGTGGCAATCAGGCTGACGCGTTCCGACACGCGCCCATGACCGAACAACATGATGCCGAGGAAGCCCGCTTCGAGAAAGAACGCGGTGAGCACTTCATAGCCCAGCAAGGGTCCGGCGATGTTCCCCACCTTGGTCATGAAGCCAGGCCAGTTGGTGCCGAACTGGAAGCTCATGGTGATGCCCGAGACGACGCCGATGGCGAACGACAGCGCGAACACCTGGGTCCAGAAGCGGTACGCCGTCAGCCAGCCATCATCGTGGCTGCGCAGCCACTTGATGCGGAAGAACAGCAGCAGCCACGCCAGGGCGATGGTGATCGTCGGGAACAGGATATGAAAGGTGATGTTGGCGGCGAACTGTATGCGAGACAGGATCAGGGGATCCATGGAAAAGCTCCTGCGATCGATTCGATTCCGGGCCCGTCGCACCGACGATGCGGCGTGAGGCCCGCGCGCCCGGTCGTCGCCGGGCGTTCATGGGCGTGGGCGGCTATTTGGTTTTGCCGCCGCCCACCACTTTCACCTTGCTGGTGAATTCGAGCAGCTTCTGCACGCGCGAGCCCATCCGCATGAGCTGTGCCAGGGTGTCGCGGTCCATCTGATGGACGTCGTCGAACCAGGTGCACATCATCTCGATGAGTTCGTGCATGCCGCGCATGCGTTCCTGCGCGATGCGGTCTTCGTCGCTGGCCGGGGTCTCCATGAGGGCGCTGCGCAGCATCGACAGCGTCGGCTCGATTTCACGACGGCGGCGTTCTTCGGCCAGCGTACGGAAGACCTCCCAGGCATCAGCGGGCGCATCGAAATACTCGCGCCGATCGCCCGTCTGATGTTTGAGCCGCACCAGACGCCAGGCTTGGAGTTCCTTCAAACCCATGCTGACGTTGGAGCGCGAGAACGCCAGCGCCTCGGCGATTTCTTCGGCGTTGAGGGGGCGCGCGGACACATAGATGAGCGCGTAGATCTGGCCCACCGTCCGGTTGATGCCCCAGCGGCTGCCCATCTCGCCAAAATGCGCGACAAAACTGCGAACCAGCGGCGTCATGCCCACCCCTTCGTATTGCGTTGCGTCAACCATTTGTCGAATTTTCAGTAATTACTGAAATTCTTGCAAGCACGCAAAACGTTCTAAGGCCATAACCCCGCCTCGTAGCGTGCATACAAATGAAAACGCCCCGACTGGCGGGGCGTCATGACACATGGGCCGACGCGGCGCTCAGACGAGGACCGGCTCCTGTTCGAGATTGACGCCGAAACGCTCCCGCACGGCCGCACGGACCGTATCGGCCAGCAGCAGCACGTCTTCGCCGGTGGCGCCGCCGCGATTCACCAGGATCAGCGCCTGGCGTTCGTACATCCCCACCGGACCGAGGTCGCGCCCCTTCCAGCCCGCCTGGTCGATGAGCCAGCCGGCAGAGATCTTCACGGTGCCGTCGGTTTGCGGGTAATGCGGCAGATTGGGGTATTCGCGCGACAGGGCAGCATAGCGCTCGGCCGACACCACGGGGTTCTTGAAAAAGCTGCCGGCATTGCCGAGCAAGCTCGGGTCCGGCAATTTGCGTGAGCGGATCTGCACCACCGCATCGGACACATCCAGCGCGGTCGGCGTGGCGACCTGACCACGCACCAGTTCCTGCTCGACGTCTGCGTACGACAACAGCGGCGACCACTGCTTGGGCAGACGGAAGGTGACCGAGGCGATGACGAAGCGATCCGCGGCCTCTTGCTTGAAAACGCTGTCGCGATAGCCGAAACGGCAGGCCTCGCGGTCGAAGGTAATGACGGCGCCGCTCTTGAGGTCGACCGCCTCGAGCGCAAAGAAACGATCCGACATTTCGATGCCGTAGGCGCCGATGTTCTGGATTGGTGAAGCACCGACCGTCCCGGGAATGAACGAAAGGTTCTCCAGTCCGCCCCAGCCTTGCTCGAGCGTCCAGCGCACGAAGCCATGCCAGTTCTCGCCGGCACCGGCACGCACGTACCAGGCTGCGTCGTCCTCACCAATCAACTCGCGGCCCGGCAGCGCGATGCGCAGCACCACGCCGTCCACGCGCGGATTGAGCACCACATTGCTGCCGCCGCCAAGCACGACGACGCGCCGATCGGTCAGCTCTCCGTTCTTGATGAGACGGATCAACTGCGCCACGGAAACGATATCGATGAAGTCGTCGGCCCAGGCGTCCAGGCCCAGGGTATTGAGCGTAGCCAGAGGTACGCGATGTTCGAAAGCCAGTTGCATGATTCGGATGAATGGCTGCAAGAATGCTTGAGGGGACTATAGCGTGCCACTGCATCGGCCGTTCGGCCGCTCGTCCCGCTCGGCGGACTGATCGGCCCGCGCAAAACGGCGCATGATGCGCCCTTTTTCGTCACATTGCGGTGATTCTTGTAAATCCAGCGATTTACCGGGACCGCATGGCACCCGTATTCGCCCGGCCGTGACGGGGTGATGCCAGCAAATGAAAACGCCCCGGCCGTGTCCCGCGGGACAGGGCCGGGGCGTCGGGGCGCGCCCGTCCGCCGCTCAGCGCGGCAGGTCGGAGCAGCCCATCAGGAAAGTATCGACCGCGCGGGCGCACTGACGGCCCTCACGGATGGCCCACACCACCAGCGACTGGCCACGGCGCATGTCGCCAGCGGCGAACACCTTCGGCACATTGGTCGTGTAGGCAGCATCGCCTTCGGTGCTGGCGCGCACATTGCCACGGGCATCCTTGTCGACGCCGAAGGCTTCCAGCACGCTGCTCACCGGGTTGGTGAAGCCCATGGCGAAGAGCACCAGGTCGGCCGGCAGTTCCTTTTCCGAGCCCGGCACTTCGCTCATCTTCATCTGCCCGGTCTTGTCGTCACGCTTCCACTCGACACGGGCGGTCACCACCGACTTGACCTTGCCGCCTTCACCCCGGAATTCCTTGGTGGTGATGGACCAGTCGCGATCGCAACCTTCTTCATGCGACGACGAGGTACGCAGCTTGGTCGGCCAGTACGGCCACACCAGCGGCTTGTTCTCCTGCTCCGGTGGCTGCGGCATCAGTTCGAACTGAGTCACGCTGGCGGCGCCATGGCGGTTGGAGGTGCCCACGCAGTCCGACCCGGTGTCGCCGCCACCGATCACGATGACATGCTTGCCGGTGGCCTTGAGCTGGTCCTTGAGCTTGTCGCCCGCATTGATCTTGTTCTGCTGTGGCAGGAACTCCATGGCGAAATGCACGCCGTCGAGTTCGCGGCCCGGCACCGGCAGATCGCGCGGCACTTCGGAGCCGCCCGCCAGCACCACGGCATCGAACTGGCTCATCAGTTCGGCCGGCGAGATGGTCGTCTTGGCATCCGAACCGACACCCACCGGCAGCTCGCCCTGACCCACGTACACGCTGGTCTTGAAGGTGACGCCTTCGGCTTCCATCTGCTTGACGCGCAGATCGATGTGGCCCTTTTCCATCTTGAAGTCGGGGATGCCGTAACGCAGCAGGCCGCCGATGCGGTCGCGCTTTTCGAACACGGTCACGTCATGGCCGGCGCGCGCCAGTTGCTGGGCGGCGGCCAGGCCAGCCGGACCAGAGCCGATGACAGCCACCGTCTTGCCGGTTTTGTGGGCCGGCGGTTGCGCGGTCACCCAACCGTTCTCCCAGGCCTTGTCGATGATGGCGTGTTCGATCGACTTGATGCCTACCGGCAGCTCGTTGATGCCCAACGTGCAGGCCGCTTCACACGGCGCCGGGCAGATGCGCCCGGTGAATTCCGGGAAGTTGTTGGTCGAGTGCAGCACGGAGATGGCCGCTTGCCAATCCTGCTTGTACACCAGATCGTTGAAGTCCGGAATGATGTTGTTGACCGGACAGCCGTTGTTGCAGAACGGAATGCCGCAATCCATGCAGCGCGCGCCCTGTATCTTGGCCTGATCGTCGCTCAGGTGCAGCACGAACTCGCGGTAGTGCGAGCGGCGGGATTCCGGAGCTTCGTAGCGCTCTTCCTGGCGCTCGAATTCCATGAAGCCGGTGATCTTACCCATATTCAATAACCTCTCTGCTTACGCCACGGCCGGCTGCTGTGCGCGCGCCGCGTTCAGTTCCTTGAGGGCGCGGCGGTATTCCTTCGGCATGACCTTGACGAAGGCGGCGCGTGCTTCCGACCAGCTCTCGAGGAGCGATTTGGCGCGGAAGCTGCCCGTGTTGCGGAAGTGGTTCTCGATCAGACGACGCAACAGCGTCTCGTCGGCCTCCGGCGTACCGCCACGCTGGGCGGCGTGCCACAGCGCGGCGTCGGTCTGCTGGGCAGCCGGCAGGACGCGCTCGAGATCGACCATGGTCAGATTGCACTTGGCCTCGAACACGCCGGCCGGATCGTAGACATACGCCACGCCGCCCGACATGCCCGCCGCGAAGTTGCGGCCGGTATCGCCCAGCACGACGATGGTGCCACCAGTCATGTATTCGCCACCGTGGTCGCCCACGCCTTCCACTACTGCGGCGGCGCCGGAGTTGCGCACAGCGAAGCGCTCGCCCGCCACGCCGTTGAAATAGGCTTCGCCACCGATGGCGCCGTACAGCACGGTGTTGCCGACGATGATGTGTTCCGGACCGAAGCCACGGAAATCATTGGCGCAGCGCACGATGACGCGGCCGCCCGACAGGCCCTTGCCGACGTAGTCGTTGCCTTCGCCGACCAGGTCAAGCGTGACGCCGTGCGCCAGGAACGCGCCGAAGCTCTGACCAGCCGTGCCGTTGAGCTGGATATGGATGGTGTCGTGCGGCAGGCCACCGTGACCGTAGCGGCGCGCCACTTCGCCCGAGAGCATGGCGCCGACCGAACGGTTGACGTTGATGATCGGCGAGATGAACGACACGCGTTCGCCACGCTCCAGTGCCGGCTGTGCCTTCTCGATCAGCTTGTGGTCGAGGGCGCGCACCAGCAGGTGGTCTTGCTGTTCGATCTGCACGCGCGGCACGTCGATGGCCACGTCCGGCTGATAGAAGATCTTGGAGAAGTCCAGGCCCTGGGCCTTCCAGTGGTCGATGGCCTTCTTCTTGTCGAGCAGATCGGCGCGGCCGATCAGTTCGCCGAACGTGCGCAGACCCAGCTGGGCCATGATTTCACGCACTTCTTCGGCCACGAAGAAGAAGTAGTTCACCACGTGTTCGGGCTTGCCCGAGAACTTCTTGCGCAGCGCCGGATCCTGCGTCGCCACGCCCACCGGGCAGGTGTTCAGGTGGCACTTGCGCA
>JASGFB010000099.1:0-17834 GCA_047605765.1 Rhodocyclaceae bacterium
CAGCTTGAGAAGGTTGCCCCGCAGGGGTCGGCGAGCACTGTCTGAGCTCCGTTTGCCCACAGTTTTATCGTGGGCAAAAAGGGCGAGTTGCGCAGACGCCTTCTCAAGCGAGCAGCGCAGGGGACCGGCCGCAGGCCGGCGGGGATGTGGGGGCGGTTTCTTTGGTTAGCTTTCTTGTCCGCACAAGAAAGTAACTCGCCCGCCGGGGCGAGACCCGGCCAACGAACATCCGCAGAAACGCAACATCAGTAACAACGAAGGCCCAGGCAAATGCGCCGGACCCTTGTCGGAATGTACGCGAAGCACAACAGAAAAATGACGATCGAATAAACGCATCACGAACGTGATGAACCCAACAGCCAAGGCACCCACAATCACCGACACTCACCCCAAACGCCGAGAACAAAACAGCAACACGACACACCAGAAAAAAGGAACCCCCATCATGACCTGGCTGAAGAATCTCAATCCGACCATCCCGCCCAGCCCCACGGTGGAACGCCACGTTCCCGTGCTCGACGGCTTGCGCGGCGTTGCGTCGTTCTGGGTACTGCTGGCCCATGTCCAGATGCTCTCCGGCCTGCCGTACACGCCGATCCTCTCGTGGGGTGGCCTGGCGGTCGATCTGTTCATGCTCATCTCCGGCTTCCTCATGACGCATCAATACATGCTGCGCCGCGAACGCGAACCCTGGGAACAGCCCGCCTCATGGGGCAAATTCTGGCTGCGCCGCTTCTTCCGCATCGCCCCGCTGTACTACGTCATGCTGTTCGCATCGCTCGCCGCCGGCGCCTACCTGTGGAACATGCGCGAAATCCTCGGCGCCCTCTACGAACCGGCGATGACACTGCCCGAACGCTACCTCGACACCAGCGTCGGCAACATCTTCATGCACATGTCGATGCTGTTCGGCTTCGTGCCGCACTACGCCTTCCGCACGCCCCTGCCGGACTGGTCGATCGGGCTGGAGATGCAGTTCTACTTCTTCTTCCCCTTCCTGATCCTGCTGTGCCAGCGCATCGGGCTGATTGCTGCCGGGGTACTGGCGATGGGCGCCTGCCTGGCCCTGTGGGCCCTGTTCCCGACGTATTTCGCCGCCTTCGCCATGCCAGCCTTCCTGCCGATCAAGCTGTATGTGTTTTTCATCGGCATATGGGTGGCGTCCTCGCGCGTGGTGGGGTCGATGCGATTGCCGCTGGTGGTGGCCGTGCTGACCTGCGTCGGGTCGTACATCGCCACCGGCTACACCGAAGCCATCGCGCGTCTGCTGATGGTGGTGGGCTTCTTCTACCTGTTCGACAACGGCACGCTGCCGCGCATCCCCGGCATCGACACGTTGCGTGCGGGCGTGGTGCGCCTGTGCAGTGCGCGGCCGGCGGTGTTCCTCGGTGATACGTCATACGCGGTGTACCTGGTGCACCTGCTGGTGCTGATGCCGGTGGCCGGCAACTTCGCCCTGCGCGAGTGGTATCGCGACCTTGGCCAGTGGGACCGCTTTGCGCTGTGCTTCGCAGTGAGCACGCCGATCATCTATGCGCTTGCCTGGGCGCTGCACGTGTGCGTCGAACGCCCCGGCATTGCCGCCGGCCGCGCAGTGGTGCAATGGCCCGGTTTTGGGGGCGCCGTGCGCATGCGGCGCGCGCCGACCGACGGACCGGTGTGAACGGCATATCCCTGACGACCGGGGCCGTTACGGTTCCTGGGCGCGCTTTCGATTTTTGACTGGCAGAGAGAAAGGCATTGACCATGGCAAAGGCAATCATTCTGGCGGCAGGGCAGGGCACTCGGGTCCGCCCACTGACCAAGGATCTGCCCAAACCGATGATTCCCATCCTCGGCAAGCCGGTGATGGAATACCTCATCGAGCATCTGGCCCGTTACAACATCCGCGAGATCATGGTGAACGTGGCCTATCACCATCGCAAGATCGAGGAATACTTTGGCGATGGCCGCAAGTGGGGCGTCACCATCGGTTACTCGTACGAGGGTGTCTATGAGAACGGCGACATCCTGCCGCGCCCGCTGGGTTCGGCCGGCGGCATGCGCCGCATTCAGGATTTCTCCGGTTTCTTCGATGACACCACGCTGGTGATCTGCGGCGACGCCATCGTCGACCTGGACATTGGCGCCGCGCTGCACGAGCACCGTGCCAAGGGGGCGCTGGCCAGTGTGGTGACGCTGGATGTGCCGCGCGAAGAGGTGATCAACTACGGCATCGTCGAAGCCGATCCGGAAGGGCGCATCGTTTCCTTCCAGGAAAAGCCCAAGCCCGAGGACGCGCGCTCCACGCTGGCCAGCACGGGGATCTACATCTTCGAGCCGGCGGTCGTGTACATGATCCCGGAGACCGGCGCCTACGACATCGGCGGCCAACTGTTCCCCGACATGGTGGCCAAGGGTGTGCCCTTCTTTGCCCAGAAGCGCTTCTTCAACTGGATCGATATCGGCCGTGTCACCGATTACTGGTCGGTGCTGCAACGCGTACTGCGCGGCGAAGTGGCGCAGATGGACATGCCGGGCAAGGAGATCCGGCCGGGCGTGTGGGTGGGTATCAACACGCGTGTCGATTGGGACAACGTGCGCATCGAAGGGCCGGTGTACATCGGTTCGAGCGTCAACATCGAGCCGGGTGCCACCGTCATCGGACCGACCTGGATCGGCCATGGCAGCCATCTGCGCCGTGGCAGCCGGGTCGATAGCTGCGTGCTCTTCGAGTACACACGCATCGGTGAAGGCATGAAGTTCAAAGAGATGATCGTTTCGCCGCAGTACTGCGTCGACCGGGGCGGCCATACCACCTTCGTGGGGGACGATCGCTGCCCGCTGCGCTGGGGCGACGCGCGCGGCTAGTGCTTACCGCCGGGGTGGGGCACGGGCTTTGCTGACCGACATGACCTTTGTGACGAGGAGCATGCACCATGGCCACCCCGATGGAAGACGTCGACGCGCGACCGCTGAACGCCGCTCAATCGCAATCCCCATCGCACACCCCTCGCCTCGAGCCGCGCGAAGGCGCGGCCGATGCCGGCGAGCCGGCAACACCGGACGAACTGGTGGGCGATGCGGACGAAGTGCTCGAGCAGCCGGGCGGCGAATTGAATTTCGACGATGAACTCGACAAGGTCGACGACGCCGATTAGGCGTGGCCGGCCAGCGTCACGCAAAAAAATGGGCGCCTGCGGGCGCCCATTTTCGTGTTGAACGGCCTGGCCGCTAGGCGCTGCCACGGGCCAGTGCGCGGCGGATTTCGCGTTCCAGGTCGGCCTGTTCGAGCGGTTTGACCAGGTGCGCGTCGAACCCGGCGCGCAGGCTGCGCGCGGTGTCGGCGCTCATGCCATAGCCGGATAGTGCGATGGCGGGCAAATCGCGATCTGCCGCCGCCACCACATCCAGGCCATTGCCGTCGGGCAGCCCGATATCGCAGATCAGCAGGTCGAACGGTTGCGACCGCAACAGGCCGATGGCCTGGCGCGCCGAGCTGGCCGTCGTGACGCGATAGTCGCCGCTCATTTCCAGCGCCACCTGCAAGGCCTCGGCGGCATCGCGATTGTCTTCGACCAGCAGGATGTGCGGTACGTCGCCGACCGTGCTGGGTTGCGGTTCGGTCGTTTGGTCCGGCAGCGGCGCTGATGTGGCGCTGGGGCATACCGGCAGCTCGAGCGTGAAGGTGGCGCCTTTGCCGGGGCCATCGCTATCGGCCACCAGCGTGCCGCCGTGGCGGGTGGTCAGCGCCAGCGCGATGGCCAGGCCCAGACCGAGGCCGCCGAACGTCTTGGGGATGGTCGGGTCGGCTTGTTCGAATTGCGTGAAGATGCGCGACAAGGCGGATTTGTCGATACCGATGCCGGTATCCGTCACCGATACGCGGATGCGATCGTCCGAAGGGTTGCTGGACTGCACGTGGATGCGCCCGCCCATGTGGGTGAACTTGACGGCGTTGCGCAGCAGATTCCAGAAGATTTGCTGGATGCGCGCTTCGTCGCCTTCCATGCGCGTGCGCAGGGCGGTCAGTTCGGTCGCCAGCGAAATCTGCTTGTGCGCGATGTCTTCGCTCAGCATGTCGATGGCGCTGCGCAGCGCGGCATGCGTGTCCAGCGCCGCGGTGCGCAGCACCAGCTTGTCGCGTTCGATGCTGGTGAGGTCGAGCAGATCGTCGATGAGGCGTGCTTCGAGCGCGATGTTGCGCCGGATCATGGTCGTCAGGTGGACCATCTCGGCCGGCATCTGCGGATTTCTTTCGAGGACGTGCGCGGCGGCCAGGATCGGTGTGAGCGGCGTGCGCAGCTCGTGCGACAACACCGCCAGGAAGCGATTCTTGGCCTGGTTGGCGTCCTCGGCGACGATGCGCGCGGCCTCCATGGCCTGAGCAGCTGTGTGCGCTTCGGTCATGTCGCGCACGATCTTCGAAAACCCCTGGATGCGGCCGTTTTCGTCGGTCAGCAGGGTGGTCACGCCGCTGGCGTAGATGAGCTTGCCGTCGCGCTGTTGCAGCCAGCGATCGTCGCTGGCGCTGCCTTCGCGCGCGGCCAGCGCCAGTTCCTGCTCGAAGGCGCCGGCCAGGCGGTCTGCCTCGACGAACAGGAAGTCGGCGCTGCGGCCGCGTACTTCTTCGAGCACGTAGCCGAACATCGCCTGTGAGGCGCCGTTCCAGGTGCGGATGTGGCCGTCCGGGCCAAGCAGGATGACGGCGTAGTCGCGCAGCGATTCGATGATGCGGCTGAAGAGGTATTCCGATTCGCGCAGCGCGCGCTCGGCTTCGATGCGCTGGCGCCGCTCTTCGGCTTCCTTGATGGCGCGTTCGACCACGATGGGCAGGCGCACCAGCCGCGATTTGACGAGATAGTCGGTGGCGCCGCGCTTGAGCATGTCCACGGCGTGTTCTTCGCCAAGCACGCCGGACAGAAAGATGAAAGGCAGGTCGGGCACTACGCGGCGTGCGATGGCCAGGGCTTCGGAGCCCGAAAAGCCGGGCAGCGAGAAATCCGAAATGACGATATCGATATTGCCGCGCGAGATGTGGCTGACGAACTCACGCTCGTTGTCCACCACGATGGCTTCGATGGCGAAGGGCAGGTGCGCCAGGTACTCGACGGCCAGTTCGGCATCGAATTGGCTGTCTTCGACGATGAGCACCCGCAACAGTGAATTCATCCCGCGTCCTCAGCGGTTGCGCTGCACGCGCATGGAGCCCGGCGGCGGTTCATTGAGCACGGCCCAGAAGATGCCCAGGTCGGCGATGGCGGCGACGAAATCGGTGAACTCGACGGGCTTGACCACGTAGGCGTTCACGCCCAGTTCATAGCTGCGCACCAGGTCCGACTCTTCCTTGGAGGAGGTCAGCATGACCACCGGGATGCTCTTGAGCTGCCGATCTTCGCGGATCGTCTGCAGGACCTCGAGGCCGTCGATCTTGGGCAGTTTCAGATCCAGCAGCACGACCGCCGGGTTGCCCAGCAGCCGACCCTGATAGTGACCGCGTGCGTTCAGGTAATCAAGTGCTTCGGCGCCGTCGCGCACCACGACGACCTGATTGGCCAACTGGCTGCGTTCGAGCGCGATCAGCGTCAGTTCCAGATCATTGGGATTGTCTTCGACGAGGAGAATCGGTTTGAGCATGCCTGATATGGGAAAGATGGAAGTTGGAAAACGCTTGTCCTTCGATGCCTCAATGCGCCGTCTGTTCCCGCTGGGCGGAAGTCGCCGGGTGGCGCGGCAGCACGATGGTGAAGGTGGCGCCCTTGCCGGTCTCGCCGGTGGCGCTGACGGTGCCGCCATGGCGCTCGATGACGCGGCGCACGTTGGCCAGGCCGATGCCAGTGCCGTCGAAGTCGTCCATGCTGTGCAGGCGCTGGAATACACCAAAGAGTTTGCTGACGTATTTCATGTTGAACCCGACCCCGTTGTCGGCGATGCGGATGGCATGCGCATCGTCGCTGCTCTCACAGGTGACGCTGATGCGTGCCGGCGTGCGGTCACGACTGTATTTGACGGCATTGGCGAGCAGATTCTGCAGGGCTACCTGCATGAATACCGCGTCGGCGCGGATGCTGGGCAGGTTGCCGATGTGCCATTCGATGTTGCGCGCCGGGGTTTCCAGCTCCAGCGCGCGGATGATGCCACGCACCATCTCTTCGAGGTTGATGCGCGTGATCTTCAGCCGTGCACGCCCCATCTGTGAAAAGCTGAGCAGTCCGTCGACCAGTTGTCCGGCAAAGCGCGAGGCACGCTTGATGTTGGTGAGAAAGCGCAGGCCGCGCTCCGACATGCCGGTGCCTTCGTACTCGCGCAACAGGTCCGCATAGCCGGCGATATGGCGCAGCGGCGCGCGCAGATCATGTGACACCGAATACGAAAAGGCTTCCAGTTCCTTGTTGATGCGGCCCAGCTCGCCGGCCAGGGCCGCCATCTCTTCGGCTTTCTTGAGCACGATCGACAGCAGGGCGGTGCGCAGTTCGACCGCCGTGGCCTGCTCGCTTGCCTGCCACGGGAGCGATTTGCCGCGCACCGTTTCGGTCCAGGCCGAAAAACTGGCGCGTGGGTGCAGGCGGCCGTCGGCGTCGGCGGGCTTGAGCGGCTGGCCGGCCCACTGCACGGTCTGGATGACTTCCGGTCGGAACCAGATGATGTAGTGCCGATGCAGTTGCGAGATCGAAATCGCCATGGCGCCGCTGGCATGGAGGGCGTAGGCCGCAGCCGGTGGATAGTGTTCGGCCAGGGCGGCGGTGGCGAAGACCTCCTCGCCACGTTGCGCCAGCCATTCGACCAGCGCCGCCACCTCATCGCGTGACGGGGTTAGGCCGATCAGATGCATGCGTTCGCTGGCCACCACCGCGGCGCCACTGGCGGTGGCGAAGGCCAGCAGGTCGGCCGGTGAGTCGGCGATGCGTTCGAGCGAGGTGTCGGCGTCGGCCACGGCGGCCAGCAGGGCGACCAGGATGCGGCGCAGTTCGAGGCGGTGATGCGTCTCCTGGTAATCCTCGCGGACCTCCAGTTGCAGGGACACGATCTGGCCGAGGTGTTCGCAGGCGGCGCGCACGGCATACGGTACGCGCTGCGGCCGGGCGTCGTGGCATGAGATCAGGCCCCACAGTTCGCCGCGCACGATGATCGATATCGACATCGACGCCAGCGTGCCCATGTTGCGCATGTACTCCAGATGCACCGGCGAGACGCTGCGCAGCGCGGCGAACGACAGATCGGTGGGCGCCTGGGTACGCGGATTGAGCGCCGGCACCAGTGGCGCCGGTGTGTAGTCGGCGGTCTGGATCAGGCGCAGGTGATTGATGCGGTAGAGCGCGCGCGCCTGGTGCGGGATATCGCTGGCCGGAAAGTGCTGGCCCAGGTAACTGTCGTAGTCGGCCTCGCGTTCTTCGGCGAGGACCTGGCCGTGACCGTCGGCGTCGAAGCGGTAGACCAGCGTGCGGCCAAAGCCGGTGATGCGCTGGATCTCGCGCGCGGCCAGTGCGCAGACGTCTTCGATGGCGCTGGTGCGCTGCAGGGCGCCGACGAAGCTGCGCACCTTCTGATAGACGTGGGCAAAGCCGGGGGATTCTTCGTCGGGCGCGGGTTCGCATTCGACGAACAACACGCTGTCATGACGGTGCACGATGACGTCGCACTGCTGCGTGCCGCAGACATAGCGGCCGAGCAGGTAGGGGCGGTCATCCAGCGGTTGGCTGCTGAGGGCCTGGGTCAGCGTGGCGCGCACGCTCTCGCCGATGACATCGAACAGGTGGGCGCCGGCTTCGACGGGGGCCGTGCCCAGTAGCGAGGGAATGTTGACGCTGTGCTGGAGTATGCGCAGGCTGGGTTCTTCGACCGTCAGCAGTGCGCCGTGCGGCTGGATGCCACCCGGGATGCGTATCGGTTCACGGTCGCAGTCGGCGAGGTCGACGCCGGGGCGCGCCTCGGTTTCACTCATGCAGGCAGCCCTTCGGTGACCCCCCGCTGTTCCAGCCAGCGCCGCAGGCTGGTGAAGGTGGCCGATGCCGCGCGCACGGTGTCGTCATGCAGCACGGCGGGTACCTGGTCGAGCGCTTCGCGAAAGGTGCGCCACATGCGGCCGTTGTCGGCGCCATAGCCGCCGAAATACTGTGCGCCACGCGCTGCGCTCACACCTCGTTCGGCAAAGCGGCGGCACAGGTGCGGCGCGATGATCTGGCCACCCAGCGTCGAACCTTCGATGACATACATGCATCCCAGTGCCGCCGGCGAATGCGGGATCGTCGGCATGTGCGGGCAGGGCGTGGCCGCGTAAGGGTGGCCGGTGAGCGTTTCGAGATCGGCGCGCGCACGCCAGGCGTGGCGGCGGGCGGCGGCCATGCCGTGCAGGCTGTTGGGCAGGGCACCCACCAGTGCCTGTTCAAAGGGCTGCAAGAAATCATGAAAGGCGCCGAGCAGACGCAGGTAGCGATTCCAGGTGATGTCCGATTGCAGCAGATCGAGGGCGTTTTCGAGCGAACGGTGGGCGTCTGCGGTTTCTTGGCGCAGGCGAATGGCGAGCGTTTCCGGCATCTTGGGCTTTCGTGGGTAGCGCGCGAGAGGTGGCGCGGCGGAGTCATACAAGCGGCTTATAGGTGCAAGATTCGTGCCCCTTGGAGCGTATTTCTCAAACACTGCTAAGTACTTGTTTTACAGACTACGCCATGTGCATAGGGTGGGGAGCGATGCGCTTGCTGGCCAAAAATTACGCGTGCCGGTGCCGGGTGTTGAAAAACTTACTTGCGCGCCGAGCGCGGTGCGATTCGCGATTTGTCGGTGACGGTGTTCGATAAGTGTGTAAGAAAATGTAAATGAATGGCGTGTTTCCGGTTCCAGACCGTGAATGTGGCCGGTCACAAATGCGGCGCTGCGGCAATGGCAGGGCAGGGTTCCAAGCGCCGTGCAGACTATGCCAAATGAATTGATGCAGGAGATATCAGGTATTTCGCACGCCTGCACACCGCGCCTTTGCACGACGCGCCGGCCTCTTGACGTTGTCATTGTCTGACATGCGATGAGGTGTGCCCAAAGGGGCATGGCAGCCTTTTTTGATGTCGTGCCGCAAATGACGAAGGCATAGATGACAAATCTTGTAGCAACGACATCATTCCGATCTGGCATATCCGCGCTTGAACGGGCGCGGCCGCCGACTAGATTGCAGGAGTCCTTCTCTCAGGAAGGACGCCGGCCGACAGCGGCACCATAACAGCGGCCGGCTCATCATCCACTACGCGGTCAAAGGAGGGAGTCATGTTGCGCAAGCTCATTTTTGGGCTGATCGTCGCGCTGGCATTCACGGGGGCGCATGCCGCCAAGAATCGGCCCGACAATTACAAGACCATCTGTAAGCAGGGTGAAACCTGTTATGTGGTCGGCTCGGTCAGCGTCGCTTACGGCGCCAGCGATCTGTTCGTCTACAAGACCCTGTCGGGCACGTTCACGTGCACGGTGGCGACCTTCGGGTCCGATCCGATTCCATCGAAGGCGGCCAAGGAATGCTCGATCCCGAACAGCGCGTCCGGCGGCACCGGCAGCGGTGGCGGATCGTCGAGTTCGTCCAGTTCTTCGAGTTCGTCCAGTTCGTCGTCCAGTTCGAGCGGCGGCGGCTCGGCGGCGTGCACGCCGGGGACCACCATCTCGGGCACTGTCGATTGCGGCGGCAAGACGGTGGGCACGGTCTGCAATGGTCAATCGGAAAGCCAGCAGCCGGTATTCACCCTGGCTGACGGTGCGACCATCAAGAACGTGCGTATCAACGCCAATGCGGCAGACGGCATCCACTGCAAGGGCAATTGCACGATCCAGAACGTGGTGTGGGAAGACGTGTGCGAAGACGCCGCCACCATGGAAGGCGGTTCGGGCAAGGTGATGAACATCGTCGGCGGTTCGGCCGCCAATGCCAGCGACAAGGTGTTCCAGCACAATGGCATCGGCTCGACGGTGAACATCTCCGGCTTCACGACCACCGGTTCGATCGGCAAGCTGTATCGCTCGTGCGGCGACTGCGATGGCAATGGCGGTCCGCGCAAGGTGAGCATCAGCAACACCAAGATCGAAAAGGCGGGGTCGGTGCTCGGCATCAACACCAACTATGGTGACGTGGCGACGGTTCGCACTTTGCAGATCAAGGGCTACAAGTCGGGCAGCCCGTCGGTGTGCGTGGCGTACAAGGGCGTGACGAACCACAACGGCGAGTCGAGCAAGATCGGCGAGCAGTGGAACACCGCCAACTGCAACATCAGCCCGTCGGACGTGACGGCCTACTGAGCATCAGCGGCGCGTGCCGGTGCGTGGAGCGGGGCGGTGCGATCGTGCCGTCCCGACGGGATTGCGCTGCCGGCACAACACGTGCGCCAGGACGATCTTGCTGTGTGCCATGGAGGGCCGCCCCGCTGGGCCAGGGGGCGGCGCTTGACCGGCGGGTGCGTGAGCACCCGCCGTTTTTGTCGGTGACGACCGTGGAAGGCTTACTGCGGGACGACGGGGATCTTGCCGATGCGGGCCTGCCATTCCTTGGGGCCGGTCTGATGCACCGAGGTGCCGGCCGAGTCGACGGCCACCGTCACGGGCATGTCCTTGACCTCGAACTCATAGATGGCTTCCATGCCGAGGTCGGCGAAGCCGGCCACCCGCGACGCTTTGATAGCCTTGGACACGAGGTAGGCTGCGCCGCCCACGGCCATCAGGTAGACCGACTTGTGCTTCTTGATCGCTTCGATGGCGACGGGGCCGCGTTCGGCCTTGCCGATCATGCCCAGCAGGCCGGTCTGTGCCAGTACCTGCTCGGTGAATTTGTCCATGCGCGTGGCCGTGGTGGGGCCGGCGGGGCCGACGACTTCATCGCGCACCGGATCGACCGGGCCGACGTAGTAGATAAAGCGGCCACGGAAGTCGACCGGCAGGCTCTCACCCTTGTTCAGCATGTCGACGATGCGCTTGTGCGCGGCGTCGCGGCCGGTGAGCATCTTGCCGTTGAGGAGCAGCACGTCGCCCGGCTGCCAGGCGGCGACTTCTTCGGGCGTCACCGTGTCGAGATTGACGCGCTTGCCCTTGGAACTGTCGTAGGTCAGGGCCGGCCAGTCGTCCAGCGAAGGGGCTTCGAGCGTCACGGCGCCCGAGCCGTCGAGCACGAAATGCGCGTGGCGCGTGGCCGCACAGTTGGGGATCATCGCCACCGGCAGGCTGGCGGCGTGGGTCGGGTAGTCGCGGATCTTGATGTCCAGCACCGTCGTCAGACCGCCCAGACCCTGCGCACCGATGCCCAGCGCATTGACCTTTTCCCACAGCTCGATGCGCAGTTCTTCGATGCGGTTCTGCGGCCCGCGTGCCACCAGTTCCGGCATGTCGATCGGGTCCATCAGCGATTCCTTGGCCATCACCATGGCCTTTTCGGCGGTGCCGCCGATGCCGATGCCCAGCATGCCCGGCGGGCACCAGCCGGCGCCCATGCTGGGCACCGTCTTGAGTACCCAGTCGACGATCGAGTCGGACGGATTGAGCATGACGAACTTCGATTTGTTCTCCGAACCGCCCCCCTTGGCTGCGACGGTGACCTCTACCGTCGCACCCGGCACCACTTCGTAGTGGATCACCGCCGGCGTGTTGTCGCGTGTGTTCTTGCGGCTGCCGGCCGGGTCCATGAGGATCGAGGCGCGCAGCTTGTTGTCCGGATCGTTGTAGGCGCGGCGCACTCCTTCGTTGATGGCGTCGTCCAGCGAGCCGGTGAAGCCTTCCCAGCGCACGTCCATGCCGATCTTGACGAACACCGTGACAATGCCGGTGTCCTGGCACAGCGGGCGGTGGCCTTCGGCGCACATGCGCGAGTTGATCAGGATCTGTGCCATGGCGTCCTTGGCCGCCGGGCTCTGTTCCTGCTCGTAGGCGCGCGCCAGATTCTTGATGTAGTCGACCGGGTGGTAGTAACTGATGTACTGCAGGGCGTTGGCGACGCTGTCGATCAGGTCGCTCTGACGGATCGTGCTCATTGCTCGGACCTCTAGTGGCTGGCGTTTTTGCTGGCGGCTTGGTCTTCATGCAGGGCCGGGGCCATCAGGCGGTCGGTTGCCGCGATGGCCAGGGCCGAGAACAGGAAGACGACATGGATCACGGTCTGGGCGATCAGCGTTTTTTCGCTGTGTGCGTCGGCGTTGATGAAGGTCTTGAGTAGGTGGATCGACGAGATGCCGATGATGGCAGTGGCCAGTTTGACCTTGAGCACCGAGGCGTTCACGTGCGAGAGCCATTCGGGCTGGTCGGGGTGGCCTTCGAGGTGCAGGCGCGAGACGAAGGTCTCGTAGCCGCCCACGATCACCATGATCAGCAGGTTCGAAATCATCACCACGTCGATCAGGCCCAGCACCACCAGCATGATGGTAGTTTCGGTGAGCTTGCTGGCGCCGGTGCCGTAGCCCACCGCCTGGGTGACGTGGTCGAGCGAAGCCTGATGGCCGAAAGCGGCGCCGATCAGGTCGATCAGTTCGACCCAGAAGTGCACCACGTACACGCACTGGGCCAGGATGAGCCCGATGTACAGCGGCAACTGCAACCATCGGCTGGTGAAAATGATCTGCGGCAGAGCGCGCATCGGTCTGTTGGGATTCTGTGGGTGCATCTTTTTCCTTGGCGGCTTCTGTGGCTGCAATGGTTGAGAAAAGACTGGCGGAGTATATCAGGGCGGGCTCGCCGGGCCGGTCGGAAATGCTGCAATGCAAGAGATAGGGTTTGCCCATGATACCGGTCCATCAAAAATGTCCGATCTGCCGGAAAACGCCGTCTGGTGGGGCTTTGCGGACCTTTGGGCGAATCTCGCGCAAGCATTGGACTCGGCCCGCCTTTGTGGCAGCATAGCCGTCAGAGTGTTCCGATAATGGCGCTCACATAATGAGCGGCGCCGGCCAGTCCGATGAGGGCGCACGGGGCTGCAGAATCACCAAAGGATGTGGATAGATGCATGCCAACAACAGTGCTGGATGGGCAAGGGGTGCGCATGGCTTCACCTTGCTCGAACTGCTCGTCGTCGTCGCCATCATCGGCCTGCTGGCCGCCTATGTCGGTCCCAAGTACTTCTCTCAGCTAGGCAAGTCCGAACAGGGCGTGGCCAAGGCTCAGGTCGAGGCGTTCGCCAAGGCGCTCGACACCTTCCGCCTGGACGTGGGGCGTTATCCGACTACCTCCGAAGGGCTCAATGCGCTGCTGGTCAAGCCGGCCAGCGCCACGCGCTGGAACGGGCCCTACCTGCAGAAGGACGTGCCGCTCGATCCGTGGGGCAAGGCGTATTCGTACAAGAGCCCCGGTTCGCGCGGCAAGGACTTCGACATCATTTCGTACGGCAGCGATGGTCAGCCCGGCGGGGCGGACACAGCGGCTGACATCACTAACTGACGCCGCCGCGGGCTGCGACCGTGCAGTTCGAAATCCGAGCCCTGTCGGCGAGCAACCAGATGCGCACACTGCGTGTGGACGCCATCGATGCCGCCGCCGCCGAGCGTGCCGCCCAGGCCCAGCGCCTGCAGCCGGTAAGCGTGCGCGCCGTGGCCGGCGGGCGCCGGCGACGGCGAGGGCGCGGTGCTTTCTCGCTGGTGATGTTCAGCCAGGAGCTGTTGGCCCTGCTCGAAGCTGGCCTGAGCCTGGTCGAAGGGCTCGAAGCGCTGATCGAGAAGGAAAGCAACGAGACCTCGCGCGCCATCATGGATGCGCTGATTGCCCGCATGCGTGAAGGGCTGCGTTTTTCCGACAGCGTGGCGCAACAGCCGGAGCACTTTCCGCCGCTGTTCATCGGCATCGTCAAAGCGGCCGAGCGCACCAGTGACCTGCCGCAGGCGCTGGCCCGCTATGTCGACTACCAGACGCGCGTGGAGCAGGTGCGCAGCCGCATCGTCAGCGCGCTCATCTACCCCAGCGTGCTGTTCACCGTGGGCGGGATGGTGGCGCTGTTCCTGATGGGCTACGTGGTGCCGAAGTTCGCGGCGGTCTACAAGGACAGCGGCCGCGACCTGCCGTGGGCGTCCAAGTTGCTGCTGGGCTGGGGGGAATTTCTCACCGCCCACGCCGCCATCGTCGGCATGCTGGCGCTGACACTGGCCGCTGGCGTGGCCTGGGCATTGCGGCGCATCACGCACGAAGGGCGCTGGTCGCAACTGGCTGCCCGCCTGCCCGGCATCGGCGAGCGGGCGCGCATCCTGGAGCTGTCGCGCATGTATCTCACCCTCGGCATGCTGCTGGAAGGCGGCATCACCATCCTGACGGCGCTGGACATGGTCAGCGGTACGGTGGCGCCGGATTCGCGCACCCGCATCGCGGCGGCACGTGCCGAGATCGCCAATGGCGAACCGGTGTCGCGCGCCTTCGAACTGCACGGGTTGTCCACGCCCATCGCCCTGCGCATGCTGCGCGTCGGCGAGCGCTCCGGCCAACTGGGCGGCATGCTCACGCGCTCGGCGCTGTTCTACGAAGGTGAGAGCGCGCGCTGGATCGAGCGTTTTTCGAAAACCTTCGAGCCGGCGCTGATGGCTTTCATCGGCCTGGTCATCGGCCTGATCGTGGTGTTGCTCTACATGCCGATCTTTGATCTGGCGGGGTCATTGCAATGAACGCGCCACGCGTCGGCCAGGATGCTGCCTCCAGCGTGTCGCTCGATGCCGACGTCATTGTCCGCGCGCGCCAGGCGGCGCGTGCCAGCGGGCGCAATCCGCTGCATGAACTCGAAACGCTCACCGCGCTGGACGCGCGCCAGCTGTTGCGGGCGGTGGCCGAGCAATTGCGCTACGCAGTGATCGAAACCGCACAGATGCTCGATTGCGCACCGGCCTTCGACATCCTGCCGCTGCCGGCCGCCCAGCAGCGCGGCTGCGTGGTGCTGCGCGACGCCGGCCGCCCCTTCGCAGTGGTCGCCGACCCCTTCGATGGCGATCTGCAGATCTGGCTTGATGCGCATGCGCGTACGTCGCTCGACTATCGCCTGGCGCTGGAGGCCGACATCCAGGCCTACCTGTCGAAGCAGGAAGAATCCATGCGCGCCATGGACGGCCTGCTTACCGCCGGTGATGACGGGCGGCGTGACGGCAAGGCGCTGGAGAGCCTGAGCTTCGCCTCGGTGTCGGACGCCGCCAGCCCCGCCGTCAAACTGGTCAACTCCACGCTGTATGACGCGCTCAAGCTGGGCGCCAGCGATATCCATCTGGAATCGACGGCCGGCGGCATGGTGTCCAAGTACCGTATCGACGGCGTGCTCGATCAGGTGGCGACGATCCCCGGTGTGGCGCTGGCCGAGCAGATCATCTCGCGCATCAAGGTGCTGGCCGAGCTGGACATCGCCGAGCGCCGCGTGCCGCAGGACGGCAGCTTCCGCGTCGAAGCGCGCGGCCGCGAAATCGATCTGCGCGTCTCGATCATGCCCAGTATCCACGGCGAGGATGCCGTCATCCGTATTCTCGACAAACGCGCCATGGTCGAGCAGTACGGCGCGCTGACGCTCGATGCCACTGGCATGGATACGCACACGCTGTCGATTCTGCGGCGCCTGGTGCAGGAACCCTATGGCATGGTGCTGGTGACCGGCCCGACCGGCTCGGGCAAGACCACCACGCTGTATGGCGCGCTGTCCGAAATCAACAGCGGGCGCGACAAGATCATCACCATCGAGGACCCGGTCGAATACCAATTGCCCGGCATCCTGCAGATTCCCGTCAACGACAAGAAGGGGCTCACCTTCGCGCGCGGCCTGCGCTCCATCCTGCGCCATGACCCGGACAAGATCATGGTGGGCGAGATCCGCGACAAGGAGACGGCCGAGATCGCCGTCCAGTCGGCGCTCACCGGCCACCTGGTGTTGTCGACGGTGCACGCCAACAACGTCTACGACGTGTTCGGCCGCTTCCACCACATCGGCGTCGATTTGTATTCGTTCGTGTCGGCGCTCAATGGCGTGACGGCCCAGCGCCTGGTGCGCCTGAACTGCCGCCATTGCGCCACCGCCTACGTGCCCGATGGCGACGAGCTGGCGGCGGCCGGGCTGGCGCCCGACAAGGTGGCCGGCTACCGCTTCATGCGCGGGCGCGGCTGCGGCGACTGCCGGGGCACCGGCTACCGGGGGCGTAAAGCGATCGCCGAGGTACTGATGATGAATCCCGAGATTGCCGAGCTGATCGTCGAGCGCCGCTCGGTGCGCCAGATCATGGAGGCCGCGCGGCGCGCCGGCACCCGTAGCCTGTTCGAAGAAGCCTTGGCGCTGGTGGCGCGCGGCGAGACCAGCCTGGAGGAGGTGCGGCGTGTCACCCTGGCGTCGTGAAACCCTCGCCGCCGGCGTCGATGCCGACGGCCTGGCCTTGCTGGCGCGCCGCGATGGCGCCTGGCGCGTGGCTGCCCAGGTGCCAGTGGCCGATTACCTGGCGGCGCCGCAGGCCGCCGATACCGACTGGACCGGTGTCGTCGGCGCCTTGCTGGCGCAGCCGTCGGTTGGCAGAGGCCGCGTAGCGGTGACGGTGGACGACTCCTTGGCGCGCTATTGGCTGTTGCAGGCACCGCGCGGCATCGCCAGTCTGGTGGAGTTGCGCGCCCTGGCCGCCAGCCGTTTCGAAACCCTGTTTGGCGAGCCGGCCAGTGCCTGGCATATCGAGGCCGATTGGCGGGCCGATCATGCGATGCTGGCGGCGGCTTTGCCGCGTACCCTGACGCGCGCCCTGGCCGATGCCTGTGCAGCGCGGCGCTGGCGCCTCGAATCCTTGGTTCCCCGGGCATTGCGTACCCTTGACCGCCATGCCCGTGACATCGGCCGCGATGCCGCACTGGTGGTGTTCGGCGCGCACGGCCAGGTGGCCATGCGGTGGCAAGGCGGCGTGCCGGTGTGGCTGCGCCAGCGCACCGATGTGAGTGCCGATGTGGCGCAGTTGCTGAGCTGGCTGGAAACCGAAGCCCTGCGCGCCGGCCACGTCATGCCGACCGACGTGCTGCTGGCGGGCGAGCTGCCTTTTTCTGTGAATGCTGCCGTCATGCCGGATTATCGCGTTCGGATGCTCGACAGCGCACGCCCCATGCCGATGATTGCGGCCGGCAGCACAGGCGCCGCCGCTGTGCTGGCCATGGCGGCGCAGGGGATGCCGTCATGAAGCCGCTGCGTATCGACTTCTCCGGCCGCTCGCGCCTGTGGGCCTTTGAAGTGGCACGGCCGGCGCAGCGCGCCTGGGCCATCGTGCTGGCCGCCGGCGTGGTGCTGGCCGCCTCGGGCGGCGCCGTGGCATGGTCGCTCAAAGCGCGTCAGGCGCAGGTGGAGGCCGCTCGCGTGCAACTCGAAGCGGCGCGTGCGCCGCGTGTGGTGGTGGCCGACGAGGGGGCGCAGTTGTCACCACAGGAGCAGGAACTGGTCGGTGGTGCCGTGGCCGGCCTCAACTATCCGTGGGCGGGCGTGCTGACGCGGCTCGAAGCCAGCATGCGGCCGGGCCTGTCGATGGTGTCGCTCGAACTGGGCGCGGCGCGCCAGGGCAGCAAGCTGATCCTCGACGCGCCGGACGTGACGCATGCGCTGCCGTACGTGGACAGCCTGCGCCGCGAACCGCTCTTTCGCCACGCCATGATCGTCAAGCAAGAGAGCGTCACCCTGGGTGACAACGTGACCAGCATGCGCTTTACCGTCGAGGCGCCCAGCGTGGCGCCCGACTCCGCGCGCACCGAGGAGGGCCGATGAAGACGCTCGATGCCGAGACCTTGCGCGGCTGGCGTCTGCGGGCGGACATCCTGCTGTGGCGTGACGGCCTGCTGCCCTTCATCGCGCTGGCGGCGATGCTGGCCGGCGTACTGGCCTGGGCGCTGTGGGTGCCGAGCCAGTCTGCCGCGCTGGCGCATGCCCACGCCGCATTGAG
>JASGFB010000100.1:0-17582 GCA_047605765.1 Rhodocyclaceae bacterium
ACCGCTTCGTCGGCGATGAGCCGCGCCAGGTATTCCGGGTCCATGTGGCCGCGCGGACGGGCGATGACCAGCGTGGCGCCGGTCATGAGCGGCCAGAAGAATTCCCACACCGATACGTCGAAGCAGAACGGCGTCTTCTGCACCACGCGTTCGCCAGCACGCAGGCCGTAGGCCTCCTGCATCCAGCACAGCCGGTTGAAGATCGCCGCATGGGTGTTCATGGCCCCCTTGGGGCGCCCGGTCGAGCCCGAGGTATAGATGATGTAGGCAAGGTGCTCGCCGGCGAGCGCCGGCGTGGGGTCGCGGCCCTCGCACGCGGCGAAGTGCGCATCGTTGTCGCCCTGCTCTTCGCCGTCCACCGCGATGAGCCGCAGCGAATCCTGTTGCAGGCCGGTGGCCAGCGCGCGCTGCGTCAGCACGATCGTCACGCGCGAATCGTCCAGCATGTAGCGCAGGCGCTCGGCCGGATAGTGCGGGTCGAGCGGCACGTAGGCGCCCCCCGCCTTGAGGATCGCCAACAGCGCCACCACCATCTCGAACGAGCGCTCCATGGCGACGCCGACGGCAACATCCGGCCCGACACCCAGACCGATCAGGCGATGGGCCAGGCGGTTGGCGCGCGCGTTGAGCTGGGCGTACGACAGTTGCACCCCTTCGAAGACCAGCGCGGTGGCCTGCGGCATGCGGCGGGCATGTTCTTCGAAGAGTCGATGCACCGGGCGGGCCGGCCCGTAGTCGGTGCCGGTGGCGTTCCACGCATCGACGATCAGCGCCCGCTCCGGCGCCGTCAGCAGGGGCAGATCCGCCACACCGCAATCGGGCGCCTGCGCGATGCCCTGCAGGAGCTGCCGGTAATGCCCCAGCATGCGCTCGATGGTGGCCGCCTCGAACAGATCGGTCTTGTAGCGAAGCGTGCATTGGATGCCGCCCGCCGTCTCGACCATCGAAAAGCCCAGGTCGAAGTTGGTGGTGTCGTTGTCGACCTCGTAGGGGTCGAGCGCCAGATCGCCGAGCCGGAGCTGCGCGCGCTTGAGGTTGTGATAGGTGTAGCTCACCTGGAACAGCGGCGAGCGGCTGAGGTCGCGTTCGATCTTGAGTTCTTCGACCAGACGATGGAACGGCAGATCCTGGTGGCCATAGGCGTCCAGCACGGTCTGCCGCACCTGTTCGAGCAGGTCGGAGAAACGTTGCGAGGCGCCGATGTCGGCACGCATGACCAGGGTGTTCACGAAAAAGCCGACGACGTCTTCCAGCTCGCCGCGATGGCGCCCGGAGATCGGTGTGCCGACCAGCACGCTGTGCTGCCCGGTGTAGCGATGCAAGAGCGTATGGAGCGCCGCCAGGAACACCATGAACAGCGTGGCGTTGTGGGCCTGCGCCAGGGTGCGCAAGGCATCGACGAGCGCCGCATCGAGCATGATGGTGCGCTTGTCGCCGGCGACATTCTGCACGGCCGGGCGCGGCTTGTCGGTCGGCAGCGCCAGCACGGTATCGGCGCCGGCCAGCTTGTGCGTCCAGTAGGCCAGTTGGCGGGCTGCCAGTGCGTCGGCGCCGGTCTGCTGCCAGCGTGCGAAATCGCCGTACTGCAAGGCCACGGCCGGCAGCGCCCCGCCGTCATAGACGGCGCTCAACTCGCGGATCAGGATCTGGGCCGACCAGCCGTCCGCCACGATGTGATGCAGGGTCAGCAGCACGACGTGTTCATGCGCCGCGCAGCGGAACACCTTCAGGCGCAGCAAGGGCCCGTGCGCCAGATCGAACGGTCGCCGTGTCTCGTCGGCAATGGCGCGCCGCAGGGTCGCTTCGTCGGCCCCGTGCATGTCCACCCACGCCAGGGGCACCGGCTGTGGCGCGTTGACGCGCTGTAGCGGCCCCTGGGCGCTCGCTTCGAAGGTGGTGCGCAGGATTTCATGGCGCTCGACCAGCACGCTGACGCTGCGGCTCAACCGGTCGGCGTCCAGCGCGCCGCGTACGCGGTAGGCGTCGAAGATGTTGTAGGTGAAGCTCTGCGGATCGAGTTGCCAGATGAACCACAGGCGCGCCTGCCCTGCCGACAGCGGCAGAGGGCCGTTGCGCGGGGTGCGCGCGATGCGGGCGCTGGGGCTTGCCTGCTGCGCGATCTGGGCGATGCTGCAGCCTGCCAGGATGCTCTCCAGCGGCACGGCAAGGCCAAAACGCTTCTCGAACGTATGCACCAGCTCGACCGCCGCCAGCGAATCGATGTAGTAGCACGACAGCGGCGCGTGGCGATCGATGGTCGATGCGGCCACGCCCAGCCGTTGCGCCAGCGTGGCGGCCAGGTGGTCTTCGACGTGGCCGCCGTCCTGCGGTGCCGCGGTGGCCGCCGTGGAGGCGTCGGCGGGCTCGGGGTCGGGCGCGGAGGCCTCATGCTGCCAGCGGTGCAGCACCTGCAGGGTGCCGTCCAGCAGACGCTGACGACAGGCGCTGCGCTGGATCTTGCCGCTGGATGTCTTGGGGATCGCGGTGAGGGACACGAACACCAGCACGTCGATGTGCACGCCGTGCTCTTGCATGACGGCCGAACGGATGGCCGCCACATGCGCCGCGCCCACGGTCTGGCGCGGCGATACTTCGACGACCACCGCCAGTTGTTCGCCACCGTGGCCGGTGTCGGCCACGGCCTGCGGTTCGAGCGCGAAGGCGGCGCAACTGCCGATCTTCAGCGCGTCATCGATCTGGCCGACGCTCGCTTCGATGTCCTGCGGGTAATAATTGCGCCCGCGCAGGATGATGACGTCCTTGATGCGGCCGGTGATGAACAGTTCGCCATCGGCGATGAAGCCCAGATCGCCGGTGCGCAGGAACGGCCCTTCATCCTCGCCGCCCTGCCCTGCAAGGCGGGCGCCGAACACCTCGTCGCTCAGCGTGGGATTGTCCCAGTAGCCTTGCGCCACGCTCGGGCCGGCCAGCCAGATTTCGCCGACCTCGTCCGGCGCGCAGAGGCGCCGCGTGGCCGCATCGACAATGCGCACGGTCTGCCCCGGCAGCGTGGCGGCGCCACAACCGACCAGGGGGCGCCCGCCCGCGCGCGGTGCCACCGTATGCTGTTGCAGGGCGGCCTCGTCGACGCTGAGCGTGTTCACCTCGGCGCCGCGCTTGAGCCCGCTGACCAGCAAGGTCGCTTCGGCCAGGCCGTAGCACGGATAGAAAGCGCGGCTGCGGAACCCGGCCGGCGCGAAGCGCTCGGCAAAGCGCTGCAAGGTGCGCTGGCGCACCGGCTCGGCGCCGGACAAGGCGATGCGCCATGCCGACAGATCGAGTGCATCGATCTGCGCCGCGGTGATGCGGCGCGTGCAGAAATCGTAGGCAAAGTCCGGGCCGGCGGTGATCGCCGCGCGGTAGTCGGACATCGCCTTGAGCCAGCGCAGCGGCATCTGGAGGAAGGCCGCCGGCGACATCAGCACGCAGTGGTAGCCGACGTACACCGGCTGCAACAGCCCGCCGATGAGGCCCATGTCGTGGTACAGCGGCAACCAGGTGACCCCGGCCGTCACGCTGTCGTCATACGGCAGCACCCGGGCCGTCAGCGCGGCGTTGTGAAGCAGATTGCCGTGGCTCAGCACCACGCCCTTGGGCGTCCCCGTCGAACCCGAGGTGTACTGCAAAAAGGCAATGTCGTCGGCCCCCACGCCGGGCGACCGCCACGCATCGGCCCGATCCGGCATGGCGCCGGTGTCCATCAGGCGCACGCCGCGCAGGAACGCGTCGGTTTCGAACTCGGTCTGCAGGCGGCTGTATACGCTGTCGCAGGTCAGCACCACCGAAGCACGCGCATCGGCGACGATGGCTTTGAGCCGCAACAGATTCTGATTCTGCCGTGGCGGGTACACCGGCACCGCAATGACCCCGGCATAGAGGCAGCCAAAAAAGGCGACGATGTAATCCGTGCCCGCCGGGTACAGCAGCAGCGCGCGCTCGCCGCGCAGCCGCAACGCCTGCAGATGGGCGGCCAGGCTGCGCGCCTGGCGCTCGAGCGCCGCAAAGCTCAGGCACACCTCCGGGCGGTCGCCATCCTTGAGGAAGGTGAATGCCGGCGCCTCCGGCTGGGCGGCGGCACGCTGCGCCAGCACGTCGATCAGCGAGGCGCTCGCCGCGAACGTGGGTACGCCGTGGTGCGGGCTCATGCTTGACGCCCCCGACGGGCGGGCGCAGCACCATACCTTGTCAGGTTATGGGCGGACTGACGAAGGCGGCAGGATGGAACGCACGGCATGGATCGATTCTCGCTGTTTCAATGACGTTCGCATGGCTACGGAAACGGCCCGGCAAGAATGACGCGCACAGCACCCCGCCGGTACGCGCGGTACCGGAATGTCATGGGGGGAATGAGCGCGTCCGAACGACGCGGTGTTCAGGAGGGGCCGGCGCTCCAGGGTGCCAGCAAGCGTGCGGCGTGGTGCGCGCGGCGCGCGGATTCTGCGGGGTACATCATGCGGCTGTCTCCAAGGCACATCTGTGCGGTGTTTGATTCGCGTGCCTCGTCGGGCACTTTCGTCATGGGCTGCGCAATGTAAGGCAATTTACCAACAAGCCAAGCCGTGAAGCGGCAGAGTTCCCTTTCAGACACTTGGGTTTACCTCTATGGCATAACCCTAGGCATGAACGCGCCCCAGCAGGCGCTCATAGAGCGCCACGTAGGCCATTTGCTCCCGCTCGCGCGAGAAGCGCGCCGCCACGGCCAGTGACTGTTCGGACAGCCGCTGCGCCAGTGCCGGGTCACGCAACACCGCTTCGATGGCGCGCGCCAGTTGCACCGGATCGTCCGGTTCCACCAGCAGCGCGCCCGGCACGTCGCGGTACACGTCCTTGACGCCGTCCACCGCCGTGGCGACGATCGGCACCCCCAGCGAAGCGGCTTCCAGCAAGGTGTTGGGAAAGCCCTCATGCAAGGACGACAGCGCGAACACGTTCATGCCGAGCAGGTGCTGCGTCACCGCCGCCGTATCCACATAGCCGGTCTGCTCGGTTTCGCCGCCGACGGCATGCACGTCGAGGGCGCGCGCGATGGCCGCCGGGGTCGCCACATCTCCCGGATAGCCTTCGCCCACCAGCAGCAGGCGCCGGCGCAGGCCGGCATCGACCTGCGCATAGGCCGCGATGAGGCCCGGTACGTTCTTCTTGGGCCGGAAGGTGCACACCGTGCCGACCACGCCGCGATTGAGCGCATCGGGGCGCCAGCGCGCACCGCTCGACGGCGCGATGGAGTTGCCGATGAACGATGCGCGGCCCGAGATATCCGCCACCGTCTGCGCGCGCGTCAGGCTGTCGGAGCTGACGCTGGTGATCCACGACGCCTTTTGCAGCACCGTGCGGATGGCGTCGCTGAAGGCGGCGTTCTCCAGCATGTCGGTGGCATCGTTGCCGCGGATGCTCGCCACCACCGGGCGCCGGCCGCGATCCGGCAGCGCCAGGCAGGGATACGCCATGGGCAGGCAGAAGCCATGGAACAGATCGAAGCGATGACGCAGGTCAGCCTCGAACAGCGCCTTGACGAAAGGCAGCACGATGCCTTCCGGCGAGGCCTTGTCGATGGCCACGCGATACAGATGCACGCCCGCCACCGGCGACGGCGCGGCGCCCCCCTGCCCCTGTCCGGGGCGCGCCGGCACGAATACGTGCACCTCGAAGCCGGCCTGCGCCAGCAGCGTCACGACGCGCTGCGCGGAGGTGGCGATGCCGCCCCAGTCGGGCGGGTATTCGAGTGTGACGAAACAGATCCTGGTGTTGACGTCCGCGTTCACGTGGTTGTCCGGTCGGTGTTGAAGGGTGGCGTGCATGTGCGGCGCATCACAGAAAGGGCGGCAGGCCCTGGTTGAGCACGATCTGCTGGCCGCTGATCGGCGTGGCGCCGTCGGAGACCAGAAAAGCGATCACCCCGGCCACCTCGATGGGCTGCAACAACTGGCCGCTCGGGCTGTCCTCGGCGATGCGCTCGACCAGCGACCGGGGCACCGCCGCGATCAGGCTGGTCAGGGTCATGGCCGGCACCACCAGGTTCACCTGGATGTTGTGGGGCGAAAGCTCCAGGGCCAGGCTGCGCGTGTAGCCGACCAGTGCGCTCTTGGCGGCCGCATAGCGCGCCTGCGAGGCCACCGGGGTTGCGGTGGCGATACTGCCCATGTTCACGATCTTGCCGCGCCGCTGCGACTTCATGCCCGGCAGCGCGCACTGGCAACAGGTATGCGCCCCCACCAGGGTGAGGTCCAGTTCGTCGCGCAGGTCGCGCGCCGACAACTGTTCGACGGGGATCGGCGAAAAGTCGCCGACGGCGTTGTTCACCAGGATGTCGACGGTGCCCCACTCCCGCGCGATGCGTGCGAACAGCGCGTGGACGGCGCCTTCGTGGCGCAGGTCGGCGCCCAGCGCCAGGGCCACGCCGTCGCTGGCGCGGATGTCGTCCACCACCGCCTCGGCATCGGCGCGCCCCTGAAAGTAATGAACCACCACCCGTGCGCCCTGCATGGCGAGCAGCTTGGCGGTGGCCGCGCCGATGCCCCGGCTGGCGCCCGTCACCAGCGCGATGCGGCCGGTCAGCGTGGCGCGCGCCAGCGTATCGCTGATGTGCGCGCACGACACCGTGTCGTCCACCGTTTCGGCCAGCAGCACGGCGGCCGTCCCCTTGCCGATGACGGCGTCCGCCTGCCGCCATTGCAGGTCGAGCGTCAGGCGGCCGCTCGGGCTGGCTTTGCCGACCGTGCCGGACAGCGTGACGGCGCCGGCGAGGTCCGCCTCGAAATCGATCGCGCATTCGAGAAAGGTGGCAAAACGCCCCGGCAGGCGCATGCCGACCAACGTGGACAACACGAGGGCGGCCGACAGGTTGGCCATATCACCGCCGGCACGTGCCGGCGCGGCGACGAGCCGATGTACGGCGGCACCCGCATCGGCGTCGAGATAGATGCGCTCGGTGTGCCCCACCGCCAGATCGGCAAGGCGCCAGGCGGCTTCCTGCACGGGTTCGCGCAACAGGCCGCGCATGGCATCGGCATCGCCGGGCGGGGCGTTGTCCGCCGGCGCGGCCGCCTGGCGCGCGAAAACCGCTTTGCCGCGTGTGACCTCGGTGCGCGCATCACCCGCCAGGATGCGGAAATCGAGTGTCTCGCGCCCCGCCTCCTCCGTCTGCTCGACGGCGAAGTACACCGTGTCGCCCACGCGCACCGGCGCGACGAACTTGCAGGACAGATGGCGCAGCGCGCGCGATGCCGGCGTGGCCTGGGCAGCATGCCGGACCAGCAGGCAGGCCACCGGCAGCAGGCCATGCGCGATGCGGCCACGGAAGCGCGTGCGCCGCGCAAAGCCGGCATCCATGTGCAGCGGGCTATGGTCGTCCGTCAGCGCCGCAAAGGCGGCCAGCATGGGCTCGGTGAGGGTCAGGCCGTCGCTCATGCGCTCACCGCACCGCCGCCTGGATGACGCGCACCAGATCGCCGACATTCTTCATGCGCGTGACCTCGCGCGTGGGCACGCGAATCGAGAACGCTTCTTCGACCAGCATGATCATGTCCACGTGCGAGAGCGAATCCCAGCGTTCCACGTCGTCGGCCGTCAGGCTCGGTGTGGCGGTCAGCGCATGGTCCTGGAAAACCTCGCGGAACAGGGGCGTGAGCCGGGCCAGAATGTCGTCCTCCGTCATGCTTCCTCCGTGATGTGGGTGGGGCGCGGGCGATAGTCGGCGCGCTGCAGATACCAGCTCGACCCGGTCTCGTCATGGGCGGCGCGTTCAAAGCCGAGCCGTGCGAACAGATCCTTGACCATGCCGTTCTTGGCGCTCGCGATGTACTCGCCACGAATGCCCGCCAGGCCTCGCGCCGCGCATTGCGCGAACAGATGATTCACCAGGTAGTCTTCGACGCCGCGCTTGAGAACCCGGCAGCTCATGACGAATTCGCTGACGAACAGCCAGCCGTCCTGTTCCTGGCAAGCCACTGCGGCAATCAGACCGTAATCGCCGAAACGATCCTTGAGGCGGGCGGCCACGGTGACTTCGCCACGCTGCACGAGCCGCTCGCAATCGGCGTCCGACAGGCGCTGCGTGCGCAGGTTGAACTGGGTGCTGCGCTGCATGAGCTGCGCCACGCGCGGGATGTCGTCCGGCGCGAAGGACGTGCAATGCACGCGCATGTCCAGCGAGGCAAGGTAGTCGTCCACGTTGCCGAAGCTCAGCTTGCTCGATGCGCGCTGCGCTTCTTCCTTGTACTTGGCGTTGCGCAGCCGGTCTTCGCCGGTGAAGCCGCTGGCTTCGAGCAGGCCGCTGCGTTCGAGGGCGACGCAGAAATCGGCGACGTCGTCAGGCAGTTCGGGCACCGCCACGGTGGGCATGAGGGCACGCACCAGATCGCGCTCGAAGGCCGAATCGTCGATGAAGATGAATGAATCGGGCGACAGGTTCAGGCGCTGTGCGATGGCATCCAGATTGCTGCCCTTGTCGTTCCAGTTGGCGACGAAGACCGAAATATCGTCGAGGCGGATGAGCATTTCCGGGTGTTCGCGGAACACCTGCGTGGCGATGTCCTCGTCGTTCTTGCTGCACACCGCCAGCACGTAGCCACGGTCGCGCAGCGCCAACAGATAACGCTGAAACTGCTGGAAGGCTTCGCCGTAGGCATCGCCCCCCAGTGCGATGCCGTCCATACCGTCTTCGGCGATCACGCCGCCCCACAAGGTGTTGTCGAGGTCCAGCACCAGCACCTTGCTGACCTTGCCCTTGCGCACTGCCACCGCGCGCGCCATCGAACGCGCCATGTCGGGCAGGAACGGGTTGGCGCAGGGATACTTGGACGCTGCCCACAGGCGCTCGTCGAGGAAGGCCGCCGCGCCGACGCTGTTGGCCAGGTACATGACGTCGTGAAGCTGGCAATTGCGCCGGGCCGACACCGCCTCGGCCAGCAGCAGGTTGGCGCGCAGCACGCTGCCATAGAGCGATTGCGCGGTGAGCGCGCCGTAATTGCCGAACAGCCGTTCCTGCGGCAGGGCAAAGTTGCTCAGCAGCACGGCGATGCCGCGTTCGAGCAGCGCGTCGACCACCGCACCGACTTCGCCCACATAGCGTTCGGGCAGCGATTCACGCTCTTCCACCGACTGCGCGGCATAGAAGCGCTCGCGGTACTTTTGCACCGCGATGCTGTAGAGCGCCACCTCCGGCCGCCAGGCGTGCAGGGCCGATTCGCCATCGAAAGCATCGAGCGCCGCCGTGCCGTAGTCGGCGACGTACAGTTCCGGAAAAAAACCCTGTTCGAGTACGGCGGCCTTGAGCACGGTGGCGAGCTGCTGCGGCGCGTGGTCCGCCAGCAGTGCCAGGCGCAAGGCCGGCTGGCCGCCCGCGTTGCGCGTGATGTCCCTGCCGGCGCGCAGCATGGCGAGGTAGCCCGTGTTGTTCGATGTAGTCATAGCGGACTCGGCTTGAGGCTGGGTGTCAGGAGCCCGTCATCATGGCGGGCTCGTGGGCGGTCATGTCCACGCGGCCGTATTCCAGGCGGATGAACTGATCGGCCACGTCGAAGTACCTGTCGTCATGGCTGATGACGACGATCACCTTGCCGCGCGCCTTGAGCTGCGGCAGCAATTGACGATAGAAGACATCCTTGAACAGCGGGTCCTGGTCGGCGGCCCATTCGTCGAACACGTACACGTGCCGGTTTTCCAGATACGCCGACAGCAAGGCCAGGCGCTTGCGCTGCCCCTGCGAGAGCCGCGTGGTCGAATAGGCCAGGTTGTCGATGCTCACCTTGTGTTCGAGCTGCAGGCTGCGCAGGTAGCGATTGGCGACTTCGGCGTCGAAATCGTCCACGCCGATGAGTTGCTCGAAGAGGTAGAAATCGGAGAACACCACCGAAAAGTTCTGCCGATACGATTCGCGCAACGCATCGTCGATCTCGGTGTGGTCGAGCAGGATGCGGCCCGTCTCCGGCGTGTACAGCCCGGCGATCACCTTGGCCAGGGTGGTCTTGCCGCTGCCGTTGCCGCCGGCGATGACGGTGATCTGCCCGCGCAGCAGCGTCAGATCCACCGGGCCGAGCGTGAAGTGTTCGTTTTCGCGTTCGCGGTAGTACGTGTGGCTGACCCCTTCCAGGCGGATGGCCGACCACGACGACGGCGCCGGCCGGCCGTGCGGCTTTTCGGCGCCCTGCTCCAGCGTCACCCCCAGGGCCTGCACGCGCGCCATGGCGACATCGGCGCTGACCAGCGTCGGCACCCACGACACGATGCCCTCCAGCGGCGTCATGCTGAACACCAGCAGCAGCGTGTACGTCACCTGCACGTCGCGCGGCAGGTCCAGCGCCGTGGGCAGCACGAACAGCACCAGACCGATCATGACGAAGGCCAGCGCCTGGCTGATCGAGCTGGCAGCCGTGAAGAACGTGGCGCCGAGCAGTTGCTCGCGCTGGTGCCGCGTCTCGCACGGTTCGATCATCGTGCCCAGAAAATCGCGGCGTTTCTTGCTGCTCAGCTTGAGTTCCTTGATGCCGCCGACCAGCGCACGAAAGTGGCCGAACAGGGTGTCCCATTCCAGGCGCGACAATTTCTGGTGGCGCGCGGCCCGCGTCGCCAGCAGGCGGTACCAGGTGAGCCCCAGCACCACGAACACCAGCATGACCACAAAGCACTGCCACGACACGAACAGCATGTAACCGAAGCAGCACAGCGCCACCACCGCATTGCGCAGGAAGTAAGGCAGCCCGCCCACCACCGCATTGATGGTGCTGATGTCCGAGGTGATCGCCGCCAGCGCGCGGTCGCCGCCAATATCTTCGAACTGCTTGTAAGGCACTTCCATCAGCCGCCGCGCGAGCTGCATGCGCAATTCGAGCAGCGAGCGCGCCATCAGCCGGGCCAGCAGGTAGGAACCCACGGTGCGCGACACGATGATCACCGCCGCCAGCCCCAGGAAGGCGCCGAACAGCTGCGCCTCGACGCTGCCGCGCGTGACCGAGGCATTGACCAGAAAGATCAGCCCGCTCACGCCCAGGCCGGCGAGCGTCATGACACAGGTCGTCAACACCAGCTCGCGTCGCGCGCGTCGCAGCAAAAACAGAAATATTTTCATCGTCGCTCTTCATGTCACCCCGGCATCCCGTGTCGCGGGCAAGGCCTGGGTGTGTCTCTCTCCGATGCGTCTTCGCCGCCACGGGCCGCCCCGTGACGGGTGCGCCGATTATTGGCCCGCCGGCGCGACGTGCTCGGCCGCCGCCAGCCCGGCGGCCTGCAGCGGTTCGCCGTCCTGGCGCCGATAGATCGAGCGTCCGGACAGCGTGGTTTCCAGCACGTAATGCGCGGACAGCGTGGCGTCCACCAGGGTCAGCGCCTGCGGGCTGTCGTCCAGGTAGGGCAACTGGCGCGGCCGCACGATGTAGAGCGGCGCCTTGGCCAGCAACGCCGCCATGGCGCCCTCCGGCGTCGGCGCGGCGCCCGGCATGTACTTGAGCAGATAGGGTTTGGCGATGTTGGTCGGATGGGTCACCGACTGATCCACCGGCAGGCGTTGCAGCAACCAGTACACGATGTGGTCGTCCATCATGTAGAGGCTGTCCTGGCTGCCCAGGCGCGGGCGCAGATAATCGGCGATGGCGTACTCGGCGCCGCTGCGCAGGGTGTGTTCGCGGGCGTACTGCCGCCATATCACCACGTACTTGACTGCGATGGGCACAGTGGCGATCAGCACCACCAGCGTGCCCACGAACTGCCACGGAAAGCGGCGCAGCCAGGTGTGGCGGCGCCGATAACCCGGCACCAATACGCCAGCGGCGAACAAGGCAGCGAACGGCACGATCTGGATCAGGTAGTGCTGGTAGGCGCCGCCGCTGAGCAGAATCGAAGCCAGCGCCGACAAGGCGTACACATAGAGCAGCGCCTCGCTGCGCCGATCCAGCGTACCGCCGCCGCGCAGGCGACGGTACAGGCTCACCAGGTTGGCGATGAGCACCACCAGCCCGATGCCCCAGCCGGCCCGCGCGCAGAACCACAGCAGGCGCAGGCAGGCTTCCAGCACGCCATGCTGGGCGCCGGAATACGACAGCGCGGCCTGTACCACGGCGCTGATCCATTGCTGCGTGCTGCCGTGGATGACGTGGGGCACGAAGGTCGCCAGGATCACCAGCAGGCCGCTGACCGACATGGCGCAGGCGCGCTTCAGCCGTGCCGCGAAACCGTCCTGCGACGGCCACAGCAATACGAAACCCACCACGCTGACCGCCACGTACGCAAGGTTGAGGCGGACCAGGCCCGCCATCGACAACAGCACACCGGCGCCCATGACCTGGCGCATGCTCGGGCGCTCGCGCAGCAGCACCAGCAGCGAGCCCATCAACGGCACCAGCGCCAGATGTTCGGACATCGTCGCCTGGCCGCCGCGCAGCACGCACATCAGGAACACCGCCAGCACCGCCGCCATCAGCGCGACGCCGGCGTCCCACAGGCGGCGCCCGACGACGTAGACGCAGCACGTCACGAAGGCCACGCACAGCGTGCCGCCCAGACGCACCGCTTCGATGCTGTTACCGAACAGCAGCAGGAACAGCGAGAAGAAGTAATAGAGCAGCGGCGGCTTGACGTTCCACAGCTCGGTGTACGGCAAATGGCCGGTGGCGATGGAATATCCCATCAGGATGGAACTGCTTTCGTCCCAATTGATGACGGCTGGAAAGAAAAACGGCAGCCTCAGCGCAAAAGTCAGCAGCACCAGCCCTGCGAAGACCTTGCCGTTCGAAGCCGTTGCGTCCTGCGCTGCCATTGTCGTCCCCTGTTGTTGTGAACCACGTCGCCGTGCCAATCGAACCGGGCGCAGAACGCGCCGGCACGGGTATGAAATCCTGACGGCTGTCTGACATGCAGGCGCGATAGTAGCTGCTTTGACCGACATTCCGGCTTGATAAAAAGGGCAGGTGCCCGGACGGCCGGTGGGGTGGACGGCGCCCGCGCAACGCCCCTACCCTACTCGGGACGATTCATGCAATAAGCATTTATGTGGAGGCGCGAGCCCGGTGTGGCGCGCCCTGCCCGGCAGGCGCAGCGACGGCGTGATGTGCGGCACACGCGGATGCCATCATGGCGACCCGAGGCGCGCATCGATGGGCGCCCCGGGTGCGCCATCTGACAAATTTGTTACCTCTGGCGAATGAGCCTGTCTGCACCCTGGTGCGCAGGTGCGCACCGGACGGCGTGGCAATCAGGCGCGTGCGCGCGTCGGCTGCGCCAGATGGACGGACCGGGGCGGCCGCCCCAGCAGGCGGTCGAGCAGGCGCTCTTCGAGCGCGGCGAATTCGGCGTCGCCCCGCTCGCGCGGGCGGGCCAGGCGCACGTAGACATCTTCGGTGATGCGTCCGTCCTCGATCACCACCACGCGGTCGGCCAGCGCAATGGCCTCTTGCACGTCGTGCGTCACCAGCACGGCCGTAAAGCCGTGTTCGAACCACAGGGATTCGAGCAGCGCCTGCATCTCGATACGCGTGAGCGCGTCGAGCGCGCCCAGCGGTTCATCGAGCAGCAACAGGCGCGGCCGGTGCACCAGCGCCCGCGCCAGTGCCACGCGTTGGCGCTGTCCCCCCGACAGGCGCGCCGGCCATTCCAGGCGGCGGTCCGCCAGGCCGACCTGATCGAGCACGTCGAGTGCTTCGAGGTAGCGCGACGACGGCAGACCCAGCGCCACGTTGGCAAGGATGCGCTTCCATGGCAGCAGCCGCGCCTCCTGGAACATGATGCGCGTGTCGCCATGCTGGGTGATCTGGCGCCCATCGTGCAGTTGCACGCCCCCCTGGTAATGCTCCAGGCCGGCGACGATGCGCAGCAAGGTGCTCTTGCCGCAGCCGCTGCGCCCGACGATGGCGACGAATTCGCCCGGCTGGATGCTCAGATCGATGCCACGCAGCACCTCGCGTTCGCCGAAGCGCTTGAAGATGCCACGCAACTGCAGGGCCATGCCGGCAGGCGACGTCGCGGGCGCGTCATCGCCCATGAGGATGGGGGGGCGGGAAAGGCTCATGCGGCGCTCCTCGGATCAAAGCTGATAGCCCGGGTGCCAGCGCAACCAGAAGCGCTCCAGGCCCCGCGCCACCAGATCGGCCACCTTGCCGAGCAAGGCGTACAGCAGAATGCCGACCAGCACTACGTCGGTCTGCAGGAATTCGCGCGCGCTCATCGTCATGTAACCGATGCCCGAGCTGGCCGAGATGGTTTCGGCCACGATCAGGATCACCCACATGAACCCCAGCGAAAAACGCACGCCCACCAGGATCGACGCCGTCGCCCCCGGCACAATGACATCGCGATACAGGCGCCAGCCCGACAGGCCATAGCTGCGGGCCATTTCGATCAATGCCGGATCGACCGAGCGGATGCCGTGGAAAGTGTTGAGGTACACCGGAAAGAACACCCCGATCGACACCAGGAACAGCTTGGCGCCTTCATCGATGCCGAACCACAGGATCACCAGCGGGATGAGCGCCAGCGGCGGGATGTTGCGCAGCATCTGCAAGGACGTATCGAGCAAGGTTTCGACGCGCCTGAACGAGCCGGTGGCAAGGCCCAGCAACAATCCGGCGCCGCCGCCCAGGGCGAAGCCGGACAGCGCCCGCCGGGTGCTGGTCGCCACGTGCTGCCACAGCTCGCCGCTGGCACCCAGGGCCCAGGCGGCGCGTGCGATGTTCCAGGGCGATGGCAGCACCCGGTTCGACAACCACCCTGCCTGCGCGCTGATCTGCCAGGCAACGATCAGCAACAAGGGCGGCAGCCAGGGCAACAGGCGTTGCCCCAGGCGCTGCGTGCGTGAGGTCTGGCGCATGCCCGCTGCCCCCCTATTGCGCCGTCACCGGCTGGCGGCTGGCCGGCGCAAAGTGATTGGCGACGACTTCGCCGAACGGGCCGGACAGTTTCTGCCCCGGTAGCGCCGAAGCACCTGAGTGGTCCAGTTCGAGCAAGGGGAACACCAGCTCGGCGAAGCGGTAGGCTTCTTCCAGATGCGGGTAGCCCGACAGCACGAAAGCCTGCGCGCCGGCCGCCTGGTATTCGCGCAGTTTGGCGGCCACCTGCTGCGGGTTGCCGACCAGTGCCGTGCCGGCGCCGCCACGCACCAGCCCGACGCCGGCCCACAGGTGCGGGCTGATCTCCAGCGCCTGGCGCGTGCGCGATCCGCCTTGCTTGTGCAAGGCGGCCATGCGGCGCTGGCCCTCGGAATCCATCCGCGCCAAAGCCGATTGCGCGCGCGCCACGGTGTCGTCGTCGAGCCGGCTGATCAGGCCGTCGGCGGCCGCCCAGGCCTGTTCTTCGGTTTCACGCACGATCACGTGCAGGCGCACGCCGAAGCTCACCGTGCGGCCCCGCTTGGCGGCACGCGCCCTGACGTCGTCGAACTTGAGCTTTACATCGGCCGGCGGCTCTCCCCAGGTCAGATAGGTTTCGACATGCTCGGCGGCCAGTTCGTGGGCGGGCTCGGACGAGCCCCCGAACCACACCGGCGGGTGCGGCCGCTGCAAGGGCGGATAGAGCAGCTTGGCGCCCTGCACGGACAGATGCTGGCCGGTGAAATCGAAATCCTGGCCGGCGTGGCTGCGCGCGATGATCTCGCGCCAGATGCGGATGAACTCTTCGGACGCCGCGTAGCGATCGGCATGCGAACTCGCCACGCCGTCACCGGCCAGTTCCTGCGGATCGCCGCCGGTGACCAGATTGATCAGCAGGCGCCCGCCGCTGAGACGGTCGAATGTGGCCGCCATGCGCGCCGCCAGACTGGGCTGATGCAGCCCGGGCCGCAAGGCCACCAGAAAGCGCAGGCGCTCGGTGGCGCCGATCAGGCTGGCCGTCACCACCCAGGGGTCTTCGCACGAGCGGCCGGTGGGCGTCAGGACACCGTAATAACCCAGTTGATCGGCCGCCTGCGCAATCTGGCGCAGGTAGCCGAAGCTGACTTCGCGCGCGCCTTCGCTGGTGCCCAGGTAACGGCTGTCGCCGTGGGTGGGCAGGAACCATAGGATTTTCATTGTCTCGCTCTCTGTGTGGGCCGGGCGCGCCGCCCGCGCGGCGACGCCGGCGGGTCGGTTCAATATCCGCTCAGACTGGCTTCGCGCACCTTGATCGCCTTGGGGATCAGCTTGAGCTCATGGAAGGTGTCGGCAACCTTCTGCTGGTTGTCCAGCACCTGGTCGGTGATCGGTTCGGTCTGCAGCGTGTAGCGTGTCAGGCTCTGCTCGACGATGGCCGGCTCCAGCCCCTGCAAGGGCGAGATGGTCACGGCCGCCGTCTTGACGTCCTTCTTGATGGCCAGGGCCTGTTTCTGCGCCTCGGCAAAGAGCAGCTTGATGAGATCCGCACGCTTGTCGGCAAACTCGCGTTCGGCCAGGAAGAACTGGTAATTGTTCACCACGCCGGTACCGTCGGCGATCACGCGTGCGTCGATCTGTTTTTCGGCGGCGGCCAGGAACGGATCCCAGATCACCCAGGCGTCCACGCTGCCGCGCTCGAAAGCGGCGCGCGCATCGGCCGGCGGCAAAAACACCGGCTGGATGTCGCTGTACTTGAGGCCGGCCTTTTCCAGCACCTTGACGAGCAGGAAGTGAACGTTCGACCCCTTGTTGAGCGCGACCTTCTTGCCCTTGAGATCGGCCACGTTCCTGATCGGCGAACGCTTCGGCACCACGATGGCCTCGGCCTGCGGCGAGGCGTGCTCGTAGCCCACGTAGATGAAATTGGCGCCGGCGGCCTGCGCGAAGATCGGCGGCGCTTCACCGACGTTGCCGATATCGATGGCGCCCACGTTGAGCCCTTCCAGCAACTGCGGCCCGGCGGGGAACTCCACCCATTTGACTTCGATGCCGCGCGGCGCCAGCAGCTTTTCGAAGGTGCCCTGCGACTTGATCAGGGTGAGCACGCTGGCCGATTTCTGAAAACCGATGCGCAGCAACTTCGGGTTGTAGTCGGCCAGTGCCGGCGCGCACAGGCCGAGCGCCCCCGTTCCCAGCGTGGCGACGATCAGCAGGCGACGGAATTTCGAAAGCGTGGTCATGGATGCAGGTCCTGTGCGGTGTTGATCGGCATGGCCGGCGCCCTGTGCGCGGCCTGCGGATCAATCTATGCAAGGACGATGCAAAACGGAACGACGCTTTTTTCCTTTCCTTATACGCAAGCCATCGACAAGCCCATGGCCTGGGCCGTGGCGGGTGGCGGGCTCATCAGCACGGCGGCATGCATGCGCGTTCGGAATCCGCCTGGCGCCACGTGCCCGTACCCGCGATGCCTACAGATTGTCCGGCCGGGTGATGAAGCTCACCGACCGGATGCCACGCTGCTGCGCACGACTGAGAATCCACGCAATCTTCTCGTAGCGCGCAGCGGCGTCGCCCTGAATGTGGATGCCTGCCTGCGGCTGGCCGCCGGCAACGCCCTGCAGACGCACGTCCAGCTCGGATGCCTCGACCGCCCGGCCATTCCAGTAGTAGAGGCCATCGCGGTCCACGCCGACCTGGATGGTGTCCGGCGTCGGCGGCACGGGGGCGTTGCTGGCATGCGGCAGGTCGATGGTACCGCGTGATTGATGACCGGAATGGTGATGATGAAAATGATCAGCAGCACCAGCA
>JASGFB010000101.1:0-17384 GCA_047605765.1 Rhodocyclaceae bacterium
TTGTCCGCACAAGAAAGTAACTCGCCCGCCGGGGCGAGACCCGGCCAACGAACGCGAGCAAGAACACAAAACCAAGGACAACGAAGGCCTAGGCGGCAAGCACGCCAAACAAGATCCAGTCCCGCGAACACAAGCTGCACCCGCGGGACAAGGGGATAGCTTTCATCCCCTCAGATCTGCTCGAACACACACTCCCACAACGCCGACACCGCAATCCGCTGCCTCGCCATGCTGTCATCGAAAATGCGGCTCTTCTTCTCATTCAAGCGCAACGCATGCTGCGCGCGGCGCAGATCGCGGTAGGCATCCGCCGCATCATGCGCAACGTCGGCAGGAATCAGGCCGACATTGGCGGCCAGCTTCAGCAACGCGATGTTGCCGATATTGCCAACCAGCTCGGGCCACTGGCTGGCATGCGCCAGCACCAGGAACTGCACCACGAACTCCACATCGATCAGTCCGCCGGCATCGTGCTTGAGCTCGAACCCCTCACCCTTGTTGGCGAAGGCATCGCGCATCTTCTTGCGCATCGCCAGCACTTCCTCGCGCAGCGTGTGAACATCGCGCGGCTGGCACAGGAAATCGGCTCTCACCTGCTCAAAGGCGGCGCCGATGTGCGGGTCACCGGCGCAATAGCGGGCGCGTGTCAGGGCCTGGTGTTCCCACACCCAGGCCGCCTCGTGCTGGTACTTGCTGAAGGCCTCCATCGAACTGACCAGCAGGCCGGAGTCGCCATTGGGACGCAGGCGCAGATCGGTTTCGAACAGCAGGCCGGCGGGCGTCTGGCTCGACAGCCAGGTATTCATGCGCTGGGCCAGACGCGCATAGACGGCCTGGGCTTCGGGGTCCGGGTCGTCGTGCAAAAAGACGATGTCCAGGTCGGACGCGTAGCCCAGCTCCTTGCCGCCGAGCTTGCCGTAGCCGACGACGATGAAGCGCGGGGCATCGCGGTGGCGCTTGGACAGATGGTTCCAGCACACGCGCAGGGTCTGGCTGAGGATGATGTCGGCCAGGGCTGACAGGTGATCGGAGAGCTTTTCCACCGACAGCCTGCCGGCGATGTCCTGGGTCAGCAGGCGGAACACCTGCGCGTGGTGGGTCTCGCGCATCAGATCCATCTGCGCTTCGACGTCCTCCGGCGATTGATCCAGACGCGCGCCCAGTTCGTGTGCAAAGGCGGCCCAGTCAGGCTCCTCGCTCAGCTCGCGCGCGTCCAGCAATTCGTCCAGCAGTAACGGGTGGCGGGTCAGGAAGCGTGCCGCCCAGCTCGATGCCGACACCAGTTCGACCACCCGCTGCAGGGTCAATGGGTATTGTTGCAGCAGGGCCAGATAGGCGGCGCGGCGGCAGATGGCTTCGAGCAGATCGAGCATGCGCGCCAGCGCGTCGTGCGAATTGGCATGGCGCGCGCAAAGTTCGATGATGCGCGGCATGAGGGTACCCAGGCGCTGACGGCTGTCCTCGGACATGGCGCGGTAGCGCGGGCTCTGGCGGAAGGCCTGCAGGCGCCGTGCCAGTTCGTCGGCGTCCTGGTACTGCAGGCGCTCGAGCACTGCGCAGGTCGGTTCGGTATCTTCGGCGCGGGTCCAGGCTTCGTCCAACGCATGCTGGCCGGCCGCCGGGTCGGAGAACACGGCTTCGAAGTGGCGGGCCACGCGTGCGCGGTGGGCGCCGAGCGCTTCGCCCAGCGCCGCGTAATCGGCGTAGCCCATGCTGTGGGCGAGGCGCTCACGGTCTTCCGGGGCGGTCGGCAGCGAATGCGTCTGCGCATCGTCGAGGTACTGGATGCGGTGCTCCAGCCGGCGCAGGAACAGGTAGGCCTCGGACAGCTCGTGCACGGTGTCGGCCGGTATGAGGCCGCGTTCCGGCAGCAGGCCCAGCACCGCCAGCGTCGGGCGGATCTGCAGGGCGCGGTCGCGCCCGCCGCGGATGAGCTGGAAGACCTGGGCGATGAATTCGATCTCGCGGATGCCGCCCGGCCCCAGCTTGATGTTGTCGGCCATCTCACGCCGCGCGACTTCCTGGCGGATCTGGGCGTGCAGGGCGCGCATGGCGTTGATGGTGCCGAAATCCAGGTACTTGCGAAACACGAAGGGGCGGGCGATGGCCATCAGGCCTTCATGTTCGCCGCCGGTCATGGGGCGCGCCTTGATCCAGGCGTAGCGTTCCCACTCGCGGCCCTGGGTGATGAAGTAGTTTTCCAGCATGTCGTAGCTGGCCACCAGCGGACCGGAGTCGCCATTGGGGCGCAGGCGCATGTCCACGCGGAAGACGAAGCCGTCGGCGGTGCGTTCGGCCAGCGCCGCGATCAGCGCGCGGCCCAGTTTCGTGTAGTACTCATAGGCGCCGATGCTGCGGGCGCCGTCGGTGTCGATGTCGTCCGGATACAAAAAGATCAGGTCGATGTCGGACGATACGTTGAGCTCGCCGCCGCCCAGCTTGCCCATGCCCACCACGACCATGTCCTGCACGCTGCCGTCGGCGCGGCGCGGCTGGCCGAAGCGTTCGGCCAATTGGGCGCCGACGACGCGCTGTGCGGTGGCCACCGCCACGTCGGCCAGCAGGCTCATCGCGCCGGTCACTTCGTGCAGCGGCGCCAGGCCGGCCAGGTCGCGCACCATCACGTGGCCGTATACCCAGGCGCGCAGATGGCGCAGGCGGGGGCCGAGGTTGGCTTCGGTCAGCGCGTCGCCTTCATCGAGAAAGGCTTCCATGTCCTGCCGGGTGAGGGGACGATCGATTTCGCGGCCGATGCGCGCGTCCAGCCAGGGGCGGGCCCGCCGTTCGCTGGCAAAAAAACGACTGTAGGCGGCGGTCTGATGTAAGAGTTCGTGAATGGCGGGCATAGTAGTGTTGACCTGGCTTTAGAATCGCTGCTCCTTGGATCCATCGTGGGCCACTGCCCGCTCAAACGGCGCAGTATGGGGGCGCGATCGATGTGCCCGTTCGCACGCTGACTGGACGTGCCTTTTCCCGATGTCTGATAACCGAGCCGATTCCGAAGCCTTGCATTCTCCCCCGGCCGCGGCGCCTTCGCCAAGGCATCGGTGGGCGGCGTGGCGGCGTGCGCTCGCCATTTCGGCCATGGTCTGCCTGGCCGTGCCGCGCGCCTTGTGGCGCACCCTGCTGATCGCGTATTTCATCGTCGGCTTCACCTTTCTGGCGCTGCGCTACGTCGCCATGCCCCAAGTGGGCATGCATCGCGACGAAATCGCTGCAACGTTGTCGCGTTCGCTTGGCCTGCGCGTCGAGATTGCCCAGCTCAAAGCCGAATGGACCGGCCTGCGGCCGGAATTGCACATTGGCGGCCTGCGCCTGTTCGATCGGGCGGGGCAGCCGGTGCTTGAATTGCCGCGCGTCGACGCCACCGTGGCGTGGTCTTCGCTGTGGCGCTGGCAATGGGTGACGAAACGCCTGACCCTGACCGGCCCGCAACTGGCCATGCGGCGCGATGCCGACGGGCGCATCTTTGTCGCCGGCCTACAGGTCAACACTGGCGGACCGAGCTCCGGCGAGGGGTTTTCGCGCTTCGTGCTGGGGCAGGAGCGCATCGAGATCCGGCAGGCGCAGTTGTCATGGCAGGACGACCTGCGCGCCGCGCCGCTGCTGCAACTGACCGCGCTGGAAGCGCGCCTCGACAATCGCGGCGCTCGCCACCGCCTGGCCGTGCGCGCGGCGCCGCCTTCGCGTTATGCGGCGCCGCTGGATATCCGTGCCGACCTGCGCGGGCAATCCTTCAGTGATCTGGACCAATGGCGCGGGGCCGTGTACGTGGCACTCGACCGGGCCGATCTGGCCGCTTGGCGCCAGTGGATCGACTATCCCTTCGAATTGCCACAGGGCAAGGGCGGGGTGCATGCCTGGCTCAATTTCGAAGGCCACCGGGTGGCCGGGCTCACCGCCGACGTGGCGGTGCGCGATGCGCGTCTGCGCCTGGCGCCCGATCTGCCCGAACTCGGCCTGACTTCGCTGAGCGGCCGCCTGCGGGGGGCCATGCGCGAAGGCGAAACCTCGTTCTCGGCCGAGCGCCTGCACCTGACCACCGCCGACGGCGTCAGCGCCACGCCTTCGCGGCTGTCGTTCCGGGCCATGACTGCCACGGCGCAGCGCGGGCAGCGTGTGGAACTGGCCGCCGACGACGTGGAACTGGCCGCATTGCACCAATTGTCGGCTTTCGTGCCGCTCGACGACGCGCACCGTTTGGCGCTGGCCGAGGCCGAGCCGCGCGGCCATGTCAGCAAGCTGTCGTTCGACTGGCAGGCGGCGGGGGCCGACAAAGTCGCGCAGCCGATGCGTTTCAAGGTCGACGCGCGCTTTGAGAACGTCGCCGTGCGTCCGCGCGGCGCTATTCCCGGTATCGAGGGGCTGTCCGGCAGCGCATCGGGAGATGAACGTGGCGGCCAGTACGACCTGACCATCAATGGGCAGTTGCACGTGCCGGGCGAGATGCAGAATCCGGCCATCGATCTGCAGCGCACCACGCTGCGCGGCCAGTGGTCCCATCGCAACGTCAAGGGCGCCGACACGCTGGTAGTGGGGTTGCGCGAAGCTCATGTGCGCAATGACGATGCCGCCGGCACGCTCAACGGCGAATGGCTCGCCACCGGCGGGGCCGGGCATATCGATCTGACCGGCCGCTTCACGCACGCACGTGCCGCCGCGGTGTGGCGCTACATGCCGCTGTCGGTGCCCACTTCGGTCACCGACTGGCTGCGTGCCGGCCTGCTTGGCGGGCAGGTGCAGGACATCAGCTTGCGTCTGGCCGGGCAACTGGCGCATTTCCCCTATCGCAACGACGCGCAGGGCACCTTCCGCGTGCAGGGGCGCATGCACGATGCCAAGCTGCATTTCGGCAATGGCTGGCCGGGGCTGGACAACGTGCGTGGCAGCCTGTTGTTCGACCGCACGCGCATGCTCATCCAGGCCGACAGCAGCAACTATGGCGCGGCCCGCGCCACCGCGCGCGTCGAGATCCCGGATCTGGAAGATGTCGGCAACCAGTCGTTGCGGGTGGACGGCAAGGCCAGCGGGCCCACCAAGGATTTTCTCGACTACGTGAACGCCAGCCGCCTGAGCGATCTGTCGGGGCACTTCAGCCGGCAGACCACCGCCATCGGCAATGGCGAACTCGATCTGCACCTGCTCATTCCCCTGCACGATGCTACGCATACCCAGGTCAAGGGCGGCTACCGTTTCGTGAACAACCAGGTGCGTCTGTTTCCGGACATGCCCGAGTTCCGCAACGTGCAATCGCGGCTGACCTTTACCGAGCATGCCATCGCCATGCCCGAGATGACGGCCGACTTTCTGGGCGCGCCGCTGCGCGCCACCGGCACCACGGACGCCGACGGCACGTTGCGCTTCGAGGGCGGGGTCACCATGCCGGTGGCCAACCTGCGCGGCATCAGCAACATGACGGTATGGAACTACCTGACCGGCAAGTTCGACGCGCGCGTCAACGTCACGGTGCACAAGGGCAGCACCGAACTGGCCATCACCTCGCCTCTGGTGGGTGTGGCCTCGGCGCTGCCGGCGCCCTTCGCCAAGGCGACAGCCGAGAGCCTGCCGGTGAGTTTCCGCTGGCGCACCGATCGCGGCGCCGAAGAGGGGGGCTCGTCGACCCAGTCGTGGCGCCTGCAGGTTGCCAATCGCGGCGAGGCGGCATGGGAGGAGGAATGCGATGCGCGCGGCTGCCGTTTCGCGCGTGGCGCGGCGGCGGTCAGCGATGCCGCGACCTTGCCGCAACGCGGGCTGCGCCTGTCGGGCCGCTTCCAGCGTCTCGACATCGATGCCTGGAAGCCCATCGTGATGGCCGCCGCCCAGGAGGGGGCCGCCATGGGCGCCGAGATCTCTGCCGGCGCCGTCGTGCAGGCCGACGAACTGGTGGCCGCCGGCCACGTCTATCGCAAGGTGACTGGCCGTGTGTTGCGCCAGGATGGGCGCTATCTGGTGCGCCTGGAGGGGCCCGACATCGCCGGTGACCTGGCCTGGCAGGGAGAAGGCAAGGGCAAGGTGCAGGCGCGCCTATCACGCCTGGCGCTGCACCCGCTCAAGGGGGGCGACACGGCGGCCGGCGGGGGCGATGAGAGCGCCAATCAGGCCCTGCCCGACGTCGACATCGTGGCGGACGACTTCAGCGTGCAGGACATTCCGCTCGGGCGCCTGCAGGTGCAGGCCGTCAACCGTGGTGACGAGTGGCGCCTGGGCCATATCTCGGTGGAAGGCGACGATCACCATCTGCGTGGTTCGGGCGTGTGGCGCCCGTTCGGTGCGCGCCGTGCCATGACGCTGACATTCGCGCTGGATTCGGACGACACCGGTAAGCTGCTGTCGCGCCTGGGCTATCCGGATTCGATGCGCGCCGGCAAAACGCACATGAGCGGTACCGTCAGTTGGCGCGGCGTGCCCGCCGCCATCGATTACGCGTCACTGTCTGGTGAGATGGCGCTGGAGGTGCGCGACGGCCAGTTCAGCAAGCTCAATCCGGGCGCTGGACGGCTGCTTGGCGTACTCAGCCTGCAATCGCTGCCACGTCGCCTGACGCTTGATTTTCGCGATGTCTTCTCGGAAGGCTTCGCCTTTGACACCCTGCAGGGCAACACGGCGATCCGCAACGGGGTGATGCGTACCGAAGACCTGCACATGCGCGGGCCGGCGGCGCGCGTGAATTTGTCCGGCTCCACCGATATCGCGCACGAAACGCACGACCTCAAGGTGGTGGTGCAACCCACCTTGTCGGAGACCGTAGCGGTAGGCGCGGCGGCCGTTACCGGCATCATCAACCCGGTGGTCGGCGTGGCCGCCTACGTGGCACAGAAGGTCTTGCGCGATCCCGTCGAGAAGATCTTCAGCTTTGAATACGCCATCTCGGGGCCGTGGGCTGATCCCAAAGTTGAGCGCATCCTGTCGGAGCGCGCCAACAGCAGCAGCGAGATCGGCGCGCGCTGAGGCGGGCCGCGCTATCCTAGCGCCTGTGCCGGCGCGTCTTTGGCGCCGTGTTTTGCCGGGAATCCTTCATGACTTCATCTTGCATCGTCGCCGCTATCCAGACCGTGTCGGGGCCGGACGTAGCGGCCAATCTGGCCGAAGCGGAATCGCGTATCGCCGAGGCAGCCGCACGAGGCGCGCGCCTGATTGCCTTGCCGGAATACTTCGCCTGTCTGTCGGGGGATGACCAAGCCAAGGTGCGCCTGCGCGAAACCGAGGGCGAAGGGCCAATCCAGCACGAACTGGCTGCCGCCGCCCGTCGCCATGGCGTGTGGATCATCGGCGGCACGCTGCCGCTGGTGGCCAGCGACGCGCAGCACGTGCGCAATACCAGCCTGGTTTTCAACGACCGCGGCGAGCAGGTGGCACGCTACGACAAAATCCACCTGTTCAGTTTCCAGCGCGGTGCCGAAGCCTACGACGAAGCGCGCACTATTGAGGCTGGTGGTCAAGTCGCGGTCTTCGATTCACCGGCTGGCCGCACTGGCCTGGCGGTGTGTTACGACCTGCGCTTTCCGGAACTCTTCCGCCAGATGGGTGAGGTCGACCTCATCGTGTTGCCGGCCGCATTTACGCATACCACCGGCCAGGCACACTGGGAGATCCTCCTGCGTGCCCGCGCCATCGAAAACCAATGTTATGTGCTGGCCAGCGCACAAGGGGGCACGCATCCGCACGGGCGTCGCACCTTTGGCCATAGCATGCTGATCGATCCCTGGGGTGAGGTCGTGGCTGTGTTGCCGGAAGGCCCCGGCGTGGTGTGCGGCGAGATCGATCCGCAGCGCATTGCCGCCGTGCGCGAATCACTGCCGGCGCTGCGTCACCGCCGCGTCTGAACGGCGGGCTGGCGCCCGCCGGGCGTTGCCGATCAGTGCCAGACGTAGCCGATGCTGACGCCGTAGGTCCACTGCTGGCGATTGCCGCGCTGAGCGACGATGGGGCTGTCGGCGGCGCGATCCGACAGGTATTGATAGAAGGCGGCCACCCCGCCATACCAGCGCGGGCTCAGACGCACCACCAGCGCGGGCCATGCGTACCATTGGCGCATGCCACCGCCGGTCTGGTAGGACGACAGGCCGCTGGCCGCCGCATCGTTGGCCGAGATGCCGTAGTAGCGATTGATGAAGCTGCCGCTGCTCCAGTTCATGCCACCCCCCATCCCCAGGAACATGCGCTCGGACAGGGGCAGCCACAGGCTGCCATAAAGGGTCGAATCGGCGCCATGCCAATTGGAACCCAGGTTGGTCATGACCGTGCCGCCGATGCGTAGCCGCCAGGGCATGCTGCCGCGCGCGGTATAGGTATATGAGGCAGCCAGACCGGCCTCGACCGTGGTGTCGATGTCGGGCAGGCGCGCCACGTATTCGTCATCGACGTCGCTGCGCCCGAGGCGCATGGCCATTGCCGGGCCGAGCTGCCAACTGGCCGAATCCAGCAGATTGATGTCGCCCGCCGCGCCGTACCATTCGATGAAGCGTTGTGTGTTCCCGAACTGATAGCGCAGGCCGGGCACCAGCCCCACCACGTTGTCGCTGGCGCCCGCATAGCGGGGGGTCACCCCCACGGCGGCACCGGCCAGATTGGGGATGAAGCTGGGGAGCACTCCGGCCTGGGCCATGGCGTTCGAGTGGGTGCCGAGCAGTGCCAGCCCCATCGTCCAGGCGAGCAATGTCGATGTCATCGAAGCCGTGCGTTTGACGGATCGTTGGGCGGGAGAGGGTGTGCCTGTTTGCACAATGGTCTGCGTGCGCATATAACGATTTATGTTCCGGCTGGGAGGACACATGACGATTCAGTGTAGCGCCCGCATGCGACTAAACCAACGTGTCTTACTTGCGCTAACGGCCTTGACATGCGTTTGCCCGGCGATGGGCGTTGCGCAGACCCAGAAAACAGATAGTCCCCTGTTCGTCGATGCCGACGATGGCGGTTTCGACATGTCGGAATGGCTGCTCGACAAGCGCGGATTCCTGCCTGTGCCGATCATTATTACGGAGCCGGCGGTGGGCTACGGCGGGGGCGTGGCGTTGATGTTCGTGTCGGAGTCGATCCGCGACGCGGCCACGCAGGGTGCCAAGACGGGCCACGTCACCCCGCCCAACATTTACGTCGGCGGCATGGCGGCCACCGAGAACGGCAGCGGTGCCGGCTTCCTTGGCGGCATGCTCAGTTTTGCTGAAGACCGCTGGCGCTATCGCGGCGGCGTCGCCAAGCTCAAGGGCAATCTCGATTTTTATGGCATAGGCAATCCGGTCTCCAACGGAGAATTCAAGATCGGCTATACGGTGAAGGGGTTCGTGTCATCGCAGCAGATCCTGCGGCGCCTGGGCAGCAGCAACAATTACCTGGCCTTGCGCTGGCTCTACATGGATCTGGACACCAGCCTGCACACCGACAGCGATTCGCCATGGGTGCCCAGTTCGATGGAGCGCGCCCGCCGCATGTCGGGCGCCGGCTTTTCGATCGAACACGATTCGCGCGACAACATCTTCACGCCGTCCAAAGGCTGGACCGGCAGCCTCGATACCCTGTTCTACGGCTCGGCCATCGGCAGTGACAACCGCATGCAAAGCTATCGGGCGCACGTGTTCGCCTACTTCGCGCTGGCGCCCAAGTGGGTGCTCGGTACGCGCGTCGACGGACGCGCCGCGCGTGGCGATGTGCCTTTCTACCAGCAGCCCTACATCGACATGCGCGGCATTGCGGCCGGGCGCTACCAGGACCAGAACGTCGGTGTAGGTGAACTTGAATTGCGCTGGAACGTGACGCCGCGGTGGGCGCTGGTGGGCTTTGCAGGGGCCGCCAAGGCCTGGGGCCGGCACGACGATTTCGGCCAGGCTGCGACCGTCGTCAGCAAGGGGATCGGCTTCCGTTACCTGATCGCCCGCCGCCTCGGCATGTACGTGGGGGTGGACATCGCCAAAGGGCCGGAAGACACGCCCTTCTATATCCAGGTCGGCAACGCCTGGCACTAGACCGATGCCGTCTGACGCTCAGCCTTGGCGCCGCACGGCGGCGGCAGCCATTGGCCCTGGCGTGCGCCGGCGGCGGGCTCGTAGACACGCAACGTCAGGCTGAAGCCATCGCGTGGCGCCGGCAGCCAGTTGGATGCCTTGTCACCGCCGGGGCTGTCGTGCGCCAGCACGATGTCGAGCGAGCCGTCGGCGTTCATGCGCAGGCCGCCGCGATTGCCGATGGCATAGCGGCCGAGGCTGTTCTCGACCAGCGTGCCCTTGTCGCCATACAGCGTCAGCGTCCAGAAGGCGCCGGCCGGTGGCAGACTGTTGGCGGCAAAATGCAGCACATAGCTGCGGGCGCCCGACAGAGGTTGTCCGTCCGCATCGGCATAAGCCGAAAAGCCGATGGTGTCCGCGGCGGCGGGGCGGCCTGCCGCGCGGCGAGCCATGGCAGCACGGCCATGGGCATCGCGGGTGGCGTCGAAAGCCGGTTCCGCACGCCAGCCGCGGGTCGGATCGGGGCCGTCCTTGGCGGCTTCGGCGACCAGGCGGTCGCGCGCATCCCTGACGCCCTGACGCAGCCCTTCGGCCTGTGCCGCCGACAGTGCGGCGCCATCGAATGGCGTGCCCGCCTGCACCCCCAGGGCTCGCAGCGCGGCAAGCTGTTCGCCATCGGCTTCGGTGGGCGGATTGGCGGGCAGCAAGCGCGCCACGCGATCGAAGAATTCGGCCGGTTCCAGGGTGGCGATCTGATCGACCGGCGCCGCGGTCTTGGTGGTGCCCGGCAAGGGGGCCGACGCCAGGGCCGATGACAACAGCGTATCCGCTGCCGGTTGGCCCCAGGCGGACAGAGGCTTGAGTTGCCAGGCGTCTTGTATGGCGTTGACGGCGTCGCGGTCATCCTTGCCGAAGGACTGGACGCGTCCATGCAGCCAGACCATGGCCGTGGGGGAGCGGATCGCCTTGAAGCCGGCCGGCAGAGTGCCTTGCCAGTCCGGCCCGATCACGGCGTAGCGGCCGGCGTCGCGCGCATTGGCGCGCGTGCCGAAACTGGCGACCGGACGCATCCAGGCGTCCTGCATCGACACGAAGTAATAACGTTTGCCCATGTCGGGCAGGCTGAGCAGGACGGGTTCCTTGCCCACGTCCAGCCAGGCGCTCGAGCTCAACATGTCGACATCCGGCCGGCTGATACCGGATACGCCCGGATCGGCCAGGGTGCGGACGTGTTCGAGCCGGTTGACCGACTGGTGGACGGTGGCCGCGTCGCGCAGCAACGCGGAGAGCACCAGCGGGTAGGCGAACAGATATGCGTTCTCGGCGTCGGCGCGGATCGCCGCATCGATAGGCGCTGCAGTCGTGACCTGGGGCCCTGGCAGGGGCGATGACGCACCCTGTTGGGCATTGCCGGGCGCCGATGGGGCTTCGTTTTTGCCGCAGGCCGTCAGAGCGGCCAGGCATAGCGTGGCGACAGCGAGCTTCATGCGAATCCTCTCATCCGGCGCGCATCAGGCGCGCGAGGTGGGGGGCGAGCCCGCGAGGTGGCGGGCGGCTAGCGGTACTTGATGGCGACGCCGATGGTGCGGCGACGCGGGTCAGCCTCTTTGCTGGCCGACGGCTGGGCGGCGACCGAATAGGCGTTGACCGGCTGGACATCGTCGTACACCACGATGACTGCGTCGGCCCCGATGCTGGCTGCTTCCCGGCGCAGACGTTCCTGCACGGCTTCGGCCGAAGGTGCGGGCGAATACGAGGAATTCACCACCACCTGGCCCAGTCGAACGTATTCGCGGGACGGTGCATTGCGCAGCACTGCGACCGTGCTGGCCTCGGTGGGTTTCAGATCGGGAAAGCTGCCGTACGTATTGACGTTTGAATCGATGGTCGCGCACGCCGCCAACGCCAATACGGCACTGCACAGCACCAGGTACATCCGCTTCATTCCTGTGACTCCAGCCAGAGTAAGACCCTCCATCCTAAGGGCAATCCCGATCAAATCGTCTAGCCGTACGTCATGTTCGAGGGGGTAAAAGGCTGAACATGCCCTTTAGTCGTGCATGTTTTGGGGCCGTCCCCGGACGTAGCTATGGTTATGACGACCTCGCGCAGCCACTGCGTGGCAGTGAGCGTTGTGCGGCGCAGGGACGCGTGGTGAGCTTATAGCAAACGGCATGCCGTTTCGATGGGCGGCCTTGGGGCTGGTCGGTCGGCGGCCGTGCCCGATCCGCGGCCTGGTGCGGGATCTGCGCGTCCCGCCAACGCCTGGCGGGTGCCGGTACCCGACACCCGCCGAAGGCAATGGTCATTGCGGCAGCGCGCAAATCCTTCAACGGCTGCGTAGCGATTTCATTACCCGGGCCGGCATCAGGGGAAAGCCGGCGGCGTGGTGTCGCGCGCGCTCAGGCTGGGGGGCGCCAGTTCCACCGCGGTGTCGACCCACGGGCCACCGATGGCTTTGTACAGGCTGACGAACTGCGTGAGCGCATCGGCCTGCGACTGGGCCAATTGCAGTTCGGCGGCAAACAGGCTGCGTTCGGCGTCCAGCACTTCGAGGTAACTGGTATAGCCTCCCTCGTAGCGCAGGCGTGCCAGGCGGGCATAAGTACGCAGCGCATCGACCTGCATTGCCTGGGCATCGCGCGCCGCCTGCGTCTTTTGCAGACCGGTCAGCGCGTTCTCGGTTTCGGCAAACGCGCTCTGCACCGCCTTGCGGTAGTTGGCCACGGCTTCCTGCTGGCGGGCCTCGGCGGTGTGCACCTGACCGCGGATGCTGCCTGCCGTGAACAGGGGCATGCTCACGTTGGCGGCGTAGTTCCACACTCGACCGGGGCCGCTGAAGAGACCGTTGAGCGAAGTGGAGGCGCCTCCGAACAGACCGGTCAGCGAGATGGTCGGGAAGTACAGCGCGCGCGCCGCGCCGATATCGGCGTTGGCGGCGATGAGGCTCTGCTCCGCCTGAAGGACGTCGGGGCGCCGTGCCAGCAGATCCGAGGGCAAGCCGGCCGGCACCGCCAGCGGCGTCAATTCGTTGATGCGCCGGCCGCGCGTGATCGGGCCCGGGTTGCGGCCGACCAGCACCGACAGGGCGTTCTCTTGCTGCGCGATGGCCTGCTCGATGGCCGGCACGGATGCCAGGGCGTTGGCGTACTCGGAGCGGGCCTGGGCGTATTCCAGTTCGGACACCACGCCGCCGCGATAGCGGGTGTCGAAGAGGTCTACCGCGCCACGCCGACTCTCCAGGGTGGCACGCGCCACCGCCAGTTGTTGGTCGAGGTCACGCAGGTTGATGTAGCCAGTCGCCACGCTCGTTACCAAGGTCAGGACCACGCCACGGCGCGCCTCCTCGCTGGCCAGCAACTGGGCACGGGCGGCTTCGGTCTGGCGACGCAGGCGCCCGAACAGATCGATCTCCCAGGAAGCAAACACATCGGCTTGTACGCTGTTGAATGGATTGCGCAACGGGGCGCCGGTGTTGCCCCGTTCGCTGGCGCGCTGGCGGGCGCCATTCATTTCGGCCCCGATCTGCGGGAACAGCGCCGAGCGCGTGGTGCCCAGCGCTCCGTAGTACTGTTCGACACGCGCCGTGGCGGCGAGCAGATCCTGGTTGTTGAGCAGGGCGTCGCGGATCAGCGCTTCGAGCGCCGGATCCTGCAGGGCCTGCCACCAGGGCAGCGTCTGCGTATCGGCACTGGCCGGCGCGCTGGTTTCGCGATACTGGCCCGGCACGTCCAACGCCGGACGTGTGTAATCCGGGCCCAGCGTGCAGCCGGCAAGCAGGGCCACGGCGCAGCAGGCGAGGCAGGTTCGTTCAAGCGTCATGGCGGCCTCCCGCTTCGGCAGGTGCGGCGTTGACCGGTGCGCTCGGCGCCTTCTTGCGTGCGGCGCGCGACGACAGTGTTTCCAGACCCCAGAAGAACATCGGAATGAAGAAGATGGCGATGACGGTGGCGCCGAGCATGCCGCCGATCACCCCGGTTCCCAGCGAGTGGCGACTGGCCGACGAGGCGCCGCTGGCGATGGCCAATGGAATACAGCCGAGAATGAAGGCCAGCGAGGTCATCACGATGGGACGCAGGCGCAGCCGGGCCGCTTCGAGCGCAGCGTCGAGCGGCGATTTGCCTTCTTTCTCGCGGATTTCGACGGCGAACTCGAAGATCAGAATAGCGTTCTTGGCGGCCAGCGCGATCAGCACGGTCAGACCGATCTGGAAGTAGACGTCGTTCTGCGTCCCGCGCAGCCAGATGGCGGCCAGCGCGCCGAACAGGGCGAAAGGCACCGCCATCAGCACGCCCAGCGGCAATGACCATTTTTCGTATTGCGCCGCCAGGATCAGGAACACCATTACCAGCGCGAAGGCGAACACCATGGTGGCGGTCGAACCCGAGGATTTTTCTTCGTGCGCCTGGCCGGACCATTCGTAGCCGAAGTCGGACGGCATGACCTCGGCGGCGATTTCTTCCATGGCCGCCAGCGCCTGGCCCGAACTGTAGCCAGCTGCGGCGTCACCGCTGATCTTGGCGGCGGGGAAGTTGTTGAAGCGCGTGACGATGTCGGCGCCGGTCACGTAGCGCGAGGTGGTCACCGCCTTGAGCGGCACCATGTCGCCGTTCTGATTGCGCACGTACATGTTCTGCAGGTCTTCCGGCTTGATGCGGAAATCCGGCTCGGCCTGCAGGATGACCTGGAACAGGCGGCTGTTCTTGGGGAACTGGCTCACGTAGAGCGAGCCGAACAGCGTCTGCAGGGTGGAGTAGATGTCCTGCACCGGTACGCCCAGGGTCTCGGCTTGCTCACGGTCGACTTCGACCATCAATTGGCGCGAATGCGTGTTGACGGTGGAATTGACGCCCCGCAGTTCGGGACGCGTGCGCGCCTTGGCGATGATTGCGCGGGTGACCTCTTCGAGCTTCTGCAGCGAGGCGTCGCCCTTGCTCTGCAACCAGAATTCGAATCCACCGGTGGTGCCCAGCCCCGGAATCGACGGCGGATTCACCGTCACCACCAGCCCTTCGCGGATACCGGCGAATTCATGTTGCGCGCCGGCCAGCACCGATTCGGCATGCAGTGCGGCGTCCTGCCGCTCACCAAACGCCTTGAGCGAAACAAACAGCGTGCCGGCATTGGATTTGGTCTGACCGTCGATGAGGCTGTAGCCGGTTGCTTCGGCCACCGAATGCACCGCCGGATTCTTGCTGAACCAACCGGCGGCGCGGTCCATGACCTCTTCGGTGCGGTCCAGGCTGGCGGCGTCCGGCATGATGGTGGCGCCCAGTACATAGCCTTGGTCTTCCACCGGCAGGAACGAGGTCGGGATACGATTGAACAGCGTCATCATCAGCGCCAGCAGGCCGACGATGAGGATCAGCGAGATCGTCACGCGCTTGATGGCCAGCGCCGACAGGCGCGTGTAGCGCAGCGACAGCGCTTCGAAGCTGTTGTTGAACCAGCGGAAGAAGCCGCGCGGTTCCTTGTGCTCCGGCTTGAGCAGGATGGCCGCCAGTGCCGGCGACAGGGTCAGCGCCACGATACCCGACAGCACCACCGAGACGGCCAGCGTCACGGCGAACTGCTTGTAGAGCTGGCCGGTGATGCCCGACAGGAAGGCCACCGGGATGAACACCGCGCACAGCACCAGCACGATGGCCACCACCGGGCCGCTGACTTCGTCCATGGCTTTCTTGGCTGCTTCTTTTGGCGAGAGCTTGAACTCTTTCATGTTGCGCTCGACGTTTTCGATCACCACGATGGCATCGTCCACGACGATGCCGATCGCCAGCACCATGCCGAACAGCGTCAGCATGTTGATCGAGAAGCCGAAGGCCGTCAGGCCGATGAAGGTGCCGATGATCGACACCGGCACCGCCAGGATCGGCACCAGCGTGGCGCGGAAGCTCTGCAGGAACAGGAACACCACCAGGATCACCAGGATGACCGCGTCACGGAAGGTCTTGATGACTTCGTCGATGGATTCCTGCACGAATTCGGTGGTGTCGAGCGACACGGCATAGTCCAGGCCCTGCGGGAAGCTCTTCTTGAGTTCATCGAGGGTGGCGCGCACCTGCTTGGAAACCTCCAGCGCATTGGCACCCGGCTGTTGATAGACCGCGATCAGCGTGGCGGTCTTGCCGTTGTACTTGCTGCGCATGGAGTAATCCTTGGCGCCCAGCTCGGCATGGCCGACGTCCTTGACGCGCACGATGGCGGCGTTCTGGTTGCTGGCGCGCAGGATGATGTTGTCGAATTCCTTGGGTTCGGTCATGCGCCCGGCGGTCACCACCGGCAGCGTCTGCTGCACCGGCGTGGTGGTTGGCGATTGACCGAGGCGGCCGGCAGCGTACTGCTGGTTCTGCGCCGCCACCACGTTCTGGATGTCGGTGGCGGTGAGGCCGAGACTGGCCATGCGGTCGGGCTTGAGCCAGATTCGCATGGCATAGTCGGGCGAACCCATGATGGAGGCCTGGTTGGCGCCGGGCAGGCGCTTGAGGGCGTCCAGCACGTAGATGTTGGCGTAGTTGGCGACGTAGGTCTGGTCGAAGCTGTTGTCCGGCGAATACAGCGCGATGATCATCATGAAGCTGGACGAACGCTTCTGCACCGATACCCCCTGGGCCGTCACGGCTTCGGGCAGCAGGGGCAGGGCCAGGTTGACGCGGTTCTGCACGTCCACCTGGGCCAGCGAGGGATCGGTGCCGATGTTGAACAGCACCGACAGCGTCATGGCGCCGGTCGACGAGGTCGTCGAGTACATGTACATCATGTTGTCGGCGCCATTGACCTGCTGTTCGATGGGCGCGGCGACGTTCTGCGATACCACTTCGGCCGACGCACCTGGATAGGTGGCGGTGACCGAGATCGACGGTGGTGTGATGTCCGGGAATTGCGCAATGGGAAGGTTGACCATCGCCACCGCGCCGGCGATCACCAGCACGATGGAGATGACCGAGGCGAAAATCGGCCGATCGATGAAGAAATGCGACAGGCTCATCGCGCCTCCCCGGCGGTGATGTCGACGCGGCGGGCGCGCGCTTCGTCCTGGCCACCGACGATGTCGGCCGGCTTCTTCAGTTCGATGCGTTCGGCCGCGACACCGGCGTCGCGCAGGGCGCGTTCGACCGCCTGGGCGCGCGCCAGCGCCAGCTTGGCGTTGCTGTCTGCCTTGCCGCGCGGATCGACGTAGCCATTGAGCTGCACGGTCTGGCGTGCCGCCAGTTGCGTGGCGAACTCGCGCAGCAGGACGGCGGCGGTGGCATCCAGTTGCGCACTGCCGGTAGCAAAGTACACGGCGGTGGAACGTCCGCCGGCCGCCGCCGGTGTCGCGTTCGGCGCGGCCGTGGCAGAAGGCGGCGTGGCAGATGTCGCCGCCGGCGGCGCGGTGGCCGCGTTGGCGGGTGTCTGCGCAGTGGCGGCGGCGACCCCCCCCCCGGGCGTCGCCGCCGGGGC
>JASGFB010000102.1:0-17256 GCA_047605765.1 Rhodocyclaceae bacterium
GCCTTCGCCCATCGCCGCCACGCCGGGCATGATGCGCGAGGTGACCTTGGCGGTCAGCCGGATTTCGCCGCGCTTGCTGGTGACGCTCACCATGTCGCCGGTCGAGATGCCGCGCGCGGCGGCGTCCATCGGGTTGATCCATACCGCATCGGTCACGGCTTGCCGCAGCAGGTCGATGTTGTGATAGCTCGAGTGAGTGCGTCCCTTGGTGTGGAAGCCGAAGAGCTGCAAGGGGTAGGTCTTGCGCGTCTCGGTGTCTTCGGCGCCTTCCCAGGTCGCCGCGTACTGCGGCAGCGGCGAGATGACGTCGCCAGCCGGCAGTTGCCAGGTCTGCGCAATGGTGGCCAGCGCTTCGGAGTAGATCTCGATCTTGCCCGATGGCGTGGTGAGCGGGTTGGCCACCGGGTCCTGGCGGAACTTGGCCAGACCGATGCCGCTGCCCGCCGGCGCGCGGCGTTTGATCATGCCGATGCGGCGCGCTTCATCGAGCGTGGCGGGCAGCTCGGGGTCGGCCTGCTGCATCTTGGCATACGTCTGCTGCAGCCATTCCTCGTAGGTGCGGCCTTCGGTGTATTGCTGTTCAACGCCGAAATAACGCGCCAGGTCGGTACAGATGTCATAGGACGAGCGGCATTCGAACATCGGCTTGACGGCCGGCGACAGGAAGATCGGCCCGCCCAGCTCGCCGACGGCGTAGCCATTGCTGATGATGTCGCTGTTCTCGAAGTTGGTCACGTCCGGCAACAGGATGTCGGCATAACGCGCGCTCGGCGTCATGTGATTTTCGATGACCAGGATGAATTCACACAGCGAATCGTCCTGCAGGACCTTGTGCGTGGCGCCGGTGTCCGAGTGCTGATTGATCAGCGTGTTGCTGGAGTAATTCCAGATGAACTTGATGGGCTGGCTCAGCCGCTCGGCACCCTGTACGCCATCGGCCAGCGCGGTCATATCCTTGGCGCGGGTGATAGCGTCGGTCCACAAAAAGACCGGGATCGATACCTTGACCTTGTTGGGCACGGCGGGGAAGCCGGGCACCGGATAGGCGAAGCTGGAAGGTTCGTCACCGTTGTTGGTGCCAGGCAGGCCGATATTGCCGGTGAGCAGGGCGAGCATGCAGATGGCACGGGTGGCCTGCTCACCATTGGCATGGCGTTGCAGGCTCCACCCCTGGGTGATGAACACCGGCTTGGTCTGCCCGATCTCGCGCGCCAGCTTGATGATGCGATCGGCGGGGATGCCGGTGATGGGCGCCGCCCACTGCGGCGTTTTTACCGTCTGATCGGGCCCTTCGCCGAGAATATACGACTTGTATGAGCCATTGCGCGGCGCGCTGGCGGGCAGCGTTTTTTCGTCGTAGCCCACGCAGTAGGTATCAAGGAATGCCTGATCGACCATGTTCTCGGTGATCAGCACATGGGCGATGGCATTGACCAGGGCCGCGTCGGTGCCGGGACGGATCGGCAGCCATTCGTCTTCCTTGCCGAGCATGGTGTCGGTGTAGCGCGGGTCGACGCAGATGGTGCGCACGTTGTTGCGGCGCCGCCATTCGGCGAACTGGTAGGTCTCGCTGCCACCGCTCATGCGGGTCTCGGCCGGGTTGTAGCCGAACGACACGACGAGCTTGGCATTGCCCATCTCGCGCGAGAGGCTGCGGTGGGCCTTGAAATCCTTGCCATAGGTGAACGGGAAGGCCCGTTCCTGCTGGGCGGTGCTGTAGGTGCCGTAATAGTTCAGGTAGCCGCCGATCAGGCGCAGAAAACGCTGGCAGGCATTGCGGCCGCCAAAGTTGTAGCCGGTGCTGCCCGAACCATAGTGGTAGAAAACGGCTTCGTTGCCATAGGTGTCGATCGTATGGCGCAGCTTGTCGCCGATCGTCTTGATGGCTTCGTCCCAGGTGATGCGCTCGAATTTGCCTTCGCCGCGCTTGCCGACCCGTCTCATCGGGTACTTGAGGCGATCCGGGTTATAGACGCGACGGCGCGCCGAGCGGCCACGCAGGCAGGCGCGCACCTGGTGCATGCCGAATTCATCCGAGCCGGTGCCGTTGTTGTCGTCCGTCGAGATCCAGCGGATGACGCCGTCCACCACGTGACACTTGAGCGGGCAACGGCTGCCGCAGTTGACCAGGCAGGAGTTCCACACGGTGGTGTCCGGCTGGCCGCCGGTCGCCTGGGCGACGGCGCGTGCCATTGGCGTCATGGCGAAGGGTAGTGAAATGCCTCCTGCAATGGCCGCCAGGCCACCCACCCCAAGCGCTTTGAGCATGTTGCGGCGAGAGTGGGAGGCGGGCGCATCGTGCTCGGACAGCGACATCTCGTGGTCGGAAGTCGTCTTGGGCGTCATAGCCGTGCTCCAAAGTAATACCCCTTGAAAAGGGGCTGGATGCAATGGAGTGTCAGACTTCTTGCAGGGCGAGAAATTGATTCAACTCAGCAGGCTCATGGGAATAAAGCTACTAAATCAGTTTGTGACAAAAATAGACTGTGTAAATGAGATGAATACGCATTTACAGGGCTGCGGTGGTATTTCGCGATCTATCTGACGCGTATGCACGTTTATATCCGGCGACGCGCTGCGTGAGTCAATGGTGAGGCGCTGCCGGCCGTCTGGCCGAGCGAAAATCAAGCCGGCTGATATCGAGAATAAATGCGTATGTCCTGTGCAATCAGGGCGTTGCCGGATGTGGATATTTGAAAGCCACGAAGGCAGATCGATTTGACCGATTTATCGATCGCATGCATGCCATTTGGATTCGGCTTCGTGCGCTGGCACAAAAAGGCAGCGATTCGCGTTGATAGGCTATTGGCGCAGCGTGATCGGTAATAAACAAACAATAAAAAAGCCCCCGTCCTGGCGGACGAGGGCTTTTGAATGGCGGGCGCCAGTCAGAAACTACACGGCGACCTTTTCTGCGGTGTCGACATATTCTTCGATCTGATCGAAGTTCATATAGCGGTACACCTTGTCGGCATCCTTGTTGATGGCGCCCATGTCAGCGTGATATTCCTCGACCGTCGGGATGCGACCGAGCTTGGAGCAGATGGCGGCCAGTTCGGCCGACCCCAGGAACACGTTGGTGTTCTTGCCCAGGCGGTTGGGGAAATTACGCGTGGAAGTGGACATCACCGTGGCGCCTTCGCGGACCTGCGCCTGATTGCCCATGCACAGCGAGCAGCCCGGCATCTCGGTACGCGCGCCAGCCGTGCCGAAAACGCCGTAATGGCCTTCCTTGGTCAGCTCCGAGGCGTCCATCTTGGTCGGCGGCGCCACCCACAGCTTGACCGGAATGTCGCGCTTGCCTTCGAGGAGCTTGGAGGCGGCGCGGAAGTGGCCGATGTTGGTCATGCACGAGCCGATGAAGACTTCGTCGATCGGCGTGTTGACCACGTCCGACAGCGGCTTGGCGTCGTCCGGGTCATTCGGGCAGCACACGATCGGCTCCTTGATGTCGGCCAGATCGATTTCAATGACGGCGGCGTAATCGGCGTCGGCATCCGGTTGCAGCAGTTCGCCGCTGGCGATCCACTCTTCCATCTTCTTGATGCGGCGTTCGAGCGAGCGCTTGTCCTGGTAGCCATCGGCGATCATGTTCTTGAGCAGCACGATGTTCGAGCGCATGTACTCGACGATCGGTTCCTTGTTCAAGCGGATCGTGCAGCCGGCGGCCGAGCGCTCGGCCGAAGCGTCGGACAGCTCGAAGGCTTGCTCGACCTTGAGGTTGGGCAGGCCTTCGATTTCCAGGATGCGGCCGGAGAAGGCGTTCTTCTTGCCGGCCTTGGCGACCGTCAGCAGGCCTTGCTTGATGGCGTACAGCGGAATGGCGTGCACCAGGTCGCGCAGGGTGATGCCTGGCTGCATCTGGCCCTTGAAGCGCACCAGTACCGATTCGGGCATGTCCAGCGGCATCACGCCGGTGGCGGCGGCGAAGGCCACCAGGCCAGAGCCGGCCGGGAAGCTGACGCCGACCGGGAAGCGCGTGTGCGAGTCGCCACCGGTGCCGACCGTGTCGGGCAGCAGCATGCGGTTGAGCCACGAGTGGATCACGCCGTCGCCCGGGCGCAGCGCGATGCCGCCGCGGTTGGAGATGAAAGCCGGCAGCTCACGGTGAGTCTTCACGTCCACCGGCTTGGGATAGGCCGCCGTGTGGCAGAACGACTGCATCACCAGGTCGGCCGAGAAGCCCAGGCAGGCCAGGTCTTTGAGTTCGTCGCGGGTCATCGGGCCGGTGGTGTCCTGCGAGCCGACCGAGGTCATGCGGGGTTCGCAATAGGTGCCAGGGCGCATACCGCGGCCTTCGGGCAGGCCGCAGGCGCGGCCAACCATCTTCTGCGCCAGCGTGAAACCCTTGCCGGTATCGACGGGGTCTTGCGGCAGGCGGAACAGGGTCGAGACGGGCAGGCCGAGGAATTCGCGTGCCTTGGCAGTCAGGCTGCGGCCGATGATCAGGTTGATGCGGCCGCCGGCGCGCACTTCATCGAGCAGCACCAGGGTCTTGAGCTGCGATTCGGCGATGGTGGCATCGCCCTTGAGCGCGGTGATCTTGCCGCTGGCGTGGTCGACGCGCAGTTCGATCTCATCGCCCAGGTCCATCTTCGAAACGTCGATCTCGATCGGCAGGGCGCCGGCGTCTTCCTGCGTGTTGAAGAAGATCGGGGCGATCTTGCCACCCAGGCAGACACCGCCGAACTTCTTGTTGGGCACGAAGGGGATGTCTTCGCCGGTCCACCACAGCACCGAGTTGGTGGCGGACTTGCGCGACGAACCCGTACCGACCACATCGCCCACATAGGCGACGGCGTTGCCCTTGGCGGCCAGGTCCTGGATCAGTTTGATGGGGCCGCGCTTGCCGTCTTCTTCGGGCTTGAAGGACGCATCGGCGCGCGTGTTCTTGAGCATGGCCAGCGCGTGCAGCGGGATGTCCGGACGGCTCCAGGCGTCAGGCGCCGGCGACAGATCGTCGGTGTTGGTTTCGCCCGGTACCTTGAAGACGGTGATCTTCATGCTGGCCGGCACTTCGGTGCGCGAGGTGAACCATTCGCCGTCGGCCCACGACTGCACCACGGCCTTGGCGTGGGCGTTGCCGGCGCTGGCCTTTTCGGCCACGTCGTGGAAGTAATCGAACATCAGCAGGGTCTTTTTGAGGCCCTCGGCGGCGACGCTGGCAACGCCGGCGTCGTCGAGCAGATCGATCAGCGGCTTGACGTTGTAGCCGCCCAGCATGGTGCCGAGCAGTTCGGTGGCCTTGGCGCGGTCGATCAGCGGCGAGCTGGCCTCGTCGTGGGCGACGGCGGCCAGGAAGGAAGCCTTTACCTTGGCCGCGTCATCCACGCCCGGCGGTACGCGGTGCGTGATCAGATCGAGCAGGAAAGCCTCTTCGCCAGCCGGCGGATTCTTCAGGAGCTCGACGAGGTCGGCGGTTTGCTTGGCGTCGAGCGGCAGCGCGGGGATGCCCAGGGCGGCGCGTTCGGCGGCATGTTGGCGATAGGCTACAAGCACGGTCAGGTCCTCCAGAAGGCGGCGGGGCGGAGCCTCGCCGGGATCACGGTTCTCAGTTGGGTTGTCGAAGTCCGCGCAGTTCCGCGGGGTTTATGGTGATGCCTTTGGGCATGAGCATTTCACCGGGTTTCATACCCGGCTTGCAGGCGCCGATCCATTTGGCATCAATCGTCACTTTGGCTTCGCTCTGGCCGCGAACGGGCGGATCGAAGCGGGTGAGGATTTCACCGTGGTAGGCGTTGTCCATGTCGCCGGTGATCACCCCTTCGCTGGTGGCAGTCGTCTCGCGCGACTTGCAGACCACCTTGAAGCTGTAGGTGTCGCCGGTGTGGGTGAATGCCGGCTTGGAACAATCGCCACGGTCCAGCGCCTGTTGTTTCCAGACCTCGTCGGTGCTGCCATCGATGCATTGCTGCAATGGGCCGATGGGGGTTTGCAGGCGGTCGAGCCGGGTGGTGATCTCCCACAGGCCGGATTTGCGCGTCGGGATGTCCTGCGCGGCCACGACCAGCGGCAGGGCGGCCAGCGCCGCCAGGGCGATGCGTCGGAATGTCGTCATCATGCGGTCTCCTTGTGCGGACGGGGGCCGAAGAAGGCCGTGCGGACGGTGTCCGGCAGTGCCATGCCGGTGCGCTCGGCGCGCAGCAGCACGTGCCAGTAATAACGGTACGAACCGCGATCGTGCAGGCGGCCTTCGTAGCGGATGGGGCCCCATTGCTGTGCCTGTGCGGCAAGGAGGATGCCCGCCGCGTCGATGACGTCGGCCGCGGCCGGTCGCATGGCGCGCAGGATCGGCTCGATCTGGCCCGGATGGATGCTCCACATGCGCAGGTAGCCGAAGCGCTCGCCAGCCAGGCGGGCGTCGTCGTACACCGCGGCCGGATCGTCGAGCACCGTGCTGACGTTGTGCGAAGGGGTGCGGCCGTGGGCGTGCGCGGCGGCGGCCACTTCGGTCTTGGCGCGCACGATCAACGGGTGTTCGAACTGGGCCGGGCTGCGCAAGGCGGCCGACGAAATGGCGCCACGGTGCTCGCTGACGAAATCCATCAGTCCGAAATCGAGCGATTCGACGCCCTCGAGCGCCGCGATGGACCACACATCGCGCACGGCGCCGTGGGTTTCGATGATGACGTGCAGGGGAATTTCACGTGTGATGCCATGGCGCCGTTCGAGCGCGCGCAGCACATGGCGGGCGTACAGCACGTCTTCGAGGTCGCGCGCCTTGGGCAGCGTCACGAAAGCCAGCCGTTGGCCGCAGATCGACAGGGCGATATCCAGATCGGCCTGCCAGTGTGCGTGGGTCACGTCGTGGCAGCGCAGCCCGACGCGGTCGAAGGCGTTGTCGGCGCTGGCGATCAGCGTTGCGCCCATGCGCGCATGCTCGGCTTCGCCGCCGGCCGGCGCGCCATCTTCGCAATCGAACGTGATGTCGAACAGCAGGCCCGGCTGGGCCTGCAGCGCGAGCGCGCGGCGCAGAAAGCGCTCGCTGCCCGCGTAGTGGTCAACGGCGGGGAGGGCCGGCGGCGCCTTGCCGCCGGCAAACAGCACATCGTCCGGGTGCAGGGCGTTCAAGGGAACCCCGCCAGCCGATGAGTGTTGGTCCAACCGTCTCTCCTTTGCGGTCGATCAGGCCAGCAGATCGGCCACGCCGGCGCGTTCTTCTTCGAGTTCCTTGAGCGTGACGTTGATGCGCTCACGCGAGAACTCGTCGATTTCCAGGCCCTGGACGATCTTGTATTCGCCGTTCTCGGTGGTCACCGGGAAGCCGAACACGATACCGGCCGGGATGCCGTACGAGCCGTCCGATTCGATGCCCATGGTGACCCATTCGCCCTTGCTGCCCAGCGCCCAGTCGCGCATGTGGTCGATGGCGGCATTGGCGGCCGAGGCGGCCGAGGACAGGCCGCGCGCTTCGATGATGGCGGCGCCGCGCTTGCCCACGGTGGGCAGGAACACGTCGCGGTTCCAGGCATCGTCATTGATGAGCGCCTTGACGTTGTCGCCCTGCGAGCTCACGAAACGGTAGTCGGCGTACATGGTGGGCGAGTGATTACCCCACACCACCAACTTGGTCAGGCTGTCGACCGTGCGGCCGGTCTTGGTGGCCAGTTGCGACAGCGCGCGGTTGTGGTCCAGGCGCAGCATGGCGGTGAAGTTCTTGGCCGGCACGCGACCGTACTTCTTGGCCGTTTCCTTGGCGATGAAGGCGTTGGTGTTGCAGGGGTTGCCGACCACCAGCACGCGGCAATCGGGGCTGGCGAATTGGCCGATGGCGGCGCCTTGCACCGTGAAGATCTTGGCGTTTTCGGCCAGCAGGTCCTTGCGTTCCATGCCGGGGCCGCGCGGGCGGGCGCCCACCAGCAGGGCGTAGTCGGCGTCCTTGAAGGCGACGTTCGGATCATCGGAGGCGATCACGCCGGCCAGCAGCGGGAACGCGCAGTCTTCCAGTTCCATGATCACGCCCTTGACGGCCTTCTGCGCCTGCGGCAGGTCGAGCAGTTGCAGGATCACGGGCTGATCCTTGCCGAGCATCTCGCCGCTGGCAATGCGGAACAGCAGGCTGTAGCCGATCTGGCCGGCAGCGCCGGTGACGGTTACGCGAACAGGGGCTTTAGACATGAATGACTCCTCGGTTCAGGATTTTGGCTTGTTGGGGCCAGGGGTGGCGCGTGGCCTATATTGCATGCTTGCAAGGGCGCTCGCAGCCAGGTGGCGCGGATTGTAGCGCGCTTTGATCGGCGTGGATTCTATGCCGTCGTTTGAACACTGTCAAAAGCTAATATATGTCTTATATAAGACATAAGACGTGGTATGGACGTTGCTTGGATTTTGTGTTTGAATGCGCGCCATGGCAGAGCAGTCGCCCACCTTCAGTCCCCTGTATCGGCAGATCAAAGGCCTTATCGTTCAGGCCCTTGAGGCCGGCGAATGGCTGCCCGGACAGGCCATTCCGAGCGAGCAGGAACTCGCCGTACGCTTTGGCGTCAGCCAGGGCACGGCACGCAAGGCCATCGATGAACTGGCGGCCGAGAACCTGCTCGTGCGCCGTCAGGGCAAAGGCACCTTCGTCGCTACCCATAATGACCCGCGCGCGCTGTTCCGCTTTCTGCGCCTGGCGCCGCTCGATGGCGACATCACGCCGCCGCAGAGCGTGCCGCTCGATTGCTGGCGCGCCAAGGCCGGCCAGGAAGCCTCGCGCAACCTGGGCGTGGAACCCGGCAGCCCCATCATCATCATCCGGCGCCTGCTGCGGTTTGGCACCAAGCCCGTGGTGGTCGACGAAATCTACCTGCCTGGCGAGGTTTTCCAGGGCCTGACACTCGATCTTCTACAAGAGTGGCAGGGCTCGCTCTACAGCATGTTCGAAGCGCGATTCGGCGTGCGCATGGTGCGCGCCCAGGAGAAGATCCGCGCAGTAGCCGCTGAACGCAAGATCGCAGAAACCCTCGGCGTGCCCGAGAACACGCCGCTGTTGTCGGTCGAGCGTGTGGCCTTCACGTATGGTGACCGTCCCGTTGAGTGGCGGCGCGGCCTGTATTCGACGGTTGAGCACGTTTACCTGAACGAGCTCAGCTAGTTTTTGAGGGAGATGGCGTGCCTACCCGCCGGGACGGCCGCCTTAATGTGAGGTGCTCTTTATGGCAGAAGCCACGGTAAGAAAAACTCGGCCAAAGCATTTGAATGTCATGCAGATTCGCTTGCCCTTGCCGGGGGTGCTTTCGATTTTTCATCGTGTCAGCGGGGCGGGGTTGTTCTTGTGCCTGCCGTTGATTCTGTTTCTGTTCGGCGCCTCGCTGGGCACGCCCGAACAATTCGAAACTTACCGCGCCGTCATTGCCAATCCGCTGGTCAAGCTGGTGCTGCTGGGCCTGCTGTGGGCCTACCTGCATCACTTCTGCGCGGGTATCCGCTTCTTGTTCATGGACGTGCACGTGGGCGTCGATCTGCCGACCGCCCGCATGTCCGCCGCCATCTGCTTTGCCGTGAGTCTGGCGCTGACCGTCATCGTGGGGGTGAAACTATGGTGATGAGACGTCGTCTGGTGGTGGGCGCGCACTACGGTTTCCGCGACTGGCTGGCCCAGCGCCTGACCGCCGTCGTGATGGCCCTGTACACCGTGTTCTTCGTTGTCCATGCCTTCGCGCTGCCGGCCTGGGACAATGCCTCGTGGCGTGCCATGTTCGCCGGTGGCTTCACGCGCTTTGCTACCTTCCTGTTTTTCATGGCGTTGTTCTATCACGCCTGGGTCGGGGTGCGTGACATCTTCATGGATTACATCAAATCGACTGCCCTGCGCCTGGTGCTGCATTCGGTCGTCATTTTTGCGCTGATCGGCTATGCCGGTTGGGCCGCCCAGATCTTGTGGAGGCTGTAATTGAAAGTCGCTAAGCGTACGTTCGACGCGGTGATCGTCGGTGCCGGTGGTGCCGGCATGCGCGCCGCCATCCAGTTGTCCGAGTCGGGCCTCAAGACAGCCGTGCTGTCCAAGGTGTTTCCGACCCGTTCGCACACCGTTGCCGCGCAAGGTGGCGTGTCCGCCTCGCTGGGCAATTCCGAGCCGGATCACTGGCACTGGCACATGTACGACACCGTCAAGGGGTCGGATTGGCTGGGTGACCAGGACGCCATCGAGTTCATGTGCAAGCAGGCCCCCCAGGTGGTGGTCGAGCTCGAGCACTACGGCATGCCGTTCGACCGCCTCGACAATGGCAAGATCTACCAACGCCCCTTCGGCGGCCATATGTCGAACTTCGGCGACAAGCCGGTGCGGCGCGCCTGTGCGGCGGCCGACCGCACGGGCCACGCCATGCTGCACGCGCTCTATCAGCGCAACGTGCGCGCCAACACCCAGTTCTTCGTCGAATGGATGGCGCTCGACCTGCTGCGCGCCGATGACGGTCGCGTGCTGGGCGTGATCGCCATGGAAATGGAAACCGGTGACATCACCGTGTTCCAGTCCAAGGCGACACTGTTCGCTACCGGCGGGGCAGGGCGTATCTACGCCTCGTCGACCAACGCCTTCATCAACACCGGTGACGGCCTGGGCATGGCGGCGCGCGCCGGCATTCCGCTGGAAGACATGGAGTTCTGGCAGTTCCACCCGACCGGCGTGGCCGGCGCGGGCGTGCTGATTACCGAAGGTGTGCGCGGCGAAGGCGGCATTCTGCGCAACAGCGCGGGCGAACGCTTCATGGAACGCTACGCGCCCAACGCCAAGGATCTGGCGTCGCGCGACGTCGTCTCGCGCGCCATGGTCACCGAGATCAACGAAGGCCGTGGCTGCGGGCCGGCCAAGGATCACGTGCTGCTCGACATCACGCACCTGGATCCCAATACCATCATGACCCGCCTGCCGGGGATTCGCGAAATCTCGATCCAGTTCGCCGGCGTGGACCCCATCAAGGCGCCGATCCCGGTGGTGCCCACCTGCCACTACCAGATGGGCGGCATCCCGACCAACTACCACGGCGAAGTGGTGGTGCACGATCAGGTCGTGGCGGGTTTCTATGCCGCCGGCGAATGTGCCTGCGCGTCGGTGCACGGCGCCAATCGCCTGGGCACCAACTCGCTGCTCGATCTGCTGGTGTTCGGCAAGAGTTCGGGCGAGGCGATGGTCGATTTCATCAAGAATGAGCCGGCCGGTCTGCCGGATATCCCGCCGGCGCAGATCGACCGCGCCCTGGCGCGCATCGACCGCCTCGATGCGCAGCGCGACGGTGCCAACGTGCACGAGACGCGCGCGGCCATGCAGCGCACCATGCAGAACCATTGCGGCGTGTTCCGCTTCAAGGACATGCTCGCCGAAGGCGTCGCCAAGATCGCCGAAGTAGAAGCCGCCGTACGCCAGACCGAAATCAAAGACAAATCCAAGGTCTGGAACACCGCGCGCCAGGAAGCGCTCGAACTGGACAACCTCATCGAGGTGGCCAAGGCCACCCTGGTGTCGGCCAATGCCCGGACCGAGTCGCGTGGCGCCCACGTACGCGACGATGCGCCTGACACACCCGCCAACCCCAATGGCAGAGACGACGAGAACTGGCTCAAGCACACCCTGTGGTTCAAGGAAGGCAGCCGCCTGGAATACAAGCCGGTGAAGCTCAAGCCGCTGTCCGTCGAAACGATCGCGCTCAAGACGCGCGCGTACTGATTGCCCGGAGTATCCAACACATGGCCACCACGCGCACTGTGCAATTCAAGATCTACCGCTACGATCCGGACAAGGACGCCGCGCCGTACATGCAGGATATTTCGGTGGAACTCGAATCCACCGATCACAAGCTGCTCGATGCCCTCGTCAAGCTCAAGGCCAAGGACGATTCACTGGCCTTCCGCCGTTCCTGCCGCGAAGGCGTGTGCGGTTCGGACGCGATGAACATCAACGGCAAGAACGGTCTGGCCTGCCTGACCGACATGGACGCGCTCAAGTCGCCCATCGTGCTGCGCCCCTTGCCGGGCCTGCCGGTGATCCGCGATCTGATCGTCGACATGACGCAGTTCTTCAAGCAGTACCACTCGATCAAGCCCTACGTGGTTAACTTCGAGCCGCCGCCCGAGCGCGAACGCCTGCAATCGCCGGAAGAGCGCGAAGAACTCAACGGCCTGTACGAGTGCATCCTGTGTGCCTGCTGCTCGACCTCGTGCCCGTCGTTCTGGTGGAACCCGGACAAGTTCGTCGGCCCCGCCGGCCTGCTCGCCGCCTATCGCTTCATTGCCGATACGCGCGACCAGACCACCAACGAGCGCCTCGACGATCTGGAAGACCCGTATCGCCTGTTCCGCTGCCACTCAATCATGAACTGCGTGGATGTATGCCCGAAGCATTTGAACCCCACAAAGGCTATCGGCAAGATCAAAGACCTCATGCTGCAACGCGCGGTATAAACGGCGTGGATACCATGTACGTCAAGCGCGAACAGATAAAGTGGCGGAGTCGGCGCGGCCTGCTGGAGCTGGATCTGTTCTTCACGCGCTTTAACGCCGGGCAACTGGACGACATGAGCGAGGTCGAACTGGATGATCTGCTCGATCTGTTGACCTGCGACGACCACGAATTGTGGGCGATGGTCAATGGATCACAGCCCTGCGAGGTCGAACGCTGGCACGATATGGTCTCGCGCCTGCGCGCCAGCGGCCCTGGTCAGCCTGGCCAACAATAATTTCGCGCAATACAGAGAGTCGTAGAAGTTCAACGAATAACGGAAGGAAAACGGTATGAGCACGCAACGCACCGCCACGCTAACTCTTGACGGGAAGACCTACGAGTTTCCCGTACTGTCCGGCACGGTCGGTCCGGACGTCATCGACATCCGCTCGCTGTACGGCCAGTCTGGTGCGTTCACCTTCGACCCGGGCTTCATGTCGACGGCTGCCTGCAAATCGTCGATCACCTACATCGACGGCGACAAGGGCGAACTGCTCTACCGTGGCTATCCCATCGAGCAGTTGGCCGTTCACTGCAACTATCTCGAAACCTCGTACCTGCTCAAGTACGGCGAGCTGCCCAGCAAGGCGCAGTACGACGAGTTCGAGAACAGCGTGCGCACCCATACCATGGTGCATGAACAGCTCACGCGCCTGTACCAGGGCTTCCGTCGTGACGCGCACCCGATGTCGATCCTGGTGGGTGTGGTCGGCGCGCTCGCCGCCTACTACCAGGATTCGCTCGACATCAACAACCCCGAGCACCGCACCATCGCGGCCACGCGCCTGCTGGCCAAGATGCCGACGATCGTCGCCATGGCGTACAAGTACACGCAGGGCCAGCCCTTCATGTACCCGCGCAACGACCTCGACTACGCCAGCAACTTCCTGCACATGATGTTCGCCACGCCGTGCGAGAAGTACGAACCCAACCCCGTGCTGGCCCGCGCGCTCGACCGCATCCTGATTCTGCATGCCGACCACGAGCAGAACGCGTCGACCTCGACGGTGCGTCTGTCCGGCTCGTCGGGTGCCAACCCGTTCGCCTGTATCGCCGCCGGCATCGCCTGTCTGTGGGGCCCGGCGCACGGTGGCGCCAACGAAGCCTGCCTGGTCATGCTGGACGAAATCCAACGCTCCGGTGGCGTCGACAAGATCGGCGAGTTCATCGCCAAGGTGAAGGACAAGAACTCCGGCGTGAAGCTGATGGGCTTCGGTCACCGCGTCTACAAGAACTACGATCCGCGCGCCAAGCTCATGCGCGAGACCTGCCACGAAGTGCTCGACGCATTGGGCCTGCATGACGATCCGCTGTTCAAGCTCGCCATGGCCCTGGAAAAGATCGCGCTGGAAGACGACTACTTCGTGTCGCGCAAGCTGTACCCGAACGTGGATTTCTACTCGGGCATCGTCCAGAAGGCCATGGGCATTCCGGTGTCGCTGTTCACCGGTATCTTCGCCATGGCCCGCGTCATCGGCTGGATCGCCCAGTGGCACGAAATGATCGGCGACCCGGAACAGAAGATCGGCCGTCCGCGCCAGTTGTACACCGGCTCGGCGCAGCGCGACGTCGTGCCGATGGCACAACGCTGAGACGCGGAGACACGCAGTCAATCAACGGCACACGCCCGCTTCCGGGCGCGTGCCACACTCACACCGCCCGACCCCATCACACCCGCACCTGAGGTGACGAACATGATGAATCAATACCTCGCCAACTCCTACCTGTTCGGCAGCAATGCGCCGTTCATCGAGGAGCTCTATGAGGCGTACCTGGAGAATCCCGCCAACGTAGATGACCAGTGGCGGGATTATTTCGACGCGCTGCAGAACATGCCCGGTGGCAGCCGCGACGTGGCGCACGCGCCCGTTATCGCTTCGTTCGCGCAGATGGCCAAGCAGAGCAAGGTGGCCGGTACGGCGACCGGCGTCGCCGACAAGCGTCAGGTGGGCGTGCTGCAGATGATCAACGCCTATCGCTTCCTGGGTAACCGCTGGGCGCAGATCGATCCGCTCAAGCGTCAGGAGCGTCCCGCCATCGCCGAGCTGGAGCCCTCGCACTACGGCTTCACCGAGGCCGATCTGTCGGCGACCTTCAACATCGGTTCGTTCCAGTTTCAGGACGGTCGTCAGGCCACGCTGCGCGAAATCCTCGAAGCCGTGCGCCAGACCTACTGCGGCACCATCACGGCCGAGTACATGTACATCGCCGATACGGCACAGAAGCGCTGGATTCAGGGCAAGCTTGAACCGCTGCGCGGCACGCCGGTGTTCAGCAGCGAGCAGAAAAAACGCATCCTCGAACGCCTGACGGCGGCCGAGACGCTCGAAAAATACCTTCACACCAAGTACGTCGGCCAGAAGCGCTTCTCGCTCGAAGGCGGCGAGTCGACCATCGTGGCCATGGATACCGTGGTCAACACCGCCGGCAACATGGGGGTGCAGGAAATCGTCATCGGCATGGCGCACCGTGGCCGCCTGAACGTGCTGGTCAACACGCTGGGCAAGAGCCCGTCGATGCTGTTCTCTGAATTCGAAGGCAAGCACGCCGACGATCTGTCGGCGGGTGACGTCAAGTATCACAACGGCTTCTCGAGCGACGTGTCGACCGCCGGTGGTCCGGTTCACCTGACGCTGGCCTTCAATCCCTCGCACCTGGAAATCGTCAACCCGGTGGTGGAAGGCTCCGTCTTCGCGCGCCAGAAGCGCCGTGGCGACAAGGAAAAAGCCCAGGTGCTGCCGGTGCTGATCCACGGCGACGCCGCCGTGGCGGGGCAGGGCATCAACCAGGAAGTGCTCAACTTCAGCCAGACGCGCGGCTATGGTGTGGGCGGCGCGATCCACATCGTGGTCAACAACCAGATCGGCTTCACCACCTCGGATCCGCGTGACACGCGCTCGTCGCTGTATTGCACGGACGTGTTCAAGATGGCCGAAGCGCCGGTGTTCCACGTCAATGGCGACGATCCCGAAGCGGTGGCGCTGGCCTGCCAGTTGGCGGTGGAGTTCCGCCAGACCTTCAAGAAGGACGTCGTCATCGACCTGGTGTGCTTCCGCAAGCTCGGGCACAACGAGCAGGACGAGCCCATGGTCACGCAGCCGCTGATGTACAAGAAGATCGCGGCCCACCCCGGCACCCGCAAGCTGTACGCCGACAAGCTCACCAGCCTGGGCGTGTGCGGTACGGACGAGCCCGAAGCGATGATCAAGGATTATCGCGCCGCGCTGGATCGTGGCGAACTGCTCTACAACCCGGTGCTGTCCGGCTACACGCGCAAGTTCGCGCAGGACTGGACGCCGTTCATGAAGAAGCCCTACACGGACGACGCCAAGACGGCCGTCCCCAAGGCTGAACTCAAGCGCCTGGCGCAACGCCTGACCACGCTGCCGGAAGGCTTCTCGCTGCACTCGCGCGTCGGCAACATCGTCGAAGCGCGCCGCGCCATGGGCGAAGGCAAGCAGGCGCTGGACTGGGGCATGGGCGAGAACCTGGCCTACGCTTCGTTGGTGGCCGAAGGCTTTGGCGTACGCGTGTCGGGCCAGGACTGTGGCCGCGGCACCTTCTTCCACCGCCACGCCGTGCTGCACGACCAGAACCGCGAGCGCTGGGATGCCGGCAACTACGTGCCGCTGGAGCACATCCAGGAAGGCCAGGCGCCGTTCGTGGTGATCGATTCAGTGCTGTCCGAAGCGGGCGTGCTGGGCTTCGAATACGGCTACGCTACCGCCGAGCCGAATGAGCTCGTGGTGTGGGAAGCGCAATTCGGCGACTTCGGCAACGGCGCGCAGGTGGTCATCGATCAGTTCATCAGCTCGGGCGAAGCCAAGTGGGGGCGCCTGTCGGGCATCACCATGCTGCTGCCGCACGGCTACGAAGGGCAGGGGCCGGAGCACTCATCGGCGCGTCTGGAGCGCTACATGCAGCTGTCGGCCGAAAACAACTGGCAGGTGTGCGTGCCCTCGACGCCGGCGCAGATCTTCCACCTGCTGCGCCGCCAGATGGTCCGCAAGCTGAGAAAGCCGCTGGTCGTCATGACGCCCAAGTCGCTCCTGCGTCACAAGGACGCCACGTCGTCGTTGGACGAACTGGCCAAGGGCGGCTTCCGCACGGTCATCGGCGAAGTCGACGAGCTGGACGCCAAGAAGGTCAAACGTGTCGTTCTGTGCAGCGGCAAGGTCTACTACGACCTGCTCGCCGAGCGTCGCGCCAAGGGCTACAAAGACGTCGCCATCGTGCGCGTCGAACAGCTCTATCCGTTCCCGGAAGCGGCGTTCAAGGCCGAGCTGGCCAAGTACCCGGCCGCCAAGCAGGTGGTGTGGTGCCAGGAAGAACCGGAAAACCAGGGCTCCTGGTATTGGTTCCTGTCGCGCCAGCACCTGGCCCGCTCGGTGCACGCCGACCAGGAGATCCATCTGGTCAGCCGTCCGGCGTCGGCCTCGCCCGCCGTCGGTTACGCCGCCAAACACAATGCGCAGCAAAAAGCGGTCGTCGAAGGGGCTTTCGGCAAGCTCTAACGCACATCAGAACAGAACTCAACGAGGAATAGATAAATGCTCATCGAAGTAAAAGTCCCTCAGTTGTCGGAGTCCGTGTCGGAAGCGACCCTGGTCAGCTGGCATAAGAAAGAGGGCGAAGCGGTCAGCCGCGATCAGAACCTGATCGACATCGAAACCGACAAGGTCGTGCTTGAAACGCCGGCGCCCGCCGACGGCGTATTGGTCAAGATCATCAAGGCCAATGGCTCGACCGTGACTTCGGGCGAAGTCATCGCCACTATCGATACCGACGCCAAGGCGGGTGCCGCGGCACCCGCCGCCGAAGCCAAGCCGGCCGCC
>JASGFB010000103.1:0-17083 GCA_047605765.1 Rhodocyclaceae bacterium
CTGCTGCAGCCCCTGCACCCGCTGCCGCGCCGGCGGCCGGGTCTTTCAGTGGCACTGCTGACATCGAATGCGAAATGCTGGTGCTGGGTGCCGGCCCCGGCGGCTATTCGGCCGCCTTCCGTTCCGCCGACCTCGGTATGAAGACGGTGCTGGTCGAGCGTTACGCCACCCTGGGCGGCGTATGCCTGAACGTGGGTTGCATCCCCTCCAAGGCGCTGCTGCACGTCGCGGCGGTGATCGATGAAGCTTCGCACTTCGCCGACATCGGTGTGGCCTTCGATTCGCCCAAGGTCAACCTCGAAAGCCTGCGCGGCCACAAGCAGAAGGTGGTCAACAAGCTGACCACCGGCCTGGTCGGCATGGCCAAGTCGCGCAAGGTCGAAGTGGTGCGTGGCTACGGCAATTTCATCGATCCGCACCATATCGAAGTCGAAATGACCACCGGCGCGGGACAAGATCGCTCGGGCGAAAAGAAGGTCATCAAGTTCGCCAAATGCATCATCGCCGCCGGTTCGCAGGCGGTGAAGCTGCCCTTCATGCCGGAAGATCCGCGCATCGTCGATTCGACCGGCGCGCTCGAACTGCGTGAAATCCCCAAGCGCATGCTGGTGATCGGCGGCGGCATCATCGGTCTCGAAATGGCCACGGTGTATTCGGCCCTGGGGGCCCGCATCGATGTGGTGGAAATGGCCGACGGCCTCATGATGGGCGCCGACCGCGACCTCGTGAAGGTGTGGGAAAAGCTCAACATGCAGCGCTTCGACAAGGTCATGCTCAAGACCAAGACGGTGGGCTGCACCGTGCGCGCCGACGGCATCCTGGTGAAGTTCGAGGGCGAGGGCGCGCCTGCCGACGAGCAGAAGTACGACCTCGTGCTGGTGGCCGTGGGCCGCAGCCCGAACGGCAAGAAGGTTGGCGCCGACAAGGCGGGCGTGGTGGTGACCGACCGTGGTTTCATCCCGGTCGACAAGCAACAACGCACCAATGTCCCGCATATTTTCGCCATCGGCGACATCGTGGGGCAGCCGATGCTTGCCCATAAGGGCGTGCATGAAGGTCACGTCGCCGCTGAAGCCGCGTCGGGCGAGAAATCCTTCTTCGATGCCAATGTCATTCCGTCGGTGGCCTATACCGAGCCGGAAGTGGCCTGGGTGGGCGTCACCGAACTCGAAGCCAAGGCCGCCGGCAAGAAGATTGGTGTAGGTAAATTCCCGTGGGCAGCTTCCGGTCGCGCCATCGCAAATCGTTGCGAATACGGCTTTACCAAGCTGATTTTCGATGAAGAAACGCACCGTGTGATCGGTGGCGGCATTGTCGGCCCCAACGCGGGCGACATGATCGGTGAAGTGGCGCTGGCCATCGAGATGGGGTGTGACCCCGTCGATATCGGCAAGACCATCCACCCGCATCCGACGCTGGGCGAATCCATCGGTATGGCGGCAGAAGTGTTCGAAGGGACATGTACGGACTTGCCCCCGATGAAAAAGAAGTAAACCACGCTAGACTCGCACAAAGCCCTGCAAGGGCAGCGTGCAACGGGCGCACTCCTTGCAAGTCATTTGCGGGGACTGCGCCCTTTTTCATTCCAGGTCCGGTTACCCTTGCAGGCATTGATAGCGAATCGATAGCACGGTAAGGAGTCAGCGATGGAAAACGTAGTGATCGTGGCTGCTGCGCGTACGGCGGTCGGCAAGTTCGGTGGTTCACTGGCCAAAGTGCCGGCTGCTGAATTGGGGGCCGTTGTGATTCGAGGCCTGCTTGCGCGCACCGGCCTGCCGGCCGATGCCGTTTCCGACGTGATCATGGGGCAAGTCCTGACGGCGGGAGTGGGCCAGAACCCGGCGCGCCAGGCAGTGATCAAGGCGGGCCTGCCGGTGGGGGTGTCGGGGATGACCATCAACATGGTCTGCGGCTCGGGCCTGAAGGCCGTCATGCTGGCGGCACAGGCCATTCGCAGCGGCGACGCCGAAATCGTGATCGCTGGCGGGCAAGAGAACATGTCGGCCAGCCCCCACGTGCTCAATGGTTCGCGCGATGGCTTCCGCATGGGCGATGCCAAACTCATCGACACGATGGTCAATGACGGTCTGTGGGACGCCTACAACAACTACCACATGGGCGTGACGGCCGAGAATCTGGCCAAGCGCTTCGCCATTACCCGCGAGGAGCAGGACGCCTTCGCGCTGGCTTCGCAGCAAAAGGCCGAAGCCGCGCAGAAGGCGGGTCACTTCAAGGACGAGATCGTGCCGGTGACGATCGCTTCCAGGAAAGGTGACATCGTTTTCGACAGCGACGAATATCCGAAGCATGGCTCGACCATGGAATCCCTGGCCGCGCTCAAGCCCGCCTTCGACAAGGCCGGTACCGTTACCGCCGGCAACGCCTCGGGCATCAACGACGGCGCGGCGGCGGTAATGGTCATGAGCGAAAGCCGTGCCCGCTCGCTGGGGCTGCCCATCATGGCGCACATCACTGGCTATGCATGGGCCGGCGTGGATCCGGCTTATATGGGCATCGGCCCGGCGCCGGCCAGCCGGGCCTGCATGAAGCGCATCGGCTGGAATGCCGATTCGCCGGACATCATGGAAATCAACGAAGCTTTCGCAGCGCAGGCCATTGCGGTGAATCGCGACATGGAATGGGATACCTCGCGCATCAACGTCAATGGCGGGGCCATTGCCTTGGGGCACCCGATTGGGGCTTCCGGCTGCCGCGTGCTGGTGACCTTGCTGCATGAGTTGCAGCGTCGCAACGCCAAGCGTGGCTTTGCGGCGTTGTGCATCGGTGGCGGCATGGGGGTGGCGATGGCCGTCGAGCGCTGAGCCTCGGCCACCGGACGACAGACAAGGCGCGGGCTTCCGCGCCTTTTTCATGGGTGTCGGCGATGGCGGCCGTCTGCAGGTAGGCTGCGACTAACGCGATGCCGTGCCGCATAAAGCCCGCACATGGGCTATTCCTCTACAATACGTCCCCTCGATTTTCGCCGTTGAAGGCCCCGCCATGGATCAGAACGAACTCAAACGCGCCGTTGCGCAAGCCGCCCTGGCGTATGTGCCGGAAGGCGAAGTCATCGGCGTTGGCACAGGCTCGACCGCCAATTTCTTCATCGACGGTCTGGCTGCCATGCGCGATCGCATCCGTGGTGCGGTGGCGAGTTCCGAGGCCAGCGCCCAGCGCTTGCGCAGACATGGCATTGCATTGTTCGATCTGAATGACGTCGACGGCCTGTCGGTCTATGTTGACGGCGCCGATGAGATCGACGGCGGGCATTGCATGATCAAGGGTGGGGGCGCTGCGCTGACTCGCGAGAAAATTGTCGCCGCAGCGGCCCGCAAGTTCGTGTGCATTTGCGATGCCTCGAAGCGCGTGGACGTGCTTGGGCGCTTTCCGCTGCCCGTGGAGGTCATCCCCATGGCGCGCGCGCTGGTATCGCGCGAACTGGCCAAGCTGGGCGGGCGCCCCAGCGTGCGTGAAGGTGTCGTGACGGACAACGGCAATGTGATCATCGACGTGCATGGCTTGTCGATCACCGAGCCGGCGGCCCTGGAGGCGCGCATCAACAATCTTCCGGGCGTCGTCACCAATGGCATTTTTGCGCTGCGCCCCGCCGATGTGCTGCTGCTGGGCACCCCTTCGGGTGTTCAGACATTGTCACTTGGCTGAAATATTGCTTTCATGTGACGCGTGCAGACTGGCGGCACCGCCAATCTCGCCGTATGGAACACCATGGATAACGCCGGAGTTGTGAATATGAACGAACATACTGTCCGCCAGTACGACATAGAACTGGACAATATCCGTACCCGGGTATTGCAGATGGGCGGCTATGTCGAACAGCAGGTGGTCAAGGCGCTCGAAGGGCTGACCGAGGGCGATGCCATGGTGATCGATCGCGTGATCGGCAATGACCATCGCGTCAATGAACTCGAAGTCGAGCTCGACGAAGCCATCGCCCAGATCATCGCCAAGCGCCAGCCGGCAGCCGGCGACCTGCGTTCGATCCTGTCGGTGTCGAAGGTGGTGACCGATCTGGAGCGCATCGGCGACGAGGCCAAGAAGATCAGCAAGGTCGCCAAGATCCTGCACGAAACCGAGGCCATGACTGCCACGCCGCGCGTGCATCTGCGCCATATCGGCGGCCTCGCGATCGATCTGTTGCGCCGCTCTCTCGACGCCTTTGCGCGCCTCGATATTGATGCTGCCGGCGAGGTGGTGCGCCTGGACAAGGAAATCGACATCGAATTCAAGTCCGTGATGCGCCAGCTCATCACCTTCATGATGGAAGATCCGCGCACCATCTCGCGTGGCATCGACCTGCTGTTTGCCGCCAAGGCCATGGAGCGCGTCGGCGATCATGCCAAGAACATCGCCGAATACGTGATCTTCCAGGTGCGTGGCCGCGATGTGCGCCACGTCGGCCTGGAAGAGCTGCAACGCGAAATCAGCCAGAAGAGCTGAGGCTCCGGCCGTTCAAATGTCCGCCAGGCGACGCTCGGCCGTCGCCTGTCTCAGGTGCTGGATGTGGCGGCGTCCGCATCCATGCCATCTGGCTCGCCGAGTTCCTCGCGCAACGCGTCGGTGAGCCGTTTCATTTCTCGCAGCAGGGCATCGATCAGGGCCGGCAGTTTGTCGAGCTCCTGCGCCTTGCATGCCCGTTCCAGCGCGATCGCCGCGGCCACCGTTTCCTTGGCGCCAAAGTTGCCCACCGCGCCCTTGGCGGTGTGCGCACTGGCGTAGATGCCGTCCAGATTGTTTTGCGCCAGCCCGTCACGCAGTGTCTGCGCAATGCGTACGCTGTCGGCTACGAAGATTCGCGCCACCTCATGCATGAGATCGACGTCGCCGCCGATCTGGTTGAGCATCCAGGCGCGGTCGAATACCGGCACCGTGGGGCCGCCGTTGCCGCTGCGCAGGGGGATTTGCGGCGTCGCCCGTGGCACGACGCGCGCCAGCTCGCTGGCCAGTTGATCGGACAGGATCGGCTTGGTGAGATAGCCATCCATGCCGGCGTCCAGGCAGCGCTCGCGATCGCCATGCATGGCATGGGCCGTCATGGCGACGATGGGCACGCGCGTCAATGCGCCGGCCTGCTCGTACTGGCGGATGGCTTGCGTGGCCTCGATGCCGCTCATGATCGGCATCTGGACGTCCATGAGGATGGCATCCAGGTCGGGGTGCGTGCGGCGCAACTGGAGCGCTTCCTCGCCATTGGCGGCCATCTCTACCTGATGCCCCAGTTTGTTGAGCATGCGCAGCGCCAGCGTCTGGTTGACCGGGTTGTCCTCGGCCAGCAAGAGCTTGAGCGAGATGGCGGGCTGCAGGGCGGCTTCCTGCGATGCCTCGGCGGCCGTCGTGCTCAAAGCGGGCTTGGCGGTGGCAAAGCGGGCCGTGAAATAGAAAGTGCTGCCCTGGCCCGGGTCGCTTTCCACCCAGATGCGCCCCCCCATGGCGCCCACCAGGCGCGCGCAGATTGCCAGCCCGAGGCCCGTGCCGCCAAAGCGGCGGGTGGTCGACGTATCCGCCTGCGAAAACGCGTCGAAAATGATCTCTTGCTTGTCGGCGGGTATGCCAATACCGCTATCGCTCACCGCAAAGCGCAGCAAGATGTCGTCGCTGTGTTCTTCAAGCATGTCCACCGACAGATGCACCTCACCGTGATCGGTGAACTTGAGGGCGTTGGACAGCAGGTTGAGCAGCACCTGGCGCAGCCGATAGGGATCGCCGCAGATCAGATCGGGGATCTCGGGTGCCAGGCTGAAATCCATGTCGAGCTGCTTTTCCTGCGCGCGCGGTACCAGCGTGCGTACGGTCGAGGTGATGCTGTCCGATAAGTTGAAGACCAATTGCTCGAAGCGCATGTGGCCGGCTTCGATCTTCGAGAAATCCAGGATGTCGTTGATGATCGCCAGCAGCGCGTCGGCCGAGCTGTGGACCAGCGATAGATATTCGCGTTGCTCCTCGGTCAGCTCCGTGTCCAGGGTCAGGTGCGTCATGCCGATGATGGCGTTCATCGGGGTGCGGATTTCGTGGCTCATGTTGGCCAGGAAGTCGCTCTTGGCGCGGCTGGCTGCTTCCGCCGCTTCCTTGGCGTGCATGAGTTCCTGCACGAACTGCTTGCGCTCGGATATGTCCGTGATGCAGCCGAGGATGCCGGCCGCGTGGCCATCGGCCTGGAAGAACAGCGATTTTTGATAGAGCGCGTCCGACTCGATGCCGGTGCGCGTCTTGATGTGCGCCTCGAAGACCTGCAGCCCGCCAGTGGCGAGCAGGGCCATGTCCTTGTCGTGCTGTTGGCGTGCCTGCAACTCGTCGTCGAACAGGTCGAAGGTGGTCTTGCCGAGCCAGTCTTCTCGCCGCACGTTGAAGAATCGTTCGTAGGCACGGTTGAACGCGATGTAGCGCCCGTAGAGGTCCTTCACGTAAATGGGATTGGGGATGGCCTCAATGAGCGATTCCATGAAGTGGAGCTGGTCTTGCAGGGCGCTTTCGGCGTGCTTGCGGACGGTGATGTCGGTCACCGAGCCCATGTAGCCGAGCAGATTGTCCAGCTCATCGCGTCGCGAGCGCGCAAATACTTCCAGCCAACGCGTGCTGCGATCCTTGGTGATGAAGCGGAACTGTTCGCGAACCTGTTCGACCTCCCCGCGCATCAGCGGTCGGAAGGCCCGGATGATGCGTGGGTGCTCTTCACGGGGGGTGAAGTCGATGAACGAACGCCCCAGGCCTTCGTCGATGTCGTAATGGGTGATATCCATCCACGCCGGGTTCAGGTACGTCCAGCGGCCCTGGCGATCGGTCTCGAAGACCAGTTCGGAGAGGCTTTCCACCACCGTGCGAAAGTGTGCCTCGGAGCGCGCCAGGGCGGTCTGCTGTTCGAACAGCCGGGCCGACGTTTTATTGAGGGCATGCGCCAGGGCGTCGATATCCGAGACGCCGGAGTCGGTACTCAGCACATCCCCGTAGCTGTATTCCAGATGTTCGGCGAAACGTGTGGCCGACCCCAGGCGCATGAGCGGATGGCGCATGAAGAGGAACACCGCCAGCGTGGCCAGCACCGAGGCCAGCAGGCTGACCCAGATGGAGTCGAACAGGAGTTGGTGGCGGGCCGCATCGAGCGTGTCGGTGTTGAAGCGGGCGCGCAGCCAGCCCAGGTCCGCGCCGGTGCCGATCGGCGCCCATACCTCGAACTGCTCGCGGCTGATGCGGCCGGTCTTGATGGTCAGGCGCTCGATGCTTGGCACCGCCACCGGTGGTGGAATGGGGCGCCCGATCGGGCGCGTGGCGCGCAACGTCCCATCGGGGCTGCGCTGCACACAGGCGAGCAGGGTGCCGCCGGGCGACAGGACATCGATGGTGCGGACGTCCGGAAAGGCGTTCGCCTGCAGCAGGATGTCCTCGATCTGCGCCACGTTGTATTGGCGCAGTGCCACCGTTACCGCTGCGCCAAGGCCCGTGCTGAGCGACTGTGCCTGCGCCATCAGGCGTTGCTCGGCGCGCCGTCCCTGCTCGTGAGTCGTATACAGGGCGAAGCACACGCTCGAAAAGGTGAACAACAGCCCGAACAACGTCGCCAACTGCACGTGCAGGCGTCCGGGCAGGGCGCGCCGCAGAAAGGAAAGGTGTTGGGTCATCGCGGCGTGTGACGGACGAGATGGTTAACTTTATGGGTTATTATTCGGGCGATAGGCGCCGCGCAGCCATCATTGCATGAACGCGACGCGCTTACCATTGGCGGCTACGTCGCCTGACCGCCTTCGTTCCGGTGCGCCGCCGCAGCACCGCCACGGACGTCTCGCCGGCCTTCGCATGAAGGTCATGGCGGGTGTCACACAAGTTTGCAGAGCCGGCTGACTATAAGTTTTGCTGCTCTGCACATCGCTTTTTCCCTTCTTTGTACCAATACTTACGTGCCGCCCCGGATTGTGCGGGATTTACAGAATTGACATCGCTCAACAAGTCCACTGTTGAAGATGCCGAAACTGCGGTCGCCAATAGGTGGGAATCATCCCAAGAGCCTGACAGTAAAAGCCTTTCGAGCTGCCAATTAGCGACTTGTATGAACGCATAATGCACTTGTATGATGGCGGCGCCGAGGAGTACCATCGGCATGGCTATTCTGGTTTACCTGTACGAACCGGTGTGACCGGTAGTAAGGCGATGGCCAGGAACTCGTAGTTCATCCTAGGAGGACAAGATGAGGTTTTACTCTCGCAAGTTTGCCGTGACAGCAGCGTCAGTTGCGGTCGCAGCAATGCTGCCAGCAATCGCTTCTGCGTTTACGCAGTCGCCAGCGCTGGATCAAAACAAGCAGCTGCCCCCAGTTGACCAGCGTCTGCCGGAAAAACCCTTGGTGATCAAGCCTTTGGGTGCTAACGGCGTATACGGCGGCACGCTGCGTACCGTGATGCGTACGAACGCTGACCAGAACGGCGTTCTGCGTACCATTGGCCCGCAAGGTTTGACGCACTGGACGCAGGACATCAATGCCGTCGAGCCGTACGTTGCCGAGAGCTACACCGTGAGCCCGGACGCAACCGAATACGTCTTCAAGCTGCGTAAGGGCATGAAGTGGTCGGATGGCACGCCTTTCACCGCGGACGATATCGTGTTCGCCATGAACGACGTCGTGCTGAACAAGGAAATGTTCGCGCAGACCCCGGACGCATACCTGGTTGGCGGCAAGCCGCCGAAGGTGTCGAAGGTCGACGAATACACGGTTAAGTTCGAGTTCCCCTCGGCCAACCTGTCCTTCCCGGAAACGCTGGCGACCCCGCTGGGCCAACACCCGACGCTGTACCAAAAGAAGTACTGCTCGCAGTTCCACCCGGCTTATAACAAGAACGTCTCCGCCGAATTCGCCAAGGCCAACGTGAAGGACTGGCCCTCGCTGATGCGCGCCAAGTGCGCCGACATCGAGCTGCCCTCGCGCTGGAGCACGGTTGATCGTCCGACGATCGATCCGTGGCTGATCAAGGAACCGTACGGTGGCGCCGTGACCCGCGTGGTCATGGAACGCAACCCGTTCTATTGGCAAGTCGACCCGACCGGCAAGCAACTGCCGTACATCGACCGCGTCCAGTTCGCCGTTGTGTCCGACCTGCAGGCCATCCTGCTGGCTGCCACCAACGGTCAGTTCGACCTGGAAGGCCGTCTGCTGGGTGACGTCGCTAACCGTCCGCTGCTGCTGAAGAACCAGCAAAAGGGTGGCTACAAGGTGTTTGGTCAGACCAACGCCAACGCCAACGCCGCCGGCCTGTGGATGAACCAGACCACCAAGAACGAAAAGCTGCGCAAGCTGATGGTGCAACATGACTTCCGTCAGGCACTGTCGCTGGCCATGGACCGCGAAGAAATCAACAAGGTCGCGTTCCTGGGTCAGACCCAAGCATGGCAGAGCGGTCCGTTCAAGGAATCCAAGTGGTACAACGAAAAGCTGGCCACCCAGTACCTGAAGCTGGACCTGGCGCAAGCCAACCAGATTCTGGACAAGCTGGGCCTGACCAAGCGTGATGGCGAAGGCTATCGCACGTACCCGGATGGTGGCCGCGTGTCGCTCGACGCGATCGTCATGATCGACCGTCAAGTGATGGTGCAGACGCTGGAACTGGTCCGTCGCCAATGGCAAAAGGCCGGTGTCGAGCTGGTGATCAAGGGTTCGGAACGCTCGCTGTTCTACAACCGCGCTACCAGCAACGACTACGACATCTCCATGGACGTCTTCCCGGGCGGTCTGGATGCCACGCTGAACCCGCGTACCTACGTCGCGGTCCATCCGCTGGAATCCCGCATGAGCCTGGAATGGGCCAAGTGGTATCTGACGGCTGGCAAGCAAGGCGTCGAGCCGAACGAAAGCATGAAGAAGCGTATGGCGCTGTACGACCAATGGAAGGGCGCCAAGACTCAGTCGCAAGCGCTGAGCCTCTTCAAGCAAATCCTGCAAATTGCTGCTGACGAGTTCGAAGTCATCGGTACGGTTCGCCCGGCCGTGACCTCGTCCCTGCACAGCGTCAAGCTGCAGAATGTGAATGAGAAGATGCCGTTCGGCTGGCCGTTCGCCACGCCGAGCCTGTCTCTGCCGCAACAGTGGTACTTCACGAAGTAATCGCGAAGTAGTCCTGATCGTCTGCCCGTCCAATGCCCCGGGGTTCGCCCCGGGGCAGGGCAGGCAACACCCAAAAACCGTAGTCACGTCCCCAAATCGCTGTGGCGGCCCGCCGCAGTCGTTACAACCATTCGGGGACTTGATTGGCCGTAGGTATTTTTCCGCGTTTATCTTTGCGAGAGCTTAACCGTGCTTTCTTTCATATTCAGGCGCTTTTTGTCAGCCATTCCATTCTTCATCCTGGTGTCGCTGACAGTATTTGTGATTATCCAGTTGCCCCCGGGCGACTACGTCGACAGCTGGGCTGCCCAGATGTCAGCGTCCGGCTCGACCGTTGATGCGGCGATGATGGCCAACGAGCGTGCTCGTCTCGGCCTTGATCAGCCTCTCATCGTTCAGTACGTGCGCTGGATCTCCGACATCGTCCTGCACGGTGACTTCGGTCGTTCCTTTACGTGGAACCAGGCTGTTTCCGAGCTGATCGGCGAGAGCATGGGCTACACCGTCCTCATGACGGTCGGCTCGTTGTTCCTGTCGTGGATGATCGCGTTGCCCATCGGCGTGTATTCGGCCGTCAAGCGCTACTCGGTCGGCGACTACGCATTCACGTTCGTCAGCTTCGTGGGTCTGGCCATTCCGCCGTTCCTGCTGGCGCTGATCCTGATGTACGTGGTCAAGGAAGAAACCGGCCAGGTGCTTTCGGGTCTGTTCTCGGAAGAGTTCCAAGGCCAGAACACGCCCTGGACCATCGCCAAGTTCTTCGATCTGCTCAAGCACTTGGTCATCCCCGTGATCATCATCGGTATCTCGGCCTCGGCCAGCCTGATTCGTATCATGCGGGCCAACCTGATCGACCAACTGTCGCAACCGTATGTGGTGACCGCCCGTGCGAAGGGTCTGACCGAACCGCGCCTGCTGTTCAAGTACCCCGTGCGCGTGGCGCTGAACCCGTTCGTCAGTACGCTCGGTTCGGTGTTGCCCACGCTGGTGAACGGCGGCACGACCGTGTCGATCGTGCTGTCGATGCCGACGGCAGGGCAAATGCTCTACAACGCCCTGCTCGTGCAAGATATTTATTTGTCTGGTGCCTTGCTGCTGTTGATCTGTTTGCTGACCGTGGTCGGTACGCTGATTTCCGACATTCTGCTGGCCGTTCTTGACCCCCGCATTCGGATGGATTGATTGAAAAATGAGTGAGACGACAGCTACGACCGCTCAGGTCAACATGAGCAACCTGCGTGGCGGTATTGAATACGCCTCGCAGTGGACCCTGATGTGGTACCGCTTCAAGAAGCACCGCCTGGCGCTGGTGAGCGCCATCATCGTGGTCCTGGTTTACATGGTCACGATGTTTGCGGAGTTCTTTGCGCCCACCAACCCGGAAGGTCAGGCAGATGATCCGGCGGCCGAAATGCGTACCGCCGACTTCGCTGCCCACCCGCCGCAAATGCTGCACCTGTGGGATAACGGCTCGTTCCGCCCGCACGTGGTCCTGCGCAAGCAGGATCGCGATCCGGAAACCCTGGAACTGACCTTCGTGCCGTTCAAGAAGGTCGACGTGGGCTTCTTCGTGCGCGGTTACAAGTACACGCTGCTGGGTATTCAGTCGGATCTGCACTTCTTCGGTCCGAAGAGCCCCAACGATCGTATGTACCTGCTGGGCGCGGATGAGTCTGGCCGCGATCTGCTGACGCGTATCCTTTACGGTGGCCGCTTCACGATGGCACTGGGTCTGTTCGGCGTGTTCCTGAGCATGATCCTGGGGATCATGTTCGGCGGTATCTCCGGCTACTACGGCGGCAAGATCGACTGGGCCATTCAACGGATGGTCGAGTTCATCATCTCGCTGCCGACCATTCCCATCTGGATGGGTATGGCTGCTGCGTTGCCGAAGAACTGGCCTCCGCATATCCAGTACTTCGCCATTACCGTGATCATTTCGCTGATCGGTTGGACGTCACTGGCTCGTGTGGTGCGTGGCCGCTTCCTGGCGATGCGTACCGAAGTGTTCGTGGTGTCCGCCAAGCTGGACGGCTGCGGTGAAGGTCGCGTGATCTTCCGCCACATGCTGCCCTCGCTGGCCAGCCACATCATCGCGGCGGTGACGCTGGCGATTCCGAACATGATCATTGCGGAAACCTCGCTCAGCTTCCTGGGCCTGGGTCTGCAACCGCCGGCGATGAGCTGGGGGGTGCTGTTGCAAAGCGCGCAGAAGATCAATGTGCTCGATAGTATGCCGTGGCTGCTGCTGCCCGGCGTGGCAGTGGTGATCTCGGTGCTGGCGCTGAACTTCATGGGTGATGGCCTGCGCGACGCTGCCGACCCGTACGCCCATTGATCCTTTACGCACAGAGTCTGAAAAATGGTTGATCACGAAAATCATCACACGCTGGCCGCTGGCGCCAGCGAAATCATCCTGGATGTGCGTAATCTTCAGACGCACTTCGGGACGGGCGAGGGCACCGTGCGTGCCGTCGATGACGTCAGCTTCCGTATGCAGCGCGGCAAGACGCTCTGCATCGTGGGCGAGTCGGGCTCGGGCAAGACGGTGGCTGCCCGTTCGATCCTGCAGATCGTGGATTACCCCGGTCGCATCGTTGGCGGTCAGATGCTCTACAACCCGGGCGAAACCGGTTCGAGCGTCGTCGACCTGGCCAAGCTGCATCCGCGCGGCAAGGAAATCCGCTCCATTCGCGGTCACCAGATCGCGATGATCTTCCAGGAGCCGATGACCTCTCTGTCGCCGATTCACACGATCGGCAACCAGATCACGGAAACGATCCTGTTGCATCAGAACGTGGATCATGCCGAAGCGCGTGCCCGCGCCATCGAACTGCTGCGCCGTGTTGAAATCCCCAACCCGGCGGTGGCGATCGACAAGTACACGTTCGAGTATTCGGGCGGTATGCGTCAGCGCGCCATGATCGCCATGGCCCTGGCCTGCAACCCGAACATCCTGATCGCGGACGAGCCGACCACGGCGCTGGACGTGACGACGCAGGCCGAAATCCTGGCGCTCATCAAGGAACTGCAGCAAGCCTATGGCATGTCGGTGCTGTTCATCACCCACGACATGGGTGTGGTGGCCGAGATCGCCGACGAAATCGGCGTGATGCGCAATGGCAAGATGCTCGAGTTCGGGCCGGCCGAACAGATCTTCTACAGCGCGCAGAACGAATACACCGGTCAACTGATCGATTCCGTTCGTAAGCTTGAGACGTCGGCTCGCCAGGCACGCAAGAGCACCATCACGACCAACAAGCTGCTGGAAGTGCGCAACCTGTCGAAGGTCTACCCGGGCCGCAAGTCGTTCCTCAAGGGCACGACCAGCGCTCCGTTCAAGGCGCTCGACAACGTCTCGATCGACCTCTACGAAGGTGAGAACCTCGGCGTGGTGGGCGAATCGGGCTCCGGCAAGACGACCCTCGGCAACTGCATCATCCGTGTATTGTCGACCTCCGGCGGTGAGATGCACTACAACACCGCCACGGGCCAAGTCGTCGATCTGGCCAAGCTGGGCAAGCACGATATGCAGAAGATCCACCGCGAAATGCGCATGGTCTTCCAGGATCCGTTTGCTTCGCTGAACCCGCGCATGACCATCGGTCAGATCGTGGGCGAGCCGTTGCTGGTCAACGGCATGCTCAAGGGCAGAGAACTGCGTGACCGCGTTGCCGAACTGCTGGCGATGGTGGGCATGCCGAGCCTGGCGATGGACCGCTACCCGCACGCATTCTCGGGTGGTCAGCGTCAGCGGATCGGTGTGGCACGCGCCCTGGCGCTGAACCCCCGTCTGATCATCGCCGACGAACCGACTTCGGCGCTGGACGTGACGCTGCGTTCGCAAGTGCTGGATCTGCTGCTGGATCTGCAAGAGAAGTTCAAGCTCTCGTTCATCTTCATCAGCCATGACATCGGCGTGATCCGTTACTTCTGCGATCGCGTGGCCGTCATGTACAAGGGCCAAGTGGTGGAAACGGGTCCGGCGGACAAGATCTGCTCGAATCCGGAACACCCCTACACCAAGGCGCTGATCTCGGCTGTGCCGGGTACGCACCCGCGTGACAAGCGCATCGTCAACCGCCATCGCTACATCGTGGATGGTGTGAACGCCCTGTCCGGTTCCTGATAGCCGGCGTCGCCGACGCGCAAAAGAAAAGGGCTGCGATCGTTCGCAGCCCTTTTTTTACGTCGTGGCACAGTGAATCAGGGCGTGGCCGCTTGGGTATTGTTGGCGGCGGTCAGCAGTCGCGACGCCTGACCCGACATGACAATGACAAGTTTCTGCGTCGCGCGCGTAGCGCCGACGAAAAGCTTGCGTCGTGCGATCTCGTCGAGCGTGTCGAAGTCCACCTCGGTCAGTATCACGCAGGGACAGCTTTGTCCCTTGAACCGGTAGACCGTTTCAATCAGCAGGTCGCCCTCGCTGAACACCGGGCTGCCGAGCATGTCGTATTCCCCTGTGAACTTCTGCAGGCGGTTGGGCCCGAGACGCTCCTGCTGCATCAGGGCGGATTTATCGCGGCCCTTGAAGGTGATCAGGGCGATCATGTCGCGACGAAAGCCCGCGCCCAGGCATTCGGTCACCGCTCGCCGTGTCGCTTCGGATAATTGCTCATCGTCTTCATACGTCTTGACGCTCATGCCGGCGCCGCGCAGTGGACTGCCGCCGTGGGTGATGTCCGGCAGGTGGAGCAGATCGGCGATCTGTTCAAGCATGTCTGCCGGCGTCCGGTAATTGGTGTTCGAGTGAATCTTTACCCAGTTGGGGGGCTCCACCGATTCGCGCCGGTACAGCTTCTGCATGGGATCCTCCAGCCACCATGCACGCCCTTCGGGGCGCAGCAGCCGCATCAGGTTGTCGAACCAGGGCGGCTCAAAATCCTGCCCCTCGTCGACGATCAGCTCATCGAACTGCCAGGCCGACAGATCGGCATCGGCGGGGAAGGGGGCGCCCACGCGTTCGAAGGCGCCATCCACGGCGTAGTCCGGCGCAATGCCCTGGCTGCGCTGGATGCGGCTGCACAAATGGTGATAGGTGGCAACAGTGGCTTCGGGCGGTGCGATGTGGGCAACGTGATCGGCGAGCGGACGGTTGTAGCACACGTAGAGCGCCCGCCGGCCAGCGGCAACCGCATCGTGAAGCGCCGCGAGCGCCAGTTGCGTCTTGCCGGAACCCGCTGTGCCCACCACGTGCAGGCGATGCGGATGGCATTCGACCTGGCGTGCCCATTGCGCCAGCCCGCCGGATAGCCGCATGTAAAGCTGCTCGGCCTGATTCACGAAGGCGCGCACGTCCGGCATCAACTGCAGCCGATTGCTGAAGAAGCGGACCATCTCCATGGCGCTGGCGGATTCGGGGCCACGGGTGATGCTTTCGATCTGAGCGCACAGATATCCACGGCGACTGGCATCGATGATGCGCTCGGGCGGCACCCCCACCGTGCTGGGGTTGCGGATCGTGTAGTCCGGGCAGTACAGAAGGATATCGACGACAGCCGCCTGACTGACTGGCGGGGTGCGCAGACGCTGCTGGATGGTATGCGCCGATTGCCCGAGGCGGGTGACGATGGCTGTGGTGGATTTGTCGTAGTGTTGCAGCAGGCCGCCCGCATCCTCTTTGAGAAAACCGTTCTCCTGATCGATCAGCAGCACGTGGCCGGAAGGCGCCACGACGACGAAATCCGCTTCGCCGATGAGCAGTGTTTCTTCGTGCAGGCGGCTCCAATGCACGTTGTGGAAGACGGTATAGGTGTCTGGCAAACTGCTCGCCAAGGTGTGAAGCGTGGCGATTTCGCGCGCGGCGGCGCCTGTGACGGCCAGTTCGCGCCAGCCATCGGGGATGATGCGAGCCACGTTGTGCTCCTGCGCAATGCAAATGCTTCCGATGGTATGTCAGCCCGGGCGCTTTGCGCATGCCAAGGCGCACGCACTGCGCCGCCGCAGTTCGCGAATGGGCGGGCGCGCAAAGAAAAAGCCGCGACCCCGTGTCGGGTGTCGCGGCTTTTTCCGCATCTTGCGATGCCGGTATGGTGGGCCCCCCGAGAGTCGAACTCGGCACCAACGGATTATGCGTACCACTACGGCTTTCACCGCCCCTTTCGGGTTTGTGGTCTGGACTGTCTCTTGTCTTTACGACCTGCCCGTACAGTCTCTACACGTTCCCCCTCACGGGGGCTTCGCTCGGGATTGCCACGGCGTAAAGCCAGAGGTTTCCCCGAATTTGAGCAGTTATACCGGGCGGCAGAGCTAACTTACCGCGCGGCAACCCAGGTGGAAGCGTCCATAGCGGCGCGCTCGCGAGCGGCGGCGCACCTGGCCTTAGGGCGTTTCCGGTCAAGTCCGCTGCTCTAACCAGGCATGAGCTAGAGGCCCCGAAAACAAAACCGCCTCATGTCGTGCGACATGAGGCGGCGCCAAGTGTATCAGCCTTCGCCGTCCAGGAAGCTGCGCAGCTTCTCCGAGCGCGACGGGTGGCGCAGCTTGCGCAGCGCCTTGGCTTCGATCTGACGGATACGCTCGCGGGTGACGTCGAATTGCTTGCCGACTTCTTCCAGCGTGTGGTCGGTGTTCATTTCGATGCCGAAGCGCATGCGCAGCACCTTGGCTTCGCGCGGCGTGAGCGAATCGAGGATCTCGGCCGTCACGTCCTTGAGCGACGAATACATCGCGGCATCGGCCGGGGCCAGCGTCGCGGTATCTTCGATGAAATCGCCCAAGTGCGAATCATCGTCGTCACCGATGGGGGTTTCCATCGAGATCGGCTCTTTCGAGATCTTCAGGATCTTGCGGATCTTGTCCTCAGGCATCTCCATCTTGATGGCGAGCGTTGCGGGATCCGGTTCCTGGCCCGTTTCCTGGAGGATCTGGCGCGAGATGCGGTTCATCTTGTTGATCGTTTCGATCATGTGAACCGGGATGCGGATCGTGCGCGCCTGGTCGGCGATCGAGCGGGTGATGGCCTGGCGGATCCACCACGTG